>NZ_JBIUBX010000019.1:0-194726 GCF_044548445.1 Streptomyces sp. NPDC052016
CACACGCCGCAACGACGCGCACAGAAAAGCCGATCACGGCCACTGTCAACCATCAGCTGGGACCGAACTGTCAAGCATCACCCGGGACCGGACAGTCAAGCCCCATCCCAGCGGGATAAGACTTTCCCTACTTCATCAAGGCCCGCGCACGGCGCGGGCGCGCGCCGCCTCTACGGCGCGGCCCGCCTCCTGTCTTCGCCCCGGCTGGCCGCGCCCGGCGGCGCGCTGCGAGCTGCGGGGATGAGGTAGGAGACACCCTCTGTGGCTGGGGCGGTCGGCTCCACGACTTTAGGCAGCCACCATGGGGCGAGCCTCGAAGATCATGGCCCCAACGTCGTGCTTTAACGGGCAGGTCCACAGACTGCCCGACGCGCCGGAAGCTTACGGGGCCATGATCACTCGCCCCATGGCAGCTCCTGCCCAAAGTCGCTCCGCCGACCTTGCAACCCACGCGCGCCACTCGGAAGCGACGCGCAGGCCCTTTGAGGCTCCTTTGGGGATACTCTGACTGCAAGACCGCCCCCAAAGGAGTCCCAAACGATGCCACCGTCGGTCCTCCCAGCTCTGGAGAAGGTGCTCGCCGGTACAACGGCTGCCAAGTGCGAGACAGAGACGTTGGACTTCAAGCAGGCCAAGCCCAACCAGAAGGATGCCTTCGCGGATCTGGCCGAGGCCGCAGTCTGCTTCGCCAATGCAAGCGGCGGGACGATCGTCGTGGGTGTCGTTGATGCTCGCGGCGGCGAGCAAGCGTTCGTTGGCTGCGACTTGGACGCACCGACCCTGCGAGGCAGAATTCATGCGCTGACTACCCCATCCCTACTGGTGGAAGTCGATGAGATCACGTTCGCCGATAAGAGGCTTTTGGTCATCTCAGTCCCCGAGGGCCTTGAGGTGTACTCCACAGCGAAGGGCTACACATACCAACGAATCAATACTGACTGCATTCCGATGCGGCCGGCGGATGTAACTCGCCTGGCAGAGGAGCGTCGAGGGTTCGACTGGTCGGCTACACCTAGCGGACGCCCCCTTGAAGACATTGACCCTCTGGCCTTTCGGTACTGCCGACGGCTTCTAACCAGTTCTATTGATGTCACGCGGCAGAGACATGGGAAACTCAACGACCGCGATCTACTCCACGCCATGAAAGCCGTGGCAGATGATGGCACTCTCACCCGGGCTGGCGAATTGGTGCTGTGCCAGGATGCAACGTCATCTCCAGCCGAGGCCATCGTTTATCAGCACCGCCGAACGCAGGCAGGTGAAACTGATGCAGTCCTTAGGCTTGGAACGCCGCTCGTTCTGGCCTTTGAGGAGGTCCTCCAAGCTACCCGAGCACGACAGGGAATCACACCGGTAACTCTGCCTGATGGCCGACAGTTGCAGATCGAGGACTACCCATCCGCAGCAGTTCGCGAAGCGATCGTAAACGCGCTCATTCATGGCGACTGGCGCCTGCGTGTTCCTGTGCGCATCGAGCACTCCCCCCAGTATCTAAAGATCGACTCTCCCGGCCCACTCGTGTCCGGTGTGACCACGAGCAACATCCTTACCCGCGGTTCGCGAGCGCGTTACCCCTCGCTCGCCGCAGCCTTCCGACTTCTGGGCCTGGCGGAGGAAGTCGGTCAAGGCGTCGACCGCATGTATCGCGAGATGATTCGCTCAGGACGAGACGTACCCGTCATCTCGGAGGACTCGGAACAGGTATCTGTTCTGTTTCGCGGGGCACCTCCTAATACACGTATCGCAAAATTCCTAGCTTCTCTCCCGGAAGATGAGCAGGACGACACCGACGCCCTGCTCATCATCCGCATCCTATGCAGCAAGCGCACAGTCAAAGCATCCGAGATCGCGAGTGTTATTCAGCGCACGGAGGAGGAGGCGCAAGCGGCACTCTTGAGACTGTCCGTGGAGCCTTTGAATATCTTGGAGCCGACTCGCGGAACAATGCGTAATAGGCTTCCCTCATACCGCCTACGCGGTGAAGTCGTAGCCCGTCTAGGCAGCGCCGTCACGTATCACAGCCGAGCAATCGACGACATCGACAAGAAGATCATCGAGCACATTGTCGACTATGGCGAAGTGAATAATAGGACGATTCAGCGCCTGTTTGATGTGGATGTCTATCAGGCCCGCGACATTCTGCGCGATCTGGTCGGCCGCGAGGTAATTACTCGCACATCCGAACAGAAACGGGGAACGGCCGTGCGATATGGACCTGGACCCGCATTTCCGAAGACCAAAAAAACGCGCTCGCGCAAAAAGATCAATCCCGAGGGAGAAAATGGGCAGGATGAAACGATCTTCTGACCTCTGCCTCCAGCTAGAGCGGCGGAAGTCTTGCTCAAGCGCGTGTCTAACTGCGTGACAACGCTGACGAACAGCAGCGGACACCCACAGACGCTTGCGCACAATCCCACCAGGTCAGAGAGGCTCTGACCCGAGGTCAGCCGCACACCCAAGTTGCTTCGGGACGAAGCGGTCACTGCGTTACGGTGCTCCGCATGACCGACGAGGCCCCCGCCTGTCCCGAGTGCAGCCAGCCCATGCGGTTCGGTGGCTTCGTGCTCTCCAAGCGGGCGGATGAAGGCCGGCGAACTTGTCGGGAGCTGTGGCGGTGTGCCGGTCGGCATGTCTGGTGGGGGTGGGCCGACCGGCCGGGTGAGCCGCTGGAGATCTGCCCCTTCCCGAAGCTGTTCCGCTGACATCCACGAGTGACATCAACGGCAGCGGACGGCGGCGACAGTCAGCAGCCGAGCACGGCACCGGTGCATGAGGCGGGCCCCCACCGGACCGGGTGGGGAACGAACTTGTAAAGCGAAGGTCGTCGGTTCGAGTCCGACAGGGGGCTCCATGCCCGACCAGGGACAACGCCCCCGCGATCTTGGATCGTGGGGGCGTTGACGGCTGTCCCGCCTGACGGCGCCCCCGGCGCGATCGCTCTCGTGCCAGTCCGTTCCTGCCGCCACCCGTCGCTCCGCCTGTCGCATGTGCTGCCATCGGACGGCGCGACGCACACCAGTGGGATGGGGATCCCACGCGACCATCGGCCACGGGTGCCGGGAGCAGTCGGCGCAGTGCCGGGGATTCTGCATCAACAAAAGTCATGGCCGGCGTGCGCCGAACGGGGCTTCACCCGGTGAGGCGCCCTGATCGGTCCCGGACGGTTCGTCCGGGACCGTTCGCTGCCTGGCCACCATGGACCGGCGCGCCGACATGGCCCTGCCGGGCCACCGTGGGCGGCGCGTCGCCGTGTTCAGGACTTGGTGTCCGGCTCGTTGCGGCGTGTGGCGAACTCCTTGTGGCCGTTGGGGCAGGTGGGGATCTTGTCGCCCTGCTGCACGTGGACCTTCTCGTCGCACTTGGCGCAGTAGAAGTCGCCGGTCTTCTGTGCCTTCTCGCCGGCCTTCGCGGTCACTGCTCTCGCCTCCGCGTGTTCGTCGCCGGTGGCTGCGGCGCGGCGTGGTGCTACGCGCGCCGGGCTCAGCGGTCGGTGGAGTCCGCGCCTGTCTCGTCGTCCGGCTCCGGCGGTGTGTGCTCCTCGGCCTCGATCCCTTCCAGCGGCTTGCCCGCCGTCGTGCCGCGTTCCGGCTGGTAGCCCTCCTTGGCGCTCGCCGTGCCCGGCACGGATCGCTCCTGTGCCTGGTGCTCCGAGCCCGAGTGCGCCCCGGGCTCGGCTTCGTCGCGCGCCCGGTCGTAGCGGTCCCCGCGGTGGTCGTTCCGGCCGGCCATGTCCGTCCTCCCATCGACGTCGGGCTTCGCCGGGTTCCCCCGGGCTGAGGACCGGAAACGGCTCCGGGAGTGATCCACCAGGGGTCCCGGTCGGCGTGCCTCGGCCGCTCAGGCAGCGACGCCGTGGCCGGGAGTCGCCTCCCCGGCCCTGGGTACGCGGTCGCCATCGGATGCGGAGTGACGCCGTAGCGGACCGTGCTGCGCCCGCCGGGCAGCGGCCGGCGCGTGAGGTGGCCTCCTCCTGACCGGAGCTGCGACATGGCGACCACCACGGACTTCGGGACTATGATGCGCCGGCTGATGCAGGCGGCCCACACCGTCACGCTGGAGCAGTTGCCCGGCCTCATCGCCGGCCACGCGGCGGCCGCCGGGCTGTTCGACGTGGCCGTCTACGGCGTCGACATCCAGGAGACGGTGCTGCGGCAGATCACCGGCCTGGGCGCCGACGCGGCGGCCCGCGGGGAACAGGTGAAGGTCGACGGCACGCTGCCCGGGCGGGCCTACCAGCGCGTGGAGCTCATCGCCGAGCCCGCGCGCGAGGAGCAGGAGCGGCGGCGCTGGTGGGTGCCGGTGACCGACGGCGTGGAACGGCTCGGAGTGCTGCGGGCGGACGCGGACAGCCGTGACGAGGGGGCCGTTCGGCAGGTTCTGCGGGACCTCGGCTCGATGGTGGCCCTGCTCCTGTTGAGCAAGCGGTCCTTCAGCGACTCGTACGCCCGGCTGGTGCGTACCGAGCCGATGAACGTGGCCGCGGAGATGCAGTGGAACCTGATGCCTCCGCCCGCCTTCGCGGGTCACGACGTCAGCGTCGGCGCCCTGATCGAGCCGGCCTACGGGGTGGGCGGCGACGCCTTCGACTACGCCGTCAGCGGTCAGACGCTGCACCTGGCCGTCCTCGACGCCATGGGCCACGACACCACGGCGGGGATCACCGCGAACGTGGCGGTCGCCGCCTGCCGTAACGCCCGCCGCCAGGGAACCTCGCTCGCCGAGACCAGTCAGGCGGTCGAGGAGGTGCTCCTGGCGCACTTCGGCACCAGCCGGTACGTCACCGGCATCCTCGCGGAACTCGACCTCTCCAGCGGGCAGCTGAGCTGGGTCAACCGCGGGCACCATCTGCCGCTCGTCGTCCGCGACAACCGCTGGACCATCGAGCTGACCTGTCCGCCGGCCGGGCCGATGGGCAGCGGTCTCGGGCTGCCCGTCGTCGTGCGCCGTCAGCAGCTCCAGCCCGGCGATCGGCTGCTGATGTACACCGACGGTGTCGTCGAGGCCCGTGACGCCGAGGGGCGGGAGTTCGGCCGGGACCGCTTCGTCGACTTCATCGTCCGCCAGCACTCCGGCCGTCAGACGCTGCACGAGACCCTGCGCCGCCTGATGCACGCGGTCGTCGGCCACCACGCCGGCCGTCTCGACGACGACGCCACCGTGCTGCTGGCCGAGTGGCGCGTAGGCCACCAGGAGGAGCTCGTTCCCTGACCCCGCGGGTGGCCTCCCGGAATGATCAGCCGCTTCCCGACACCCGAGGGTCCCGCGTGGCTGTACGTGGAGGCACGGAGGCCGGCTCCCGACACCTACGTGATCACTGTGGCCGGTGACCTCGACCGACACAGCAGGGACCGGCTCGACGACAGCGTGCGAACCGTGCCGGCCGGCCGCCCCGCCACCGTGCTGGTCGAGCTGTCCGGCACCGTCTTCATGGACTCCTCCGGACTGACCAGCCTCATCAACGCCTACCGCGCGGCCCTGCGGACCGGCACCCGCTTCCCCTCGTCGCTCCCACCGAGCCGGTCAGCCGGATCCTGGCGCTGACCGGGATCGACCGGGTCCTCGACAGCTGTCCGACGTGCGAGGCGGCCCGCCGCCGGACGGCAGGTGATCACGGACGGGTTCCGTCCTGCCGAGCGGGTCAGAGGCTGTCGCGTCGAGTCCTGCGGGGGCTCCGCTCCGCGTTCCTCGCCCGTCCGTCGTCCGTCTGTGCGACGGCCGGTTCCGCGTCCGGTCGCCTGTCCGCCGCAGGCCGTCCCAACGGCGGGTTTGCCGTCGTGCCCCCTGCGCCGGCCGGGTGAAGTGCGAGGGGTGGGCGGGCACCTCCGGTGCGGTGCATCCGCGCACGTCGTGACGGCTCCCCGACCTCCCCCGCGGGCCGGGGCGAGGGGGTCCTCGCGGTTAATTGTGAACCTTTTGTGGCGAATGAGGGGGTTATGACCAGTCAAGGGCTCCCCGCAACCGGCATCCCACGCCCCTCGCCCCAGCAGATCTTCACCGACCTCTCCGTCGCCCTCACCGGTTTCGACCGGGACGAACTGGCCGGCACCGGCCTGCTCGACACGTACTACGACGCCCTGCTGCGGATCCTCGGCGAGCGGGAGGCCGGTCAGCTGTTCCGGGTGGCCGCCGAGGCGCTGGAGGAGGACCGCGGGAACGACGACCACGCGGCCCTGGAGGCGCGGGTCGTCGACAGCCCCCGCTTCGGGCCGGTCGCCGTCGGCCTGATCAAGCTCTGGTACCTCGGCACCTGGTACCCGTCCGGCGGTGGCCACCGCGACCTCGAGGGCTCGACCGCGTACGACGTCGAGCACGTCGTCTCCCCCCGGGGCCACCGCGAGGGCCTCGTCTGGGCCGCCGCCGGCGCCCACCCGATGGGCGCCGAGCCACCCGGCTTCGGCTCGTGGGCCGAGCCCCCCTCCCTGCCTCCGACCCTCTCAGCCCGAGGAAGCGCATGAGCACCGAGCACTTCGACCTGGTGATCGTCGGCGGCGGGGTCGCCGCGGCCACGGTCGCCAAGACGGTCGTGGAGAAGGCCGCGGCCCAGACCCCGCCCCGGCACCCCCGCATCCTGATCCTGGAGGCCGGCCGGGCCACGGCGATGAGCGCCGACACCTACGACACCTACGTGGAGGCCTACCACGGGGCGGCGGTAAAGTCCCCCAACGCGCCCTACCCGGCGAGTACTTGGGCGCCGCATCCGGACGTGGCGGACATCGCCAGACCGGTCATGGACGGCGCGCGGACCACATCGCCCGCCGACCGGGGGTACTTCGTCCAGATGGGCCCGCTGCCCTTCGGCAGCGACTACACCCGCGCGCTCGGCGGCACCAGCCTGCGCTGGCCGGGCACCTGC
This sequence comes from Streptomyces sp. NPDC052016, assembly GCF_044548445.1. Lineage (NCBI taxonomy): Bacteria > Bacillati > Actinomycetota > Actinomycetes > Kitasatosporales > Streptomycetaceae > Streptomyces > Streptomyces sp. NPDC052016. The sequence goes on from NZ_JBIUBX010000019.1 coordinate 6,854, forward strand.
CTGCGGATGCTGCCCCACGACTTCCGCATGTACTCGACGTACCGGCGGGGTGTCGACTGGCCGCTGACCTACGAGGAGCTGAAGCCGTACTACGAGCGGGCCGAGTGGGACGTCCTCGGCGTCGCCGGGAACGTCGCCGACCAGCGCTACCCCGGCTCCGCCGCCGACCCCGCGGAGTTCTTCGCGGCCGCCGACACCGAGAGGTTCCCGGGCGGGGCCTACGGCTTCCCCATGGAACGCATCCCTTCCAGCTACCTCGACCAGTACCTGACCAAGCTGGCCGACGGTCTGACGGTCAGTCTGAGCGGCGGGAACGGCACCGTCCACGACTTCACGATCAGGATCGGCAACACGCCGGCCGCCCGCAACTCCACGCCGGCCACCCCGGCGTACGAGGTCGTCGGGGCCGTCGGCGACACCGGCCGGGGGCAGCGCTGCGAGGGCTACGCGAGCTGCGCCGCGATCTGCCCCTCCCAGGCGAAGTACAGCGCGCTCAGGACGCTGCACGAGCTGGTCGTCCGCCACCCCGACCGTGAGCCGGGGGACCGGGCGCGGGTCGCGGTGCGCAGCCAGTGCGTCGTCACGGAGGTGCTGCACACCCAGAAGCCCGGCGAGACGGGCACGGTCACCGGGCTGAGGTACAGGAGGTACTACGACAGCGGCAGCCGGCCGACGGACCACACGGTGACCGCCGGCACGTACGTCCTCGCCGCCAACGCCATCGAGAACGCCACTCTGCTGCTCGCCTCCGGCGCCGCCAACAACAGCGACCAGGTCGGCCGCAACCTGATGGACCGTCCGGTGCTGTACACCTGGGGCCTGCTCCAGGAGAACGCCGGCGCGTTCCGCGGCCCGGCGTCCACCTCCGACATCCCCGTCTTCCGCGACGGCGACTTCCGCCGGGAACGCACCGCCTTCCGCGTGGAGATCGGCAACTGGGGCTGGAACGTCCCGGACAACGCCCCGTACGACACCGTCCACGACCTGGTCGGCGGCAGCAGGGACGGCAGGGCGCGGCTCTACGGCAGGGAACTGCGCCGCAGGATCGGCGACATCCTGCCCCGGCAGTTCCGGCTGGCGTGGGAGCTGGAGCAGGACCCTCAGCCCGGCAACCGGGTCCGCGTGGACGACCGTTACCGCGACGCGCTGGGCAGGCACCGCCCGGTCATCCACTACGACCTCTCCGAGTACGTGCGCGCCTCCCTGCCCTGGGCGGCGCAGGCCGGCAAGCAGCTGTTCCGGCAGCTCGGCATCGGCGAGACGCAGCGGCGGCCCCTCTACGAGGCCGGTGACTACACCCACTACGACCCGGACGACGCCTCGGCCGTGGAGTACGAGGGCGTGACGTACTGGGTGCGCGGCTCGGGCTCCGTCGCGGGCACCCACCGGATGGGCGACGACCCGCGGACCTCCGTCGTCGACAGCCACCAGCGCAGCCACGACCTGGACAACCTCTACGTCGTCGGCTGCGGCAGCATGCCGACGCTGGGCACCTCCGACCCGACGCTCACCATGACCGCGCTGGCCATCCGCACCGGCGACCGGATCGCCGAGGAGTTGAAGGGAGCGGGCCGGTGACCGAGCCGGGGCCCTGAAGGACCCCGCGATCCGTCCGTACGGGGCAGGGCCGTCGCCCTGATGCGCACCCCGGTGCGGATCAGCGGTTCCGCAGGCGGCGGGCGAGCGCCAGATCGTCCGCCGGCGGCGGGTCGCCGTCCTCGATCTCCCACAGGGCGTTCTGCAGCACCCGGCCGAGCGTCCAGGCGAGGGCGCGCTCCCGGTCCAGGCCCAGGACCCCGGTCATCGCGTCGAAACGCCAGGGGACGTCGTCGACGTCGAAGCGGTTGTTCAGCGCGGGCCAGAGGTCGAAGCCGGGGTCGCCGGCGAGCGGCTTGGGGTCGATGGCCAGCCAGGGGGCGCGGTCCGCGCCGAGCACGTTCTCGTAGTGCAGGTCCCAGTGCAGGAGCCGGTCGCCGCTCTCGCCGGCCACCTCGCGCACGGCGGCCGCGCAGTCCGCGACCAGCCGCCGGTCGGCCGGGTCCGCGACCCGCTCCAGCGCCGCGGGGGTCCGCTCCAGCATCTCCCCGGCGATGTCGTCGAGCCGCCGCAGGTCCGGCGGGGCCGGGACGGACGTCAGGTGGGCCAGCAGGCCGGCGATGACCAGGACCGCCTCGTGGATGTCCGCGACGTGGGAGAGCATGCGGGCCGGGTCGAGGCGCTCGAGGAGCAGCGTGCCGGTCGGCCCGTCGTGCCGCAGCAGCCGGACGGCCCGGTCGCCGTTCCACACGCGCAGGGCGACCGGCTCGCCCTCGCTCTCCTCGTCCAGGAGTTGCAGCTTGAGCACGGCGGGCGTCCCGTCGGCGCCCGTGACCGGCAGGACGAGCGCGCTCACGCCGTGCATCGCCGGGCCGTCCGGCCGCAGCTCCCAGCGCTCCAGGAACTCCGCCGTCAGTCCCGGCAGCGCGGCGACGAAGGCCCGCCCCGCCGCCCCGTTGAACCTCGCCTGCGCCTGGGCCAAACCGTCCGGAACGTCGATCACCCGCTCGACGATACGGACGGCGGGAGATCGGCTCACGCTCTTTTCCGGGGCGACGAGTCCACGAAATCCGAAGGAGACAGCCGCCGTGCGGGCGGTTATCGTCCGGCCATGAGCAGCTGGGCGAGCGGTGTCGTGAACGGCGGGATCTCCTACTGGTACGCGGACGACGGCCTTCCGGCGGTACGGGAGCCGCTGACCGGTGACGCCTCCGCGGACGTCGTGATCGTCGGGGGCGGCTACACGGGCCTGTGGACCGCGTACTACCTGAAGAAGGCGGCGCCCTTCCTCCGGATCACCGTCCTGGAGCAGCGGTTCTGCGGCTACGGCGCCTCCGGGCGCAACGGCGGCTGGCTCTACAACGGCATCGCGGGCCGCGACCGGTACGCGAAGCTGCACGGCCGGGAGGCCGCCGTACGGCTCCAGCGGGCGATGAACGACACGGTCGGCGAAGTCGTGCGGGTGGTCCGCGAGGAGGGCGTCGAGGCCGACGTCCACCAGGGAGGGGTCCTGGAAGTCGCCCGGACGCCCGCGCAGCTGGCCCGGCTGAAGGAGTTCCACGCGCACGAGGTGGCGTTCGGGGAGAAGGACCGCGAGCTGTACGGGGCGCGGGAGACCGCCGAGCGGATCCGGGTGGCCGGCGCGGTCGGCTCGACGTGGACGCCGCACGGGGCGCGCGTGCACCCGGTGAAGCTGATGAAGGGGCTCGCGGCGGCCGTCGAGGCGCTCGGGGTGACGATCCACGAGGCGACCCCGGTGACCGAGATCCGGCCGGGACACGCCGTCACGCCGTACGGGACCGTGCGCGCCCCGTACGTGCTGCGGTGCACGGAGGGCTTCACGGCGTCGCTGAAGGGGCAGAAGCGCACCTGGCTGCCCATGAACTCCTCGATGATCGCCACCGAACCCCTGAGCGAGGAGCAGTGGGCGACGGTGGGCTGGACGGGCCGGGAGACCCTGGGCGACATGGCGCACGCCTACATGTACGCGCAGCGCACGGCCGACGGGCGGATCGCGCTGGGCGGGCGCGGGGTGCCGTACCGCTTCGGTTCGCGGACCGACAACGACGGGCGGACGCAGGAGGCGACCGTCGAGGCGCTGCGGAAGATTCTCGTCGGCTTCTTCCCCTCCCTCGCCGGGGTGCGGATCGCGCACGCCTGGTCCGGGGTGCTGGGCGTGCCCCGCGACTGGTGCGCGACGGTCACCCTGGACCGTTCGACCGGTCTCGGCTGGGCGGGCGGGTACGTCGGCTCGGGCGTCGCCACCGCGAACCTGGCGGGACGCACCCTGCGCGACCTGGTCCGGTTCGATTCCGGTCAGGGCGGCCGTACGGAGCTGACGGACCTGCCGTGGGTCGGCCACAAGGTCCGCAGGTGGGAGCCGGAGCCGCTGCGCTGGCTGGGCGTACAGGGCATGTACGCCACCTACCGGGCGGCGGACCGGCGGGAGGCCGTCCGGCACGGCGCGCAGTCGTCGCGGCTGGCGCGGGCCGCGGACCGGGTGGCGGGGCGCCACTGAGCCCCGGCCGGGCTCCGGGCACACGGCGGGCGCCGCGGTACGGGTCCCCGTCGGGGGTCTCCGTCACCCGACGGGCTCCGGTACGGCGTCCTGGGCGTCGTAGCGGGTCGGCTTCGCCGTGGCCAGCAGGGCCGCGGTCAGGGCAGCGAGCAGCATGATGGCGGCGGCCCAGCCGATGGCGACCGTGTAGCCGTGCACCATGCCCTCCGTGGTGACCTGGGCCCGGCGGGCCGGGTCGGCGAGGTGCGCGGTGACGTAGGCGGCCCCGCTGGTGGTGGCGACCGTGTTGAGCAGGGCCGTGCCGATGGAACCGCCCACCTGTTGTGCGGTGTTGACGGTGGCCGAGGTGACGCCGGCGTCCTGGGGGTCGACGCCCGCGGTGGCCGTGGAGAAGACCGGTGTGAAGGTCAGGCCCATGCCGAGGCCCATCAGGACCAGGCTGGGCAGGATGTCGGTGGCGTACGTGCTGTGCACCGTCATCCGGGTGAGGATCAGCATGCCGGTGGCCGCGAGGAGCATGCCGGGGGTCATCAGCAGGCGGGGCGGGACGCGGTGGACCAGGCGGGCGGAGATCTGCGTGGAGCCGGTGAGGATCGAGGCGGTCATGGGGAGGAAGGCCAGACCCGTCAGCACGGGCGAGTAGTGCAGGACGACCTGCAGGTAGTAGGTCATGAACAGGAACATGCCGAACATGCCGACGACCGCCATGGCCATGGTCAGGAAGCAGCCCAGGCGGTTGCGGTCGAGAAGGATGTGCAGCGGCAGCAGGGGGGCCGGCGCCCTCTTCTGCCACCACACGAACCCCGCCAGCAGCATGAACCCGGCCGCGATCACGGCCCACACCAGCGGGTCGGCCCAGCCGCGCGGCTCGGCCTCCGCGAAGCCGTAGACGATCGCGATCAGGCCGCCGCAGCCCAGCAGGACGCCGGGGACGTCGAGCCGGTCGGCCGTGCGGTCGGGGGTGTCGCGCAGGAGGACGAGGGCGCCGACGACGGCGACCATCGCGATGGGCACGTTGACGTACAGGCACCAGCGCCAGTTCAGGTACTCGGTGACCAGCCCGCCCACGACGAAGCCGATCGCGGCCCCGCCGGCGGCGAGCGTGCCGAAGATGCCGAGCGCCCTGGCGCGTTCCCTGGAGTCGGTGAAGGTCGTGGTCAGCAGGCTGAGCGCGGACGGGGCCAGGACGGCGGCGAAGACGCCCTGGAGGGCGCGGGCGCCGAACAGCATGCCCGGGGTGGTGGCCGCGCCGCCGAGCGCGGAGGCGACGGCGAAGCCGGCCAGGCCGATGACGAAGCTGCGTCTGCGGCCCACCAGGTCGGCGATCCGGCCGCCCAGCAGGAGCAGCCCGCCGAAGGCCAGCGTGTAGGCGGTGATCACCCACTGGCGGTCGCCGTCGGACATGCCCAGGTCCCGTTGCGCGGACGGCAGCGCGATGTTCACGATCGTCGCGTCCAGCACCACCATGAGCTGGGCGAGGGCGATCGTCCACAGGCCCCACCAGCGGCGCGGGTCCGGCCGCGCCGGAGGTTCGTCTGCCCCTGAGACACTCACGCCGTCAGAAGACCATGAACGGGACCGGGCCGCATCCGGACCGTCACGGCTTCTCACGCACCGTCACGGCTCCAGGACGACCTTGCCGGTCGTGCCGCGGCTCTCCAGTGCGCGGTGGGCGGCGGCCGCCTCGGCCAGCCGGAAGCGCTGGACGGCCGGGGTGAGGCGGCCGGCGGCGGCTTCGGCCAGGGCGCGCAGCTCCAGGGTCCGGAGGGGGTCGGGGCCGCCCGCCTTCTCCATCATCACCGGGCCCAGGACCTGCTCGGAGACCCCTTCGACGAGGTAGGGCCGGCCGTCGTGCAGTCCCTCGCCCGACCAGCCGAAGACGATGTGCCGGCCGCCGGGGCCGAGCAGGGCGGTGGCCTCGCGGGCGACGTCGCCGCCGACGCCGTCGAAGACGACGGTGGCCGGCCGGCCGCCGAGGTGGGCGCGGACCTTCTCCGGCCAGTCCGGGTCCTTGTAGTCGACGGCGAGGTCGGCTCCGTTCTCCCGTACCCGCGCGGCCTTCTCCGGGCCGCCCGCCAGGCCGACGACGGTGGCGCCCGCGTTCTTCGCGTACTGCACGAGCAGGGTGCCGATGCCGCCCGCGGCGGCCGGGACGAGGACGACGGAACCGGGGCCCGGCTCCGCGAACTGGAGGATCCCCATCGCCGTACGGCCGGTGCCGATCATGGCGACGGCCTGGGCGGCGTCCAGGCCCGGCGGGATCTCGTGGACGCGGGCGGCGTCGGCGACGGCCAGCTCGGCGTAGCCGCCCGGGGCGAAACCGAGGTGGACGACGACCCGCCGTCCGAGCCACGAGGCGTCCACGCCCTCGCCGAGGGACTCGACGACGCCGGCGACCTCACGTCCCGGGACGGTCGGCAGGACCGTCGGCTGGGGCAGCGGGCCCCGCATGCCCTCGCGCAGGGCGGTGTCGAGGAGGTGCACTCCGGCGGCCTCGACGGCGATGCGGACCTGGCCCGGGGCGGGCCGCGGGTCCTCGACCTCCTCGTAGACGAGGTTCTCGGCCGGGCCGAAGGCGTGCAGACGGATGGCGTGCATGTGGGTCCCCCCGTGGTCCGATCGTTCCGCGCGGTGTACGCGGCTCGCTGTGCCGTCGGGACCACTCTTCGACCTCAAGCATGCTTGAGGTCAAGCGTTTTGCGGCCCAGGGCGAGGGAGACGGCGGCCAGGGCACTGTGGAAGGAGACCTCCGAGAGCACACCGGGGGCGGCCACCTGGTCGCCGGCCAGGTACACGCCGTCGCCGCGGTCCACGGCCGGGCGGTCGCGCCAACTCGTGCCGGGCGGGTCGACCGCCCCCGTACGGCCCGCCGCGACGGCCTCCCGCCGCCAGGTGACGCGCTCGCGCCAGCCCGGGAAGCCGAGGTCGAGCAGTTGCTCCGCGCGGGCGACGCCCTCGGCCTTCGACTCGTGCGGGGCGATCGGGATCTGGCCCTGGATCAGCTGCTCGCCGGCCGGGGCGAGGGTGCGGTCCTGGGCGGTGAACCGCTCGATCCAGCCGGGCGCGTCCAGGTCCGACACGGCGAAGGCGTCGCCGGTGGGGGTGCCCCCGAACGAGCGAAGCCGGGAACGGGGGAGGCTGCGGACGGCGAGGTCGACCAGCGCCGTGCGGCCGCTCGGCCAGGTCAGCGAGTCGTCCCCCAGCAGGCGCCGGGCGGCGGCCAGGGAGGTGGCGACGATCACCGGCGTGTCCGTGGGCAGCGTGTCGACGCGGGAGAGGGTCTCCACGCGCACCCCGAGGTTCCAGGCACGGGCCGCCATCCGGTCGACGAGCGCGCCCCAGCCACCGCGCGGGTAGTGCGCCTCGGGCGGCAGCTTGGTGGCGCGGAGCAGGCGCTCCTGGACGAAGGCGGCGGACAGGGCGCCGGGGTCGTGGTGGAAGAGGGCCACGGCGGAGTAGTGGGCGGCGGCCCGGGCCCCCTCCTCGCCGGCCACCTCCGTGGCCCACGTCAGGAAGTCGACGTCCACGGGCGCGGTGCGGCGGACGCCGGGGCGCAGCAGTTTGAGCATCGAGAAGGGCGGGGTGCGGCGCAGGGTGCCCTTGTGGCGCAGCCGGAGGCGGGCCGCTTCCAGGGGCGGGAGGGGCGCGAGCGGCCCGACCAGGTCGCGCCGCTTGAGCCAGGCCCAGTGCGCACCGCCGTTGTAGAGGGCGTGCGGGCCTTCGTTCGTCCGGTACGGGCCGTCCGCGGTCCTGGCCCGTCCACCGAGGGTGTCGTGGGCCTCGTGGAGGGTGACCTTGGCGCCCGCCTCCGCGGCGGCGACGGCGGCGGTGAGGCCGGCGAAGCCGCCTCCGACGACGGTGAGGCGCTGCAGGCGCCTGGGCAGGTGCTCGGCCGGGGGCATGGGCATGGGCGTGGCTCTCCTTCTGGTGTGACGCCTTCGCCGAGTACGACTCCTGGAGGGCCCCGGTCTGTGACATCGGGGGTGTTCACGCAGGTCGGGCGGATTGTCAGTGGCGGGGTGCAGCATGGGCGCATGGCGAGGACGGGTGCGGGCGGGACCGGCAGGAGCAGGGTGAAGGGCGCGCGGCGGCCCGAGGTGCGGCTGCCGGCGCTCGAGGCGTACGAGAGCGGGGAGGTGGAGCCCGACGGGGACTACGACGGGGTGGAGTTCGCGGGGACCGACCTCGCCGGACAGGACGGCGCCGGGGCGAGATTCATGGACTGCGCGCTGACGGGCTGCGCGCTGGACGGGACGCGGCTGCCGCACGCCCGCCTCCTCGACTCGGTCCTCACCGGCATCCGGGGGGTCGGCACGGACCTGGCCGAGTCGACCCTGCGGGACGTCGAGATCGTCGACGCCCGTCTCGGCGGCACCCAGTTGCACGGCGCCGTCCTGGAGCGCGTCCTGGTGCGCGGCGGCAAGATCGACTTCCTGAACCTGCGTCACGCCCGGCTGCGGGACGTCGTCTTCGAGGGCTGCGTCCTCGTCGAGCCCGACTTCGGGGGCGCCCGGCTGGAGCGGGTCGAGTTCGTGGACTGCGCGCTGAAGGCGGCCGACTTCACCGCGGCCACCCTGACCGACGTGGATCTGCGCGGCGCGACGGAACTGGACATCGCGGGCGGCCTGGACCGCCTGTCCGGCGCGGTGATCAGCACGGCGCAACTGCTGGACCTGGCCCCGGCGCTGGCGGCGGAGCTGGGGATCAGGGTGGAGGACTGAGGGGACCGAGGGGAGGGGGTCGAGGGGAGGGGGTCGAGGGGGGTGGGCCTCTTGGGGGAGGGGACCAGGTTTGGGGTGCGGGTTGGGGTGACGCCGGGCCGAGGGGGGGACCGGTCCGCGCCGAGGGGAGGTTCCGGCCGGGGCCGGGCCGAGGGGAGGTCCGGGCCCGGGGCCGGGCTGAGGTGGCGCTGGGCCGGGGGGAAGAACGGGTCGAGGCAGGGCCGGGCCGGGCCGAGGGGAGGTTCGGGTTGGGGCCGGGCCGGGGGAGGGGTCGCGGTGGCGCTGGGCCGGGGGAAGGCCGGGCCAGGGCAGGGCCGCGCCGCGTGAGGGGAGGTTCGGGCCGGGGGCCGGGGGCCGGGGGCCGGGGGTCGGGGCGAGGTGGCGCTGGGCCGGGGTGGGGCCGGGCCGGTCACCCCAACCGGGGGAAGCGTGCCTGCAGGGTCCAGATCGCCGGGTTCTCGCCCAGGTCCTCGTGCAGGTCGACCAGGTCGGCGATCAGGTCGTGCAGGAAGTCACGGGCCTCGCGGCGCAGCTCGGCGTGGGAGAAGGTCAGCGGCGGCTCCTCGGCCGGCATCCAGTCGGCCTCGATGTCCACCCAGCCGAAGCGGCGCTCGAAGAGCATGCGGTCGGTCGACTCGGTGAAGTCCAGCTCCGCGTACTGGGGGCGGGAGGCGCGGGAGCCGGCCGGGTCCTGGTCGATCCGCTCCACGATGTCGCACAGCGCCCACGCGAAGTCGAGAACCGGCACCCATCCCCAGGCTGTGGACAGCTCCCGGTCCGCCTTGGTGTCGGCGAGGTAGACGTCTCCGCAGAACAGGTCGTGCCGCAGCGCGTGGACGTCCGCACGGCGGTAGTCGGTCTGCGGGGGATCGGGGAAGCGGTTGGAGAGGGCATAGCCGATGTCGAGCACGTAGGCGATGGTGTCACGCCCTTGCCGGTCCGGACCCACCGACCGACTGCGGCCCCGGCCGGGCCGTGACCGCAGTCGGCTACGCCCTGGTCGGGTGTGCCCGCGACCCGGGCGGTGGTCTTCGTCCGTGCGTGACTGTGGCCGGGGGTGCCCTGGTCGGTGTGCCCGCGACCCGGGCGGTGGTCTTCGTCCGTGCGTGGCCGTGGCCGGGGGTGCCCCGGCCGGTGCGCCCACGATCGGCCGGGGCCTCCGTCCGCGCGTGACCGTGGCCGACTGTGTCCTGGTCGGCCACCCCGCGGCCGGTCGTGGTCTCCGTCTCCGCCCGTGGGTGTGGCCTCCGTCCGCTCGCGGCCTCCGACCGTAGGATCTGTGACATGTCCAGATCCGTGCGCCTTGTCCGGTCGGTCGCCGTCCTCACGGCGTTGGCGCTCCCCGCCGCCCTCACCGCTTGCGACTCGGGCGGGCGGAAAGACACCGGCGACGCGGGTGCCGGGGACCCGTACTTCCCGAAGGCCGGAAACGGCGGCTACGACGTCCGCCACTACGCCCTCGACCTCGCCTACGACCCGGCGGCCCACCGGCTGTCCGGCACCGCCCGTGTCACCGCCCGTGCGACCCAGCGGCTGGCCGCCTTCGACCTCGACCTCCAAGGCATGGAGGTCGATACCGTCACCGTCGAGGGAGCGGCGGCCCCCTTCGACCGCGAAGGGCAGGAACTCACCGTCCGCCCCGAGGAGCGCCTGGAGAAGGGGGAGACCTTCCAGGTGGCCGTCCGCTACGCCGGCCGCCCGGAGACGATCACCGACCCGGACGGCTCGAGGGAAGGCTGGCTGCGCACCGCCGACGGCGCCGTGGTCCTCGGCCAGCCGACCGGCTCCATGGCGTGGTTCCCCGGCAACCACCACCCCTCCGACAAGGCGACCTACGACATCACGGTCACCGTGCCGAAGGGCCTGACGGCGGTCTCCAACGGGGAGTTGAGGAGCGAACGGACCACCGGCGGGCGCACCGCCTTCACCTGGCGCACCGCCGAACCCATGGCGCCCCACGTCGCCACGCTCGCCGTGGGGCGCTACGGCGTGACGCGCTCCTCCACACCGGACGGCCTGCCCGTGTACGTCGCCGTCGACACGACCCAGACCGACGCCGGCCGTGCCGCGCTCGCCCGTCTCCCCGAGGTCATGGAGTGGGCGGAGTACAACTTCGGCCCGTACCCCTTCTCCTCCACCGGAGCGATCGTCGACCGCCCGGAGGACTCCGAGTACGCCCTGGAGACCCAGAACCGTCCCGTCTTCCCCGGCGCCCCCGACACCGGGCTGCTCGTCCACGAGATCGCCCACGAGTGGTTCGGCAACTCCGTCACGCCGAGGACCTGGCAGGACATGTGGCTCAGCGAGGGCTTCGCCACCTACGCCGAGTGGCTGTGGACGGAGGACGAGGGCGGCGCCACCGCCGAGCAGACCTTCCAGGCGCTCTACGACCACGGTGAGGACACCTACGACGACCTCTGGTCCTTCCCGCCCGCGAAGCAGCCGAGCGCCGCGCACGTCTCCGGCGACCCCGTCTACCAGCGCGGTGCGATGGTGATCCACAAGATCCGCCGGACGCTCGGCGACGACGCCTTCCACGACCTCGTCCAGGGCTGGACCGCCGCCCACCGCCACGGCAACGCCGACACCGACGACTTCACGGCGTACGTGGAGGAGCAGGCGCCGGAGAAGGACTTCGACGCGATCTGGGACGACTGGCTGTACGGGGAGGGAAAGCCGGCCCGCCCGTGAGCCCGGCCCGCCCGTGAGCCCGGTCCGTCCGTGAGCCCGGTCCGCCTGTGAGCGCGGCCCGCCCTTGAGCCCGGCCCGTGCGTGCGGGGCCGGGACGCGCGCGGCAGGCCGGTCGACGGGCGGTCGTGGCGTCAGCGGCGGGAGGCGGCGCGCTTGGGAGGTGCGATGCGCACCCGCTGTTCGGCGGGCGCGTTCTCTATGTCGTCGAGTTGCGCGACGATCGTGTGGCGCAGGTCGTCGTAGTCCTCGAAGCAGTGGTCGTTGAACAGCGTGTAGCCCGTCCACATCAGGTTGGCGCACACCCGGGCCGGCACCCGGCCGGTCTGGGCGCCCATGCCGACCAGCGCCACCGACTCGATGCTGCCCGGCGCGTCCCTGTTCTGCCGGTGGATCGCCTGGAACGCGGCGGCGCAGGCCAGCGCCACGTTCAGCGTCTCGCTCACGTTCTGGGAGGACTGCTCCATCGTCGGCGTCGAGATCAGGAACTTCGGGTTGACCGCGCCGGACGGGACGCACACCGCGCTGCCCACCGGGAGCCGTCCCGCGAACCCGTCGCGGATCGCGCGCTGCACGCGCAGTTGGATGCCCGCCCCGAGGTGCCGCTTGATGACGGCGTCGACCCCGCCGTTCATCAGGCCCCGGGAGTTGGTCGGGCTGACCCAGGCGTCGACCTTCTCGTCGAGGATCGACCCCTTGCGGATCTCGATCTCGGGGGTGTCGGCGAACGCCGCCCGCCACGCCTCCACCACCTTGGCGTTGACGTCGGTCAACACCACCCTGAGCGGCGCCTGCTCGCGGTTCACGGTCATAGTGCACTCCCACGTGAGGGTCGGTCCTTCCACTGCTCGGGACGCTACCGCGCCCCACTGACAACGCAGTTGGGAGCCAGAGCCGCTGTCGTACCCCGCTGCTAGCCTCCCGGCCATGATCGACGCCAACGCTCCCGCGCAGCCGGACCCGAACGACCCGCTGGCCCTCGCCGAACTCTTCCAGGGCGGTGGCGAACCGTGGCTTCCGCTGCTGAAGCCGGTCATCGAGGCGCAGCCGGACGCGGCCGCGTTCATCGGCCCGAACCGCGGCCCGGACGTCGTTCCCGTGCGCGAACTCACCTTCCAGGCGCTCAAGCCCAACCCGCCGCACAAGTGGAAGGTCGTCGTCTTCGGTCAGAACCCGTACCCGCGGCCGGAGAGCGCCACGGGCATCGCCATGTTCGACAACACCTTCCACGACTGGAAGGACAGCCAGTTCGGCCGGGTCGTCAGCATCCGCTGCATCATCAAGGCGGCGGCGATGTGGAAGTACGGCATACCCAAGAAGACGCCGATCGCCGACATCCGGGCGCTTCTGAAGGAGCGGGACGCCGTCCAGCCGCCGGAGTGGTTCCAGGCGATGCTGACGCAGGGCGTCCTGCTGCTGAACGCGTCGCTCACCGCCAGCAGCGACGCGGTGCGGGGGGACGACCGGCACACGGTGTTCTGGCGTCCGATCGCCGAGCGGATCGTCGAGGAGATCCTCAAGGCCAAGCGGGACGCCGACGAGGAGGACCGGGGAGTCGTCTTCGCGTGGTGGGGAGCGCACGCGCGCAACCTGAAGAAGGTCGTCCTCCGGCTCCAGAAGAAGTATCCCGAGGTCGAGGTCCGGCACATCGACCACCCCAATCCCGCGGCGCAGGGCGACATCTTCTGCGACGGCGACCATTTCGGGATGGTGAACGACGCCCTCGCGTCGGTGGGCGCGGACGCGATCGACTGGCTGCCGAGCAGAGGGTGGGACCAGCACGCGGCGGAGGCCGGCGGCGCGGACGGCGGCGTCGCCGAGCGCATGGGCGCGTTCATCGCGTCCACCATGGAACTGCACCAGCTCTATCTGGAGCGGCTCTCCAGCGTCAAGGACGAGGGACTCGTCCTCCCCGCGATCACCGGTGTGTTCGACACCCCGCTCATGGACTTCCGCGACGCCGTCGGTCCTGTCGCCGAGCTGCTGTCGGGTCTCGACCGGCATGTGCAGCGGTCGCACGAGTTCGGCAAGCGGCGGGCGGACGAAGCGGCCGACGGCCTGTCCGCCGACGCGATCGCCGCCCTCTACCTCTACACCTGCGAGTCCGCGTTCTACCGGGAGATCAACGCCATCCTGCGCGCCCCGGACCGGTCCAGGGTCGTCCCGTACCTGCCGTACCTGCGTCTGCTGTTCTCGGCGGTGTCGGGGCTTCCCGTCCGCACGGAGCCGCTGTACCGCGGGGTGTCGCTCGACCTGCGGGCGCAGTACCCCGTCGGGCGTACCGTGACCTGGTGGGGCGTGTCCTCGTGCACGTCCGAGCTCGGCGTGGCACGGGCGTTCCTCGGCAGCCGCGGCAAGCGGACGCTCTTCGAGGTGCAGCCGGCACGGGCCGTCGGCATCCGCGACTTCTCCGCGTTCACGGGCGAGGAGGAGTTCGTCCTCCTGCCGGGCACGCAGCTGAAGGTGACGGACGTGAAGGCCCAGCGCGGCGGCCTGTGCACCGTGAGGCTGACCGAACTGGAGGAGGAGCGCCTCGTCTCCTGAGCGGGCGCGGACGGGCATGCGCGGAGCCCCCGGCCGGGTGAGCGGCCGGGGGCTCCGGGAGGCCTGACGTGGCTCAGACGTTCACGCCGAAGTCCTGCGCGATGCCCACCAGGCCCGAGGCGTAGCCCTGGCCGACCGCGCGGAACTTCCACTCGGCGCCGTTGCGGTACAGCTCGCCGAAGACCATGGCCGTCTCGGTGGCCGCGTCCTCCGACAGGTCGTAGCGGGCGATCTCGGCGCCGCCGGCCTGGTTGATGATGCGGATGTAGGCGTTGCGGACCTGGCCGAAGTTCTGCGAGCGGCTCTCCGCGTCGTAGATGGAGACCGGGAAGACGATCTTGTCGATGTCGGCCGGGAGGGCCGCCAGGTTGACGTTGATCGCCTCGTCGTCGCCCGCACCCTCGCCGGTGCGGTTGTCGCCGGTGTGGACGATGGAGTTGTCCGGGGTCTGCTTGTTGTTGAAGAAGACGAAGTGGGCGTCCGAGTAGACCTTGCCCTGGGGGTTGACCGCGATCGCGGAGGCGTCGAGGTCGAAGTCCGTGCCGGTGGTGGTGCGGACGTCCCAGCCGAGGCCCACGGTGACGGCGGTCAGGCCCGGAGCCTCCTTGGTGAGCGAGACGTTGCCACCCTTGGACAGGCTTACAGCCATGGTTGGGAGTCCTTTCCCTCGGTGCGTAGAGGCTTCGTGCGCCACGAAGCTACAGCTACCCGTATGAACGCGGAGAGGGGTACCCAAGGTTCCCCGTGTCTTTGCCTTCTTTACCCCCGGACGGCCCTGCCGGACGCCCCCCGCGGGCGGACGGGCCCTCCGGACGGCCGTCGGTTAATCGGGTGACGTGGACGGGTCACGGGAGGGAACATGTACGGCATGTCCGGTCCCTATCCCATCCGCGGCTCCGTCTCCCTGCCCGAGGCCGAGCTGATGTGGCGTTTCTCGCGGTCGTCGGGGCCCGGTGGGCAGCACGTGAACACCAGTGACTCGCAGGTGGAGCTCCGCTTCGATCTGGCCCGTACCGAGGCGCTGCCCGAGGTGTGGAAGGCGCGGGCGCTGGAGCGGCTCGCCGGGCGGCTCGTGGACGGCGTCGTCACCGTCCGCGCCTCCGAGCACCGTTCCCAGTGGCGCAACCGCGAGACCGCCGCCGTGCGCCTCGCCGCCCTCCTGGCCGAGGCCACGGCACCCCCGCCGAAGCCCCGCAGGCCCACCCGCATCCCGCGCGGTGTCAACGAGCGCCGGTTGCGGGAGAAGAAGCAGCGGTCGGAGACCAAGCGGGGAAGGACCGGACGGGACTGGGGCTGAACGGGTCCGAACGGGATCAATTCCTGATCGAAGCGGGCTCGATCCCGAACGCTTCCGATATTCGCCGGATTTTTTCTTCGAGCCTGAAGGAAGCCCTCGGCTGCCTGATCAATGCCGGCCAACTGAATTCCCGTTCAGTCCGTTCGGCAGGTCGGCCGGTTCGGCGACTTCCGCTCGTTCGTACCGGTCGGCGTTCAGTCCAACTGCCGGTAGCGGCCTTTGAAATAGACCAGCGGGCCGCCCTCCGCGCTCGGTACCCGCGCGCTCAGGACGCGGCCGATCACCAGCGTGTGGTCGCCCGCCTCCACCCGCTGCTCGGTGCGGCACTCCAGGGTGGCCAGCGCGCCGCCGACCAGGGGAGCGCCGGTGATGTCGCCACGGGTGTACGGGATGTCCTCGAAGAGGAGGCGGTCGCTGAGGCGGCCCTTCATCGCGAAGCGGCCGGCGATGTGGCGCTGGCTCCCGGTCAGCATCGACACGCCCCACAGAAGCTGCTCGTCGAGCAGGTCGTCCATGCGGGAGCCCGTACGCAGGCTGACCAGGACCAGGGGCGGGTCGAGGGAGACCGACAGGAACGCCGTCGCCGTCATGCCGGCGTACTCGCCCTCCGGCGCCCGCGGGTCGTCGGGATCCAGCGGCGGCTCCTGCGCGGTCACCAGGACGACGCCGCCGGCGAGCCGGGACATCGCGGCGCGGAACTCGTCGTTGCTCACCCCCTCAGCATGCCCGGAGCCCGGGGCGGGGACGGCGGCGACAGGGGCGGGGAGCGTCTTGAGTACGTCTGGAGGCACTCCTGCACGCTAGTGTCCGCTCGGCCCGCCCCGCATCGGACCTCCGCCCGAGTACGGTCGTAGGTCCGGGGGCGGATTCACGTACGCTCGGCCATTGGTCGTCATACGCTCAGTAAACACACAGGTAAAACGCAGAAACTCCACGCAATTGTTCACCTTCTTATGTGACTTGAGTCACAAGGGCGATGAATTGTTGACCCTGTGTACCGAGTGGGGAGCACGCTGTGATTCAGTGGCGGAGGCGTCACTGGTTCAGACCCACGGCGGAACAACCAAGAGCGCAAACGACCGACGAACGACACAGCAACGGCAGACGCAACGAGAGAAACGACGTTACGCCGAAGACAACCCTTGATTCGCTGCGAAGTCTCGGGGGGAGGGCGAAGCATGGAGGCCGAGTCGGAGCCGTACGTCCGTCTTGCGTCCCTGCGACAGCTGCACCAGGTCATGGCCGACATGAACACGGCACGGAGCCTGGCCGACACACTGCAGACCGTCGCCGACGGAGTGGTCACCGCGCTCGGTTACGAGCTGGCGTGCGTCAACCTCGTACGCGCCGACGGCGATCTCGTCGTCGCCGCCTTCTCCGGCAACCCCGCCGCGGAGGCCCTCATCACCGGCCGGGTCGGCTCCCGCGAGTCCTGGGAGCGGCGCCTGAGCATGGGCGAGAACTGGGGCGACCTGGTCTTCATACCGCACACCGAGGGCTGGGTCCTCGACGACGACGACGTCCCGCAGTGGTACACCGACGGGCCCGCGCCCCGGTTCGAGGACGAGTGGCACCCCTCCGACCGCCTCTTCGCCCCCATGTACACGCCCGCCGCGCCCGGCGGCGGTGCCGGCGGCGAGCTGATCGGCGTCCTGTCCGTGGACCGGCCGCGCAACGGCCGCCGGCCCGGCGCCTGGGGCCGCGAGGCGCTCCAGATGTACGCCTTCCAGGCCGCCATCGCGATCAGCAACGCGCGTCTACGAGCCAACATGCAGCGCGCCCTGGTCCGCCTCGAGCGCGAGCAGCAGGCGCTGCGCGCCAGCGAGGAAAGCTTCCGTCAGGCCTTCGAGTACGCCCCCTCCGGCATGGCCATCGCCGAGATGGGCGGCGACCAGCACGGCCGGATCCTGCGCACCAACGACGCCCTGTGCCGCCTCCTGGGCCGCCCCGCCTCCGCGATGCGCCGCTACTCGTTCTCCGACCTCGTCCACCCCGAGGACATAGGCACCCTGCTCCGCACCTCCGCCGAGGGCGGACGCGCCGAGCTCCGCCTCGGCCGCCGCGACGGCACCTACGTCTGGGTCAGCCTCCGCAACTCCGTCGTCGCCGACGCCGCCGACGGTCCCCGCTTCCTCCTCACCCACGTCGAGGACATCGAGGAGCGCAAGCGCCGCGAGCTCCAGCTCGCCCACCGCGCCTCGCACGACTCCCTCACGGGCCTGCCGAACTCCGCCGAGCTGCGCTCCCGCCTCTCCTCCCGGCTCTGCCAGCGCCCGCAGTCCACCCATCCCGCCGCCGTCGACGCCTACGACTCGCACGACGTGGCGTACGCGCACCCGGCCGCCTTCGACGCCAACGGCCACGGCTTCGACTACCGGCCCGGCGGCGGCGAGGCCTACGAGGCCTACGACCACCACGTGCACACCGTCGCCCCGGAGGACGTCGGCCGCGACGACGGCACCAAGGGGCTCGCGGTCCTCTTCTGCGACCTGGACGGCTTCAAGTCGATCAACGACCGGTTCGGGCACAACGCCGGTGACGCGGTCCTCATCGAGGTCGCCCGTCGGCTCTCGCGCGGCGTCCGCGACGGCGACACCGTCGCCCGGCTCGGCGGCGACGAGTTCGTGATCCTCGCCGACGGTCTCGGCCGCGCCGACGCCCAGGACCTCGCCGTACGCCTGCGCAACGAGATCATCCAGCCCATCCGCGCCGAGGGCCGGGCCGTCCGTGTGGGCGCCAGCTTCGGCATCGGCTGGGCGCACTGCGGGATGACGGCCGACGAGGTTCTGAAGTCAGCCGACGAGCGGATGTACGTCGAGAAACGATCTCGTCCCAAACAGCACAGACGGGCGGGCTGAATCCCGGGCCGAACCCCAGGTCAGAGGCGTTTGTGCCGAAGCGGTGCGCTCCGAGTCACCCGTTTGGGGCACCGAGAGCGGGTAGGCTCGCCATTCTGACCCTTGCATCGCATCAGCCCCGCACCTGTTGAGGAGTACGAAGGGATGACGCCCGGCAACAATGGCGCGAGCACGCCCGAGGACGACGACCCGTTCGGCTACCTCTACGCCGACGGCCAGGCCAACGGAGCTCAGCCCCCCTCCGGCGGCTACGGCTACCCCAACTCGGTCAGCCGCGTGCGCACCGTCGGCGAACGCCAGTACGGACAGCAGCCCCCACAGCAGACCGCGCAGTACGGGCAGCCGACGGTGCCGCAGCAGGGTGCGTACGGCCGGCCGAACGCCCACTACGCCGCGCCCGAGACCCTCCCCGGCGGCGGAGCCCCCACCGGCAACCGTCAGCAGGCGCCCGGCGGCGGGCGGGGCCGCGGCCCCAACACCAAGGGCCTGCTGATCGGCGCGGTCGCGGTGGTCGCCGCGGTCGTGATCGGTATCGCCGTGGCCATGTCGCAGGGTGACTCGGCCGACGGCAACGAGGGCGGCGGCCAGGCCTCCACCTCGCCCACCGCCTCCGCGAGCGCCTCGCCCAGCGAGTCGAGCAGCGGCGACGCGAGCAACGAGAAGGAACTGCCGACGATCGACGCGAAGGCCCTCCGACTCGGCGGTACCGCCGCGCTCGCCTCCGACGTCCAGGGCGCCCAGGCGGACGGCGGCGTCTACGTCGGCAACCTCAACCAGGTC
Organism: Streptomyces sp. NPDC052016; assembly: GCF_044548445.1. NCBI lineage: Bacteria > Bacillati > Actinomycetota > Actinomycetes > Kitasatosporales > Streptomycetaceae > Streptomyces > Streptomyces sp. NPDC052016. The sequence goes on from NZ_JBIUBX010000019.1 coordinate 25,796, forward strand.
GGCAACTCCGTCACCTGGAGCGTCGACGGCATCCCCGAGGACGGTACCTACACCCTCTTCGCGCACTACAGCACGGCCGGCGAGGACCAGTCGATGACGCTGACGATCAACGGCAAGAAGTTCGGCAGCCCGCTGAGCATGAAGAACTACGCGAAGGCCGCCGACGGCGACTTCGCCAAGGGCTGGACGACGACCTACGCCTGGCCCAGCCTCACCAAGGGCACCAACACGGTCACCCTCTCCTGCGAGAACGGCGACAAGTGCAACGTGCTGCTGGACCAGCTGTGGCTGAAGGCGGGCCAGGTCAAGAAGTAGTTCTCGCGCGGGTCAGGCCGCGGTGACCTCCCCGGTCACCGCCACCCGCCCCACCAGTTCCTCGTACGCGGCCCGGTCGAACTCGCCGGCCGCCGGGGCGAGGACGGTCGCCGCGGACAGGGCGACCGCGCGGGCCAGGGTCTGCGGCCAGGGGAGGCGGTCGACCAGGCCCGACAGCAGGCCGGCGGACACCGAGTCGCCGGCGCCCGTGGGGTTCCCGCGCAGGCGGGCGGGCGGAGTCGCCCGCCAGCGGCCCTCCGGTGCCGCCGCCACCAGGCCCTCAGGGCCCAGAGAGGCCACCACGGCACGGGCGCCGCGCCGGCGGGCGTCCTGGGTGGCGCGCAACGGCTCGTGCGAGCCGGTCAGCTCGGCCAGTTCGTCGGCGTTCGGCTTGATCAGGTCCGGACGGGCGGCGACCGCGCGGCGCAGCGCCTCGCCACTGGTGTCCAGCAGGACGGGTATGCCCGCGGCGCGGGCGGTGCGCACCAGCCCGGCGTACGCGCCCACCGGCACCCCCGGCGGCAGGCTGCCGCACAGGGCCACCGCCCGCGCTCCGGCCACGAGGCCCTCGTACGTCTCCTGGAAGGCGGACCACTCGGCGGGCGTGATGACCGGGCCCGGCTCGTTCAGCTGGGTGGTGTCGCCGGTGCGCTGGTCGACGACGGCTATCGTGCGGCGGGTCGGGCCGGCGACCGGGACGAGGGCGTCCGTCACGCCGGTGAGGCCTTCCCGGACGGCCCGGCCGGTGGCACCGCCGGCGAAGCCGGTGACCGTGACCTCGTGCCCGAGGGCGGACAGGACGCGCGCCACGTTCAGCCCCTTGCCACCGGGGCGTTCCGTCACGTCGGTCACCCGGTGCGTGGTGTGCGGGCGCAGGGACGGGACGCGGTAGGTGACGTCGAGAGCGGTGTTCAGTGTGACCGTGAGGATCACCTGGTCCGACCTCCCCCGATTGCCGGCGTTCGCCTTCTGTTCACGTGCTCCCGGTGTTCGTGCCGGGGTTTCCGTGTGTCCGGAGGCCGATCATGCCAAAGAGACGGCGACCGGCCCAGTCCTCGGGTCGGCCACCGTCTCTCGACGAGCGGACGTTTCAGGCCAGTTGGGGATCGACCACCCATTCCCCGCGCCGCATCACGCCCTTGAGGTCGAAGTTCTCGTCCAGCAGGACGAGGTCGGCGTCCTTGCCGGGCTCCAGGGAGCCCACGCGGTCGTCCATCCCCAGCAGGCGGGCCGGGGTGGCGGACAGGGCCTCGACCACGTCCTCGACCGGGATGCGGTCGGTCGTCACCGCCCGCTTGAAGGCGCGGTCCAGGGTGAGGGTGGAGCCCGCGATCGAGCCGCCCTCCACCAGGCGGGCCACGCCTTCGCTGACCTCGACCTCCAGCGGGCCGAGCATGTAGCGGCCGTCGCCGATGCCGGCCGCGTCCATCGCGTCCGTGATGAACGCGACGCGCCCCGGGCCGGCGTGACGGAACGCCAGCTCCAGGGCGGCCGGGTGCAGATGGACGCCGTCGTTGATCAGCTCGACGGTGACCCGCTCGTCCTCCAGCAGCGCGGCGATCGGGCCGGGGGCGCGGTGGCCGAGGGCGGGCATCGCGTTGAAGAGGTGGGTGGCGACCGTGGCGCCCGCCTCGATGGCCTCGACGGTCTGCTCGTAGGTGGCGTCCGTGTGGCCGACGGCGGCGATCACGCCGTGCTCGGCGAGCAGCCGTACGGAGTCGAGGCCGCCCGGCAGCTCCGTGGCCAGCGTGACCATCCTCGCCCGGCCGCGCGCCGCGTCGATCAGCTTGCGCACCTCCTCCGGGTCCGGGTCGCGCAGCAGCTTCTCCGAGTGCGCGCCCTTGCGGCACGGCGAGATGAACGGGCCCTCGAAGTGGATGCCGGCGAGGTCGCCCTGCTCGGCCAGTTCGCTGAGCAGGCCGGCCTGCCGGACCAGGACGTCCATGTCGTCGGTGACGGTGGAGGCGACGAGGGTGGTGGTGCCGTGCCGGCGGTGGGCGCGGATGGCCTTGAGGACGTCCTCCACCGGTCCGGAGAAGGACGCGCCTCCTCCGCCGTGGTTGTGGAGGTCCACGAAGCCGGGGACCAGCCAGTGGCCTCGCGCGTCGATGACCTGGGCGTCCGCCGGGGTCGCAGCGGAGATGCGGGTGCCGTCGACGGTGACGCTGCCCTCGGGCACCGTGCCGGTCGGCAGCACCACGTGGGCGCCGGCGAGCACTGTCGTGCGTCCGCCGCCCGCGGGCTGCGGGCGCGTCGTGGCGGGTCGCGCGGACTCGGCGGAGCCGCATGATGTCGCGTCACGCGCCCCTAGTGGGGTGGCCATCAGGGTGTTACCTCCATACCGTCGGTTGTCTCGAGGAGATCCCAGGCCAGGAGCCCCGCACCCAGGCAGCCCGCCGTGTCCCCCAGGGCCGCCGGGACGATCTCCGGCAGCTTCTGGAAGGTGACCCGCTGCCGGACGGCCTCCCGCAGTGGTGTGAACAAGGTTTCCCCCGCCTCGGCGAGCCCGCCACCGATGACGAGCGTGCGCGGGTCCAGCAGGGTGAGGGCGGTGACCAGGCCGTCCGCGAGGGCGTCGACGGCCCGCTGCCAGATCCGGACGGCGTTCGGGTCGCCGGACGCGACGGCCTCGGCGCAGTCCGCCGCGTCCGCCTCCGGGTCACCGCAGGCCTCCGCCCACGCCTCGCTGACCGCCGCGGCGGACGCGAACCGCTCCAGACAGCCGCGCTGCCCGCACGGACAGGGGGTTCCGCCGGGCCGTACGACGATGTGGCCGATCTCGCCCGCGAAGCCGTGCGCGCCGGCCTCGACCCGGCCGTCGACGCCGATGGCGCCCGCGATGCCGGTGCCCAGGGCGACGAACAGGAAGCGGTCGGCGCCCCGTCCCGCGCCGATCCGCCCCTCCGCGAGACCACCGGTGCGCACGTCGTGGCCGAGGGCGACCGGAATGCCCAGCTTCCCGCCGATCAGCTCGCGCAGGGGGACGTCCCGCCAGCCGAGGTTGGCCGCGTAGGCGGCGACGCCCCGGGCCTCGTCGACGATGCCGGGGACGGCTACACCGGCGGCGGCCGCGGGCTCGCCGAGGTGCTCGGCGCCGTACGTGTGCAGCTCGGCGGCGAAGTCGAGGATGCCGGTGACGACCGCGTCGGGGCCGCGGTCGCGGCCGGTGGCGCGGCGGGCCCGGTGCAGGAGCGCGCCGTCCGCCCCGACCAGGGCGGCCTTCATCCCGGTGCCGCCCACGTCGAGGGCGATGACATGTCTCACGGGGGACAGTGTGGCCCGAGTACCCTCAAGAGGTCTAGTCCACTTGCTGGATTAGACCTCAGTTCGGATAGCGGTTTAATTGGTCGGAGCATTCATCGGTCGGGCGTTCATGGCCTACGGCCTTCAGGGGAGCGGGAGAAGCACAGTGCAGCGGCGGGCAGGCAGGTCAGGAACGATCGCGGTGGCAACCGCCCTCGGCATGACGGCGGTCCTCGCCGGTTGCGGGGTCACCGGTGACTCCGGCGACGTCACCCTCACACTCGTCGCCGCCGACTACGGCGACAGCAGTGCCAACAGCTCGAAGAAGTACTGGGACGCGCTGGTGAAGGCGTACGAGAAGGAGCACCCCGGCGTCCACGTCGAGGTCACCGTCCATTCCTGGAACGACGTCGACCGCGAGGTCAAGGAGATGGTCGACGCGGGCGAGGCCCCCGACATGGCCCAGATAGGCGCCTACTCCGACTACGCCGCCGCCGACCTGCTCTACAAGGCGGGCGACGTCCTCTCCATCCCCGTCCAGGCCGACTTCGTGTCCCAGCTCGCCGACGCGGGCGAGGTGAAGGGCGTGCAGTACGGCATGCCGTTCGCCTCCTCGACGCGGCTGCTCTTCTACAACAAGACCCTCTTCGCCAAGGCCGGGGTGAGCGCGCCGACCACCTGGGCCGAGCTGGCCGAGGCCGCGGAGGCGCTCAAGGAGGAGGGCGTGAAGTACCCGTACGCGCTCCCCCTCGGGCCCGAGGAGGCGCAGGCCGAGACCATGCAGTGGCTGCTCAGCGGTGGGGGCGGCTACACCGAGACGGCCACCGGCTACAGCATCGACTCCACCGAGAACGTCGACACCTTCACCTGGCTGAAGAACGATCTGGTCGGCAAGGGTCTGACCGGGCCCGTCGCGCCGGGCAAGCTCAACCGGGCCGACGCGTTCGCGGCGTTCGCCGCCGGGCAGGTCGGCATGCTCAACGGGCACCCCTCGCTGATGAAGGCGGCCGAGAAGAAGGGCGTGAAGTTCGGCATGGTGCCGATGCCCGGCGTCGACGGCCCCACCAAGGTCTCCATGGGCGTCGCCGACTGGATGATGGCGTTCAGGCAGAACGGGCACGCCGACCAGATCAAGGAGTTCCTGAGCTTCGTCTACAACGAGGAGAACGTCCTCGCCTTCTCCCGCGAGTACGACCTGCTGCCGGTCACCAACTCCGCGTCCCAGGTCATGAGCTCCGCGGCGGAGGACGCGGACCTGCGGCCGTTCCTGGAGCAGCTGCCGGTGTCCGAGCTGTATCCGGTGGGGCGGACCTCGTGGGCGTCGGTCAGCGCGGAGATCAAGCAGCGGATCGGTCAGGCCGTGAGCGCCGGCGGCAGCCCGTCCGGCGTCCTGGGACAGCTGCAGACGACGGCGACGACCGCGGAGAGCGGCTCCGCCGGCTGACCCGTGCGGGGACGCGGTGGGTTACGGTGCGGGGATGGAGCGGCCGGAGGCGGAGCTGGGGGCGAGGGAACGGGACATCCTCGCCCTGGAACGGCGTGGGTTCCCCGGGCCGGGGGCGAAGGAGCGGGCGATCCGTGAGGAACTGGACCTGTCCCCGGTCCGCTACTACCAGCTGCTCAACGCCCTGCTGGACGATCCGCGGGCGCTGGCCCACGACCCGGTGACCGTGAACCGCCTCCGCAGAGTCCGAGAGGCCCGCCGCGCGGAGCGCTGAGCCGCACACGCCGCCCCTGCCCTTCCGTCCCCGAGGGTTACCGCCCCCGGGCCGCACGAGCATGCGCGCCGCTCGGGGCGGCTTGGGTGGGTTGTTCCGGCTCCGGACACCAGCGGCGGCCCGGGTGGCTTGTTCCGGCTCCGGAACACCAGCCGCGGGCTTGCGTGCGGCCTGGGGTGGCATGGGGTGGGCGTGGACGGCCCGCGTCGAGTGCCGGGCTGTGTGACCCGGCCCCCGGTCTCGGACGTCCTGCGGCATCCTGCCTGCGTCTGGCCCGCTCAGCCGCGGGCTTGCGTGCGGCCTGGGGTGGCATGGGGTGGGCGCGGGCGGCCCGCGTCGAGCGCGGGGCTGTGTGACCCGGCCCCCGGTCTCGGACGCCTTGCGGCATCCGGCCTGCGTCTGGCCCGCTCAGCCGCGGGCTTGCGTGCCGGCCGGACACCAGCGGCGGGCTTGCGTGCGGCCTGGGGCGGCACGGGTTGGGCGCGGGCGGCCCGCATCGAGCGCGGGGCTGTGTGACACGGTCCCCGGTCTCGGACGCCTTGCGGCATCCTGCCTGCGTCTGGCCCGCTCAGCCGCGGGCATGCGTGCCGCCTGGGGCGGCACGGGTGGGCGCGGGCGGTGCCGCGTCGAGCGCCGGGCTGCGCGACCCGCCCCCCGGCCCCGGCGCCCCGCGGCATCATCCGGCCTGCGACTGGCCGTGCGGCTCGGGTGGGCTGTCCAGCCCCGGGTCCAGCCCCGGGTTGGTCGTCGGCCTCGGGTGGGCCGGGGCGGCTCGGGTGGCCGTCCAGCCTCCGACGGGTCGCGGGTTCCCAGCACGGGTGGTCGCGGGTGGGGTCCGGCGAGGGGTGGGCCGGGTGCCCCACCCCACCGTCGCCGGCGCCCCGCGGTTATCGTCACCGTATGGGCACCCAAGAGACGCACTCCACGGAACCCGCAGAACTCCCCACCCCCACCACCCCCCAGGGCCAACAGGCCCTGGACGCCATCCGGGCCCGCCCCCGCACCACCCTCGTGGCCCTCGACTTCGACGGCACCCTCGCGCCGATCGTCGAGAACCCGGACGACGCGCGGGCACACCCCGACGCCGTCCCCGCGCTCGCGGCGCTCGCGCCGAAGGTCGCCTCCGTCGCCGTGGTGACGGGGCGGCCGGCCGCGGTGGCCGTGCGCAACGGCGGGTTCGCCGGGGTGCCGGGGCTGGAGCACCTCACCGTGCTCGGGCACTACGGGGCCGAGCGGTGGGACGCCCGGACCGGCACCGTCAGCGCCCCCGCCCCCCACCCCGGCGTCGCCGCCGCCCGCGCCGAGCTGCCGGGCGTGCTGGACGCGGCCGGTGCCTGGCAGGGGACCTGGGTGGAGGAGAAGGGGCGGGCCGTAGCCGTGCACACCCGCCGGGCGCAGGACCCGCAAACCGCCTTCGAGGCGCTGCGGCAGCCGTTGGCCGACCTCGCCGCCCGGCACGGGCTGATCGTCGAACCGGGCCGGATGGTCCTCGAACTGCGGCCGCCCGGCGTGGACAAGGGCGTGGCGCTGCACGAGTACGTCCGTGAGATCGGCGCCGAGGCGGTCCTCTACGCCGGCGACGACCTCGGGGACCTCCCCGCCTTCGCGGCCGTGGAGAAGCTCCGCTCCGACGGCGTCCCCGGTCTGCTGGTCGCCAGCGGCAGCGCGGAGGTGTCGGAACTCGCCGAGCGCGCCGACCTCGTCGTCGACGGCCCCGCCGGCGTCGTACGGCTGCTGCGGACGCTCGCGGATCAGCTCGGCTGAGTCTCCCGCAGCGCCTGCAGCTGCTCCAGGAACCACTGGGCCGGAGGCAGCGCGGTCGCGGCCGCCGCCAGCCTCTTGGTGCGCTCGGCGCGCTCCTCCGGCTTCATCGACAGGCCCTCGTGCAGGGCGCGGGCGGTCTCCAGGACGTCGTACGGGTTCACGACGAGGGCGTCCTCGCCCAGCTCCCAGTAGGCGCCCGCCTCCCGCGACAGCACCAGCGCGCAGCCGTGGTCGGAGACGACCGGCACCTCCTTGGCGACCAGGTTCATGCCGTCGCGGATGGGGTTGACCAGGGCCACGTCGGCGAGGCGGTACGCGGCCAGGGAGCGGGCGAAGTCGTCCTTGACGTGCAGGACGACCGGCGTCCAGTCCTCGGTGCCGTACCGCTCGTTGATCTCCCCCGCCACCCGCCGCACCTCGGCCGTGTAGTCGCGGTAGACGGCGAGGTCCTGGCGGGAGGGGTAGGCGAAGGCGACGTGGACGACCCGCTCCCGCCACTCCGGGTGGTCGTCGAGGAGCTGCCGGTACGCCAGCAGACCGCGCACGATGTTCTTCGACAGTTCGGTGCGGTCGACGCGGACGACGGTCTTGCGGGGGCTGCCGTCGGGGGCCGTGCCGATCTCCGCGCGCAGGACCGGGAGACGTTCCCCGACGTCCGGTTCGTGGGAGCGGGCGCGCAGGAAGTCGGCGTCGGCGCCGAGACCGTGGACACCCACCCGGGTGTCGCCGAGGCCCCCCGCGAACTGTGCGCAGCAGGCGGTGAACGCGTCCGCCCAGCGCTGGGTCAGGAAGCCCAGGCGGTCCGCGCCGAGCATGCCCCGCAGCAGCTGGGTGCGGATGTCGCCGGGCAGCAGTCCGAAGTAGTCCGCCGGCGCCCACGGCGTGTGCGAGAAGTGGCCGATGCGCACGTCCGGGCGCAGCTCCCGGAGCATCCCGGGCACGAGACACAGGTGGTAGTCCTGCACCAGGACCGCCGCGCCCGGGGCCGCCTCCTCCGCCAGCGCCTCGGCGAAGGCCCGGTTGTACGTCTCGTACGAGGCCCACTGGCGCCGGAACTCCGCGTCGAAGACCGGCTCCGTCGGGGTCTGGTACAGCAGGTGGTGGATGAACCACAGCACGGAGTTGGCGATGCCGTTGTAGGCGTCGGCGTGCACGTCGGCCGGGATGGGCAGCATGCGCACGCCCTCCTCGCCGACCCCGCGCCGGACCGCCTCACGGTCGCCCTCGGACAGTGCCGAGCAGACCCAGAGGGCGCCCGCGTCGGGGCCGATCGCCGACAGGCCGGAGACCAGCCCGCCGCCGCCCCGTTTCGCGTGCAGCGAGCCGTCCTCGCCGATCGTGTACGAGACCGGGCCGCGATTGGACGCGACCAGCACCTGAGCACCCTGAGCTGCAGCACCGTGCGTGGAAGCCATACGCCTCAACCTAGCCCGGTCCTGATCCGCTCAAACGTACGGATGGGCCGTGTGGTGGGCCGTATCCGGCCGTATACGGCCCGCCCGCGCGGATGACGGCAGTGGCTGCGAGGACGCCCGTGCGAACGGGTGCGCACCCGCTCACGCCACCTTGCGTGCCGCGTACTCCGCGATCTCCGCCATCGGCGGGCGCTCCTCCGTGTCCACCGAGTACGTGCGCGGCTCGAAGCCGTTCGCGCCCCGTTCGAACTGGGTGAGGGAGGGACGGACGAGGTGTCCGCGGGCCAGCCGGAGCTGGGCCGTGCGGTAGATCGCGGCCGCCATCCGGCCGAGTGCCTGCCCGTCCTGGTGGCGGTGCTTGCGCACGCCGACGTCGACCTGGGCGAGGGCGTCCAGGCCCACCAGGTGGAGGGCGTCGACCAGCATGCCGAGTTCCACCCCGTAGCCGACGGGGAAGGGCAGCCGTTCCAGCAGGCTGCGGCGGGCCGCGTACTCGCCGCCCAGCGGCTGGACGAAGCCGGCGAGCTGCGGCCAGTGCATGTTGAGCAGGGGGCGGGCCATCAGCTCGGTCACCCGGCCGCCCTGGCCGGCGGTCCTGCCGGAGGAGAGCGCAGTCGACTCCGTGCCCAGCGGGCGGTCGTACATGGCCTTGACCAGGTCGATGTCCGGGTCGGTGAGCAGCGGGCCCACGATCCCGGAGACGAAGTCGGAGGAGAACTCCCGCAGATCGGCGTCGATGAAACAGACGATGTCCCCGGTGGTGACCAGCAGGGAGCGCCACAGGACCTCGCCCTTCCCGGGCACGGCCGGTATCCGGGGGAGGATCGTGTCCCGGTGGACCACGCGCGCGCCCGCAGCCGCCGCGACCTGCGACGTACGGTCGGTCGACCCCGAGTCGACGACGACCACCTCGTCGACGAGCGGAACCTGCTGCACGAGGTCGTGGCGGATGATCGCGACGATGTCGCCGACCGTCTCCTCCTCGTTCAGCGCGGGCAGCACGACGGACACCGACTGGCCCGAGGCACGTTTGGCGGCCAGGATCCCGTGGAGCGGGCGATCGGTCACGGACCAGGAGCGGGTGGCGAGCCAGCGCTCGACTTCTTCCAGCACGGTCTGCGACTCCTCACTGTCGTGATCACACCAGGTGCACACGGGGTCACCGTGTGATCCATCTCGCGGTTCGGACGACTATCTCAACTGTCCTGGCCGTCGGTTACAGTCTTGAACAACGCGGATGACCATCACATGTCCGGGGTCGTCGGCGTTCACAACCACATACCGCTCATCCAGAGGGGCAGAGGGACACGGCCCGATGAAGCCCCGGCAACCCTCCAGCCGGTCTCGTACCGATCAGTGACGATCGCTCCGCGAGGCTCCCGGCTAGGGAAGGTGCCAAATCCGTCTCACGGCGAGATGCGTCGTGAGGAAGATGAGGAGAAAGGGCCTCGCCTCACATGGCTGTGCAGACAGTTGCAAGCACCACCGACTCCACGACCAGCGTAGACCTCGGTCCTGCCGCGGCTCTCTCCTGCCGCGAGTGCGGCCACCGGGTGCCCCTCGGCCCGGTCTTCGCGTGCGAGGAGTGTTTCGGCCCGCTCGAGATCGCGTACGACTTCTCCTCCTACGACACGGAGGAGCTCCGCAAGCGCATCGAGGCGGGACCCGCGAACATCTGGCGCTACGCGCCGCTGCTGCCCGTCCCGGCCGACGTGGCGGACAAGCCGAACCTCAACCCCGGCTGGACCAAGCTCGTCAAGGCCGACAACCTCGCCCGCGAGCTGGGCGTGACCGGCGGACTGTACGTCAAGGACGACTCGGGCAACCCGACCCACTCCTTCAAGGACCGTGTGGTCGCCCAGGCCCTGGAGGCCGCCCGCGCCTTCGGCTTCACCACCCTGTCCTGCTCCTCGACCGGCAACCTCGCCGGCGCGGTGGGCGCCGCCGCGGCCCGCGCCGGCTTCCGTTCCTGCGTGTTCATCCCGCACGACCTGGAACAGGGCAAGGTCGTCATGGCCGCGATCTACGGCGGCGAGCTCGTCGGCATCGAGGGCAACTACGACGACGTCAACCGCTTCTGCTCCGAGCTCATCGGCGACCCGGCGGGCGAGGGCTGGGGCTTCGTCAACGTCAACCTGCGGCCGTACTACGCCGAGGGCTCCAAGACGCTGGCGTACGAGATCTGTGAGCAGCTCGGCTGGCGGCTGCCGGACCAGCTCGTCGTGCCCATCGCCTCCGGCTCGCAGCTCACGAAGATCGACAAGGGGCTCCAGGAGCTGATCAAGCTCGGGCTCGTCGAGGACAAGCCGTACAAGATCTTCGGTGCGCAGGCCGAGGGGTGCTCGCCGGTGTCCACCGCGTACAAGGCCGGCCACGACGTGGTCCGCCCGCAGAAGCCGAACACCATCGCCAAGTCCCTCGCCATCGGCAACCCGGCGGACGGGCCGTACGTCCTGGACATCGCGCGTCGCACGGGCGGCGCGGTGGAGGACGTCGACGACGAGCAGGTGGTCGACGCGATCCGGCTGCTCGCCCGGACCGAGGGCATCTTCGCGGAGACGGCCGGCGGTGTGACCGTGGGCGTGACCAGGAAGCTGATCGAGAACGGTCTGCTGGATCCGGCGTTGACGACCGTCGTGCTGAACACCGGCGACGGGCTGAAGACGCTGGACGCGGTGGCCGGCACGGGCCTCACCGCGACCATTCGTCCCACCCTGGACTCGTTTCGCGAGGCCGGCCTCGCGTAAGCGGGTAGTTGTCCGTCCGCGGGCTGCGTGGCTGGTCGCGCAGTTCCCCGCGCCCCTCGGGGCACCGTACCGACCGGAGGTCACAACGTGAGCGTCACCGTCCGCATCCCCACCATCCTGCGCACCTACACCGGTGGTCAGGCCGAGGTGGCCGCCGAGGGCGCGACCCTCGCCGAGGTCATCGCCGACCTGGAGAAGAACCACACGGGGATCGCCGCGCGTGTCCTCGACGACCAGGGCAAGCTGCGCCGGTTCGTCAACGTGTACGTCAACGACGACGACGTGCGCTTCGAGCAGGGGTTGGAGACGGCGACCCCGGACGGCGCCGGCGTCTCGATCATCCCGGCCGTCGCGGGTGGCTGACCGAGGTTCAGTACTCGCCGGTAGTAACCGTCGGTAACGCTGATTACCGAGAGTTCATCGAATTGCCCCCACCGTGAGAGAAGCGGAGGGGGCAATTCAGTGTGATTGAGCGCGGTACAGTTGGGGAACCGGGTCCCGGTCCACTGATCCGGAGCCTTTGATTTCTGCCCTGAGCCCGACAAGAAGTAGCCAAAGTGTGTGCTTCTTTTGTGGCTTTTATGGCCTTTGCGGGGCCCGACTTGCCCCGAATTCTGGCGAATTCTCGCCACATTCCTGGCCTCGTGCGTCCAGAATTCTCGTCCGACTGACCTGTTGCACACGGCAGTTGGACAGATACATTCAGCCGCGGTCGACGCGTTCCGGCGCACGCCCCCAACCAACTGGGGGGTGAGGTCTGACCCGGATCCGCGAAGTGTGGATCTGTGCAAGGGCCAGTAATAGGGGAGTTAGGCATGGCTCAGGGCACCGTCAAGTGGTTCAACGCGGAGAAGGGGTACGGCTTCATCGCGGTCGACGGTGGTGCGGACGTCTTCGTCCACTACAGCGCGATTCAGATGGACGGCTACCGCACCCTGGAAGAGGGCCAGCGGGTCGAGTTCGAGATCTCGCAGGGTCAGAAGGGCCCGCAGGCCGACATGGTTCGCGTCACCGCCTGAACGAATTTTCAGCGAAGGGCTCGCATCCCGGCGGGGGTGCGGGCCCTTCGTGCTGCCCGGGGCCCGCCCGCGCACGGCCGAGCGCGCCGCCCGATCCCGGCAGGCGCTTGCACTCGACAGGGCCGAGTGCTAATCATTGCGTTAGCACTCTGAAGGTGAGAGTGACAACGAAGGACCGGGTCGGTGAGGCTCGTGGACCGGATGGGGCAAGGAACCACCGGTCGGGAGCCGTCCGTCGCGGGCGCGGGCGCGGTCCGAAGGAATCACCCCCAGTCCTGGAGGGACCACTTCACATGGCCAAGATCATCGCGTTCGACGAGGAGGCGCGGCGCGGCCTCGAGCGCGGCATGAACCAGCTCGCGGACGCCGTCAAGGTGACCCTCGGCCCCAAGGGCCGCAACGTCGTCCTCGAGAAGAAGTGGGGCGCCCCCACGATCACCAACGACGGTGTCTCCATCGCCAAGGAGATCGAGCTCGAGGACCCGTACGAGAAGATCGGCGCCGAGCTGGTCAAGGAAGTCGCCAAGAAGACGGACGACGTCGCCGGTGACGGTACGACCACCGCGACCGTCCTCGCCCAGGCCCTGGTCAAGGAAGGCCTGCGCAACGTCGCCGCCGGCGCCAACCCGATGGCCCTGAAGCGCGGTATCGAGAAGGCCGTCGAGGCCGTCTCCGCCGCCCTGCTGGAGCAGGCGAAGGACGTCGAGACCAAGGAGCAGATCGCCTCCACGGCCTCCATCTCCGCCGCCGACACCCAGATCGGCGAGCTCATCGCCGAGGCCATGGACAAGGTCGGCAAGGAAGGCGTCATCACCGTCGAGGAGTCCCAGACGTTCGGTCTGGAGCTGGAGCTCACCGAGGGTATGCGCTTCGACAAGGGCTACATCTCGGCGTACTTCGCCACCGACATGGAGCGTATGGAGGCCGTCCTCGACGACCCGTACATCCTGATCGCGAACTCCAAGATCTCCAACGTCAAGGACCTGCTCCCGCTCCTGGAGAAGGTCATGCAGTCGGGCAAGCCGCTGCTGATCATCGCCGAGGACGTCGAGGGCGAGGCCCTGTCGACCCTGGTCGTCAACAAGATCCGCGGCACCTTCAAGTCCGTCGCGGTCAAGGCCCCGGGCTTCGGCGACCGCCGCAAGGCGATGCTGAACGACATCGCCATCCTGACCGGCGGCGAGGTCATCTCCGAGGAGGTCGGTCTCAAGCTCGAGAACACGACCCTCGACCTGCTGGGCAAGGCCCGCAAGGTCGTCATCACCAAGGACGAGACCACGATCGTCGACGGCGCCGGCTCCTCCGAGCAGGTCGCGGGCCGCGTGAACCAGATCCGCGCGGAGATCGAGAACAGCGACTCCGACTACGACCGCGAGAAGCTCCAGGAGCGCCTGGCCAAGCTCGCGGGCGGCGTGGCCGTCATCAAGGCCGGTGCCGCCACCGAGGTCGAGCTCAAGGAGCGCAAGCACCGCATCGAGGACGCCGTCCGCAACGCGAAGGCGGCCGTCGAGGAGGGCATCGTCGCCGGTGGTGGCGTGGCCCTGCTGCAGGCCTCCCAGGTCTTCGAGAAGCTGGAGCTCGAGGGCGACGAGGCCACCGGTGCCGCCGCCGTCAAGCTGGCGCTCGAGGCCCCGCTGAAGCAGATCGCGGTCAACGCCGGCCTCGAGGGCGGCGTCGTGGTGGAGAAGGTGCGCAACCTGACCCCGGGCCACGGCCTGAACGCCGCGACCGGCGAGTACGTCGACCTGGTCGCCGAGGGCATCATCGACCCGGCCAAGGTGACGCGCTCCGCGCTGCAGAACGCCGCGTCGATCGCCGCGCTGTTCCTCACCACCGAGGCCGTCATCGCCGACAAGCCGGAGAAGGCCGCTGCCCCGGCCGGCGGCGGCATGCCGGGCGGTGACATGGACTTCTGATCCACCTCGGGTTTCGACCCCGGTTGATCGGCGTCCTTACCGAGGGCGGCACCCCCTGTTCCGACAGGGGGTGCCGCCCTCGGGCGTTCCGGGCCGTGCACGCGCTTGTCCGACGGGGCTGCGGCGGCGGGGTGGGTCGTGGTTGCTCGCGGACAGGGTGGCCGGGGCCACGGCCATGCGGGACGGATGTGGAATGCGTCGCCTTGCGCGTCCATTTGCTTAAGTAGGTGCAACAATGCGTGCGCACATACTGACCGGTATAACGACGCTTCCGAGGAGCCCTGCGTGACCGATACCCAGCCCACCGCCTCCAGCGCGGCACAGATCCTGGCCCGGCCGACCGTGATCAACGGCCTCACCGTCCCGAACCGCATCGTGATGGCGCCCATGACCCGCATGTTCTCCCCGGGCGGCATCCCCGGCGAGGACGTCGCGTCGTACTACGCCCGCCGCGCCGCCGCCGGGGTGGGCCTGGTCGTCACCGAGGGAACGTACGTCGGCCACGACTCGGCCGGGCAGAGCGACCGCGTGCCGCGCTTCCACGGCGAGGAGCAGCTGGCGGGGTGGGCGAAGGTCGCCGAGGCGGTCCACGCGGCGGGCGGCACGATCGTGCCGCAGCTGTGGCACATCGGCATGGTGCGCAAGCAGGGCCAGCCGCCCGTCGCGGACGCCCCCGCCGTCGGCCCCTCCGGCATCCGTGTCGACGGCACCGAGGGCACCGGCAGGGCGATGACCCAGCGCGACCTGGACGACGTCATCGGCGCGTTCGCCGAGGCCGCCGCGGCCGCCGAGCGCATCGGCTTCGACGGCGTGGAGATCCACGGCGCCCACGGCTATCTCGTCGACCAGTTCCTGTGGGCGGGCACCAACCGCCGCACGGACGCCTACGGCGGCGACCCCGTGTCCCGCACGAGGTTCGCGGCGGAGATCGTCGACGCCGTCCGCGAGGCGGTCTCCCCCGAGTTCCCGATCCTCTTCCGCTACTCGCAGTGGAAGCAGGAGGCCTACGACGCGCGGCTCGCGGAGACCCCGGAGGAGCTGGACGCCATCCTCGCCCCGCTCGCCGCGGCCGGCGTCGACGCCTTCCACGCCTCCACCCGCCGCTACTGGCTGCCCGAGTTCGACGGCTCCGACCTCAACCTGGCGGGCTGGACGAAGAAGCTCACCGGCAAGCCCGCCATCACCGTCGGCTCGGTCGGCCTGGACGGCGACTTCATCAAGGGGTTCCAGGGCGAAGGCTCCCCGGTCAAGGGCATCGACGACCTCCTCGACCGGCTGGAGCGCGACGAGTTCGACCTGGTGGCCGTCGGCCGCGCCCTCCTCCAGGACCCGGAGTGGGCGGCGAAGGTCCTCGGCGGCCGCTTCGACGAGCTGAAGCCGTACGACGCGGCGGCGCTGCGGACGCTGAGCTGACCCCGACCGGCGAGCGGGGAATCGGACGGGGGCGGGGCCCCGGCTGGGGCCGGTGGCCGCCTCGCGCCGGCCGGCACCCGGCGTGCGGAGCCGTCCGTCGCCGAGTGCGCCGCGGCGACCACGGTCGCCGGCCGGTGCGTCGTCACACCGGACGGCGACTAGAGGTTGCCGAGTGGTTCGATGTCGACCTTCACCGGGGTGCCCCAGATGCGCAGGACCTCGTAGTCCGTGAACTCGTGGACCAGCCGGTAGGCCATCGCGGGCCGGGAGCCGCGCCGCAGGGCGGCGAGGTACAGCTCGGCCTCGCGCCGGTCCCGGCGGGGGGTCCCGCACAACTGCCACTCCTGCCCGTTCCACAGCTCCGGCAGCCAGCGCTGCTGGGGTTGCGGGCGGTCGCCGCGGGTGCCGTAGCGGGAGGGGGCGGACGGCGTGTGGGGTGCCTGGGGGGCGGGGCCGTTGAACTCGGCGCGCCGGGCCGCCCGCCGCCGGGTCTCGCAGAGCAGGCACCGGTCGGGTGCGCTCTCGTCGACGGGCCCGTTCGGATGCTCGGCGCAGCGGGTCGCCGGGGCGGCGGTGCCGACGCTCTCGTCCAGCAGCTCCAGGGCCCGCCGCAGATCGGCCCTGACCTCGTGCAGCTTGGTGTCCGGGGTGTCCGCGGTGAGGGCTTCGCCGTGCTCACCGAGGAGGCGGAGGGCACGACCCAGGTGGGTGAGCTGGGCGTGGTTCATGGCGCGCGTCTCCGTTCCCGCTGCTGTCGCCGTCCTGCGTCGGACTTCTACGACACCACGGTCGCACATGCCACTGACAGCCCGGCGGGGTCGTCCGCCTCCTCCCGCTGGGACGGCGGCCGCGGCGCCGGCCGGGACCCGGGTGACGTCCTCACCCGGATCGGGAAGGCGCCGGATCACCGGAAGCCGGGTCACCGGAAGCAGCGGACCGTGCCGTGCGGTCGGTGACGCCGAAGACGTACGTCACGGCGAAGCCGACCGCGTAGCCCGTCAGCAGCCCGCCCCCGTAGATCGCCAGCAGGGGCCCCCAGCCCTGGTTGCCGGCCAGCAGGGGGAAGAGGGCCCAGCCGGACGGACCGATCGCCGTCGCGCCCACCTTGTCGCCGAGCATCGCGAAGAAGCCGACGAAGGCCCCGCCGGCCGCCCCGCCCACACAGGCCGTCAGAAAAGGTCGGCCCAGGGGGAGGGAGACGCCGTAGATCAGGGGCTCGCCGACGCCCAGCAGCCCGGCCGGGAGCGCCGACCTGATCGTCGTACGCAACGACACGTCGTGGCGCAGACGGACGTAGACCGCGAGGGACGCGCCGACCTGGCCGGCGCCCGCCATCGCCAGGATCGGCAGCAGGACGGTGTAGCCCTGCTGCTCGATGAGGGTGGTGTGGATGGGGATGAGGGCCTGGTGCAGACCCAGCATCACCAGCGGCAGGAACAGACCGCCGAGGACAAGACCGGCGAAGGCGCCCGTCGTCGCGAGCAGCCAGTTCGCGGCCGTACCGATGGCGGAGGACACCGCGCCGGCCGCGTACATGAGGCCGTACAGCGTGGCGAGGCCCGCGACCAGGACCGTCAGGGTGGGGGTCAGCAGGACGTCCAGGGTGCCCGGGACCCGGCCGCGGCACCATCTCTCCACGTACGCCGCCAGCAGGGCGGCGGCCAGCGCGCCGAGGACCCCGCCCTGACCGGGCGCGAGGGTCACCCCGAAGGCCGTCACCTCCGCGACGCCCGGGTGCACGACGATCGCCGCGACCGCGCCGCCGAGCACGGGGGTGCCGCCGAACTCCTTCGCCGTGTTGTACCCGACGAACACGGCGATCAGCGCCATGAAGCCGGAGGCCACGGCGGCCACGGCGGGCGTCAGCCACGGCAGCCACCCGGCGTTGACCAGAAGGCCGTTGACGCCGGCGAGGACTCCGCAGCCGATCAGGGCGGGGATGAGGGGGACGAAGACGGCGGCGACCCGGCGCAGGGCGGTCTTGAACGGGGTGGCGTTGCGCCGCCGCCGCTCCTCGCGCAACTCCGCTCCCCGGGCGGCCAGTTCCTCGGCCGTCGACCGCCCCACGAGTTCCTCGAACGCGGCCGTCACCGTGGTGACGAATCCCGGCCCGAGCACCACCTGGTAGGTGCCGTCGGCCACGACGAGGCCGAGCACCCCGGGCAGCGCCCGCAGCGCCTCCTCGTCCACCCGGGACGGATCGGCCAGACCCAGCCGCAGCCGGGTCATGCAGTGGGCGACGGACAGGACGTTCGCGGGGCCGCCGACGAGGGGGAGGAGGGCGGTGGCCGTGGCGTGGGGATCGACAGTCACCCCCCGAGCGTGCGGCTCAGGGGCGCGTCGCGGCGAGCGCGGCGCGCAGATGACCGCCGGACTCCTCCAGAAGGCGGGCGGCCGCCGGCCCGTCGACCCCGGCGAGCAGGACCAGGATCGCGGGCTTCACCTCGCCGCCGGTGGCCGCGAGGACGCGCTCGATCTCGTCGTCGTCCGCCCCCGTCGCGAGGGAGACGATCCGCCGGGAACGGGCGCGCAGCTTCTCGTTGGAGGCGCGCACGTCGACCATCAGGTTCCCGTACGTCTTGCCCAGCCGGATCATCGTGATCGTCGACAGCATGTTCAGCACCAGCTTCTGGGCCGTGCCCGCCTTCAGCCGGGTGGAACCGGTGAGCAGTTCCGGTCCGACGACGACCTCGATGCCGTGCTCGGCGGCCGCCGCCAGCGCGCTGCCCGCGTTGCAGGACACTCCGACGGTCAGGGCTCCCCGGGCCCGCGCGTACTCCACCGCTCCGAGCGCGTACGGCGTCCGCCCGGACGCGGAGACGCCGACCACCGTGTCGTCGGGGGTCGGCGCGAGCGCGGCCAGATCGGCCCGCGCCAGCTCCCGGGAGTCCTCGGCGCCCTCGACCGAGGCGACCATCGCCCGCGGCCCGCCCGCGATCAGCCCGACGACCTGACCGGGCGCCGTGTTGAAGGTGGGCGGGCACTCGGAGGCGTCCAGCACACCGAGCCGCCCGGCGGTCCCGGCCCCGGCATAGATCAGCCGTCCGCCGCGGGCCATGCGCTCGGCGGTGGCGTCGACGGCGGCGGCGATCTCCGGCAGCCGTGCGGCGACCGCGGCGGGGACGGCGGTGTCCTCGCCGTTCATGAGACGGGCGATGTCGAGGGTGGGGAGCCGGTCGATCTCGGCGAGCTCGGGCCGGAAGGCCTCGGTGGTGAGGGACGCGAGCTGGGACTGGAGATCGCGGGGACGGGAGGCGGAGTTCATGGGAAACGCCTTTTCTCCGGTGCCTTGGGAACAAGGGGCGGTGCCGCACGCCTCACAGGACGCGCGGCGCCGCATGCGTACGAGGGTCCGCCGCGTGGGCGCCACCGGCCGGGCGCGGCCGCGGAGACCCACGGACGATCACCTCTACGGACCACTGTCTACCGGTGCCGGTGGGCCAACGCCTCGTAGCTCGCGGCCAGCGAGGGCGCGGCCGTCTCGTATCTGCGCTGGGCCACCCCCACGAACAGGCAGTCCACGACCAGCAGCTGACTCGTACGGGACGACATGGCCGCGGGCCGCAGCTCGCTCTCGCGTGCCGCGGACGTGGTCAGGACGTGATCGGCGTACTGCGTCACCGCGCCCCCCGGCCGCCCGGTGATCGCCACGGTCGTGGCCCCCCGCTCGAACGCCACCCGCAACGGTTCGATGACGTCCCCGGTCGACCCGGAGTGCGTGATGGCGACGGCGACATCGCCGGCCCGCAACTGCACGGCGTTGGTCACGGCGAGGTGCGGGTCGCTGTGGGCGTGGGCGATGAGCCCGATCCGCAGCAGTTTCTGCACGAGGTCCTGGGCGACGAGGCCGGACGCGCCGATGCCGTAGACGTCGGTCCGGCGCGCCCCGGCCACCGCGTCGACCGCCGCGCCGAGTTGGGCGGTGTCGAGGCCGGCGGCGGTGTCGGCGAGGGTCTGCCGCTCGTCGCGGGCGAGTTTGGCGACGACGTCGGCGAGGGGGTCGTCGACGGCGATGTCGGTGGTGATGGCGGGCGCGCGGCCGGACTGCTGCTGCGCGGCGAGACCGGCCAGGGCGAGGCGCAGGTCGCGGTAGCCGGGGTAGCCGAGGAGGCGGGCGGTGCGGACGACGGTGGCCTCGCTGGTCTCGGTGCGCTCGGCGAGGCCGGTGACCGTGAGGGCGGCGCAGCCGGCGGGATCGCCCGCGATGGCCTCGGCGACGCGCTGCACGGAGCGGGTCATGGAGGGGGTGAGCGTGCGGACTTTGGCGGCCAGGGCCGAGGCCGCGGCACCGCCGAAAGTTTCCTTCACGTCAGGGGTCACCCATGAAAGATATTTTCGGTTCGGTGTGAGGGTCAAGAGATGCGCACAATAGGGACATGGATCCCTCCGCCCATGCCTCCGGCAATCCCTCCGGCAACCCTTCGGACAGCCCTTCCGGTCACCCCGTCAGCCCTTTGGAGCAGGCGTTGCACGCGGCACGCGCCCTCGTCCTCGCCGATCTCGCCGCGGGCGAGGTGGCCGCGGCGGACGTGGTGTCCATGGTCGAGGAGTCCGTCGTGCAGCGGCGGTGGTGGGTCCAGCAGTGGCCGGACGGCGCGGACTTCGTCGCGGGTCTGGTGGCGCAGGACGTGCAGGACGCACTGCTCGAGCGGTACGGCCGCTGGCCGCTGTGCCCGGTGTGCGGCTCCGGCGACCCGCACGCCCTCGACGTCGAGCCGGAACTGGGGCCCGACCCGCACTGGGTCTGCCACAAGGCGGGCGTGAAGGTCGCCGCGGTGGGCGCGCTGGGCTCGGCGGCCGGCGGGAAGCCGTCCTCGTGAGGCTTGCGTGACGATCTACATCGACCCGCCGGACTGGCCGGGGCACGGACGCATGTGGTCCCACCTCGTCAGCGACGTCTCCTACGACGAACTGCACCTCTTCGCCGCCGAGTTGAACGTTCCCCGGCGCGCCTTCGAACGCGACCACTACGACGTCCCCTCGCATCGATACGCGGACGCGGTCGCCGCCGGTGCCGTCGAGGTGAGCAGCCGGGAGGTGGTGCGGCTGCTCCACCGGGCGGGGCTGCGCCGGCGCAAGCACGGCAGCGGCAGGGCGGGCGACGCCGGCCGGTGAACACGATTCACTCCGTCAGCAGGTCCAGCTCGCCCCGCAGGTTGTAGCGCGCGGTGGCCTCCCACTCGGCGGCGCCGTGCGGGGTGCGGAACAGGCGGGGGAGCGCCAGGAGTTGGCGCAAAACCGTCGCACGACCCTCGCGGAAGGCCTCGTTCGGGACGAAGTGGTACTCCTCGCGGACGGCGGCCGTGTAGGCGGCGTACGCGGACGGGGGCGCGGCCAGGATCGCGAGGTCGGCGTCGCACAGGACCTGGCCGTCGCGGTCGTCGTCGGCCGGGTCGTGGGTGACGGTGAGCCGGACCAGGCGGGCGACCTCCGCGGTCTTCGCGTCCGGCAGGCCGGCTTCGGGCAGGGCGCGCTCGGCGAGGCGGGCCGAGCGCTCCTCGTTCTCGGAGCGGTCGGGCAGGTAGACCGCGTCGTGGAACCAGGCGGCCAGCCGGACGACGTCCGGGTCGTCGGCGTACGCCTCCAGGGTGTCGACGTGGTCGAGGACGGCGGTGAGGTGCGTGAGGGTGTGGTAGCGGCGCTGCGGCTCCTGCCAGCGGGCGAGGAGGTTGTCGGCGTAGGGGAGGGGATCGGGGGCGGCGGCCGGTCCTCGGGCGCCTTCCAAGGTCCGGGCGAAACGGCTGCGCAGGGCGTCGACATCGGCCATGCCCTCATTTTCCCGCGTCCCCGAGCCCGCGACCCTAGCGTGGAGCCCATGACGACGCATGAGGTGCACGACGTACGCGATCCCGAACTGCCCGGACGGCTCCTGATCACCGAGCGGGACGCCTTCGTGCCGCTGCTGCGGGCCCGGCCCGACGCGGACTTCGCCCGGCCGGTCGCCGCGTGTCCCGGCTGGACCGTGCGGGACGTGCTGGCGCACTGTTCGTCCGCGCTGGTGAGGGTGGTGGAGAGCCGGTTCGAGAAGGGCGTCTTCTCGCCGGAGGCCAACGAGCGGGACATCGCCGAGCGGGCGGAGTGGCCCAACGGGCGGATCGTGGACGAACTGGAGCGGGCGATGACTGAGGCCGGGCCCGTGATCGCGGAGGCGGGCGGGGCGCTGGACCAGATCGCCCTGGGCGAGTGGGTGCACGCCGGCGACGTACGGGAGGCGTGGGGCGAACCGGGCGCGTACACCGGCCCGGGGCTGCCGGCGGCGCTGGCTCTGCTGGGCCGGGTGACCGGGGTCCTGGGGCACGTACCGCTCCAGGCCGACCTCGACGACGTGGACGAGCCGTTGCGTCTGGGGGGCGTGCCAGGGGACCGGACCCCGGCGCGGTTCATCGGCGACGCCGCCACGCTGGTCCGGCTGTACGCGGGCCGTTCCGTCGCCGGGGCGGCGTTCGAGTTGGCGGGGGCGGAGCGCGAGGAGCTGAACATCTTCGGGTGACGTGAGCCGGGCTCCCGTACGGGCGTACGCTTAAATTGGACTAGACCTGTAGCCGCCCGACGACGAATGGGGTCCCATGAGCAAGCGTGCAGTCCTGGAGGTGATCGCCCTCGACGTCGAGGACGCGGTAGCCGCCCAGGCCGGAGGCGCGGACCGCCTCGAACTGGTCACCGACATGGCGGCCGACGGGCTCACCCCGTCGCCCCGCACCGTGGCCGGGATCCGGGCCGCCGTCGACATCGCGCCGCGGGTGATGCTGCGGCTCGCGGACGGGTTCGCCGCGGGGGACGTCGACCGGCTGGCCGGGGTCGCCGGCGAGCTGCGCGAGGCCGGGGCCGAGGAGTTCGTGCTCGGCTTCCTCGACGCGGACGGCGGGGTGGACCTGAACGCGGTGGAGCGGCTCGTCGACGTCCTGGACGGCTGCCCGTGGACCTTCCACCGGGCGATCGACCGGGCGGCCGACCGGGACGCCCTGCGCAAGCAGCTCGCGGACCTCCCCGGCCTCGACGCCTACCTCACGGCCGGCTCCGCGGCCGGTGTCGACGACGGCCTCCCCACCCTGCTGGCCGAGGCCGCGCGGGGCGGGGAGCCGGGGTACCAGCAGGAGCTCCTCGTCGGGGGAGGCCTGCGGCTCGATCACGTGCCGGCCCTGCGGGCCGCCGGCATCGACGCGTTCCACATCGGCGGGGCGGCCCGGCCGGAGGGATGGGAGGGGCCGGTGTCGGCGGCGGCCGTGGCGGAGTGGCGGCGGGTGCTGGACGGCGACTGAGCCGCGGTGACGGGCGGGCCGACACGTCAGCGGATCGTTCGTGTGCAGGGCTCCTGCGCCCGGGCGGCACGCCGGCTGCCCGCTGCCCGGCTGCCCCGCTGCTCCGCCCGGTCCGGGCGGTGAAGGCTTCTGCGCCCGGGCGGCATCGCCGACTGCTCGCTGCGCCGCTGCTTTGCTCGGTCCGGGCGGTGAGGGCTTCTGCGCCCGGGCGGCACCGCCGAGTGCTCGCTGCGCCGCTGCTCTGCTCGGTCCGGGCGGTGATGCCCGTCTGTGTCGTGCCGGGCGGGAGCTGGGCGGTGACGGTGGCGCGGACTGGGGGTGGCGGCCGTCTGGGGTGCGACGCACTTGGTTCGGGCGAGCCGGCTGCTTGTGTCGTGCCGGGCGGGGCTGGGCGATGGCGGCGGTCTGGGGTGTGACGCGCGTGGTTGGGGCGAGCCGGCTGCTTGTGTCGTGCCGGGCGGGGCTGGGCGATGGCGGCGGTCTGGGGTGTGACGCGCGTGGTTGGGGCGAGCCGGCTGCTTGTGTCGTGCCGGGCGGGGCTGGGCGATGGCGGCGGTCTGGGGCGTGACGCACTTGGTTCGGGCGAGCCGGCCTTTCGCGTCGTTCCGTGCTGGGTCCCGACGGGGCCCACACGTCGTGTCGTTCCGTGCCGGCTCTGGGCGGGGCCCGCATGTCGTGTCGTTCCGCCGGGTCGGCCGGTGACGGCCGTCCGTTGGTGCCCTGTCGGGTGTGGGCGGGACGGCCGTCGTTGTCGTGGTGTTCGCGCGCGGTGCGGGATCGGCCGACAACCGGGGCGCGCGTCGTCCGGGTGGGCCCGGTCGGCGGCCGGACCTCGGCGGCCGGGTGGCGCCCGGCGCCGCGCCCCCGCGCCCCCGCGGCCACCGGGACCCCGTGGCCGCCGACTAGGCGAGCTGCGGGGGCAGCGGTGCCGCGTGGGTGACGATCAGGCCCGACACCGCTCGGGTCAGTGCCACGTACAGCCGTCGCAGCCCGGTCCGCTCGTCCGGCTCGCCGTCGACCACGGCCTGTGGCTCGTCGAGGACGACGTAGTCGTACTCCAGGCCCTTGGCCAGGGAGGCCGGGACCAGGGTCAGGCGGGTCTCGCGAGTGGTCTCCTCGCCGGGGGCGAGGTGGGGCAGGCCGGCCGCCGTGAGCGCCTCGGCCAGTGCCGGGACGCGGGCGTCGGCGGCGATCAGGCCCGTCGAGCCCTCGTTGCGGAGCAACTCCTCGCAGGCGGCGACCACGTCGGCGGTGTCCTCGATCGGGCGCAGATCGAAGAAGCCGGGGTTCTCCCGGACCGAGGCGACCGGCGTCAGGCCCGGCGCGATGTGCGGCAGCAGGCGGGACGCATAGGTGATGACGTCCGCCGGGACGCGGAAACCGGCCGTCAGTTCCTCGATCGCCGCGTCGGGCTTGCCGAGGTGGGACAGCGCCTCCTCCCAGCTGCGGGTCGCCCACGGTGTGGTGCCCTGCGCGAGGTCGCCGAGGACGGTCGCGCTGCCCGTGGAGCAACGGCGGCCGACGGCCCGGTACTGCATGGGGGAGAGGTCCTGTGCCTCGTCCAGCACCACGTGCCCCAGGGAGTGCGTGCGCTCGACCAGGTCCGCCGTCTCGTCGATCAGCACCGCGTCCGCGGCCGACCACCTGGCCGACTTCACGGACCGCACCTGCCTCGCCCACAGGATCGTCTTCCGCTCGTCCTCGGTGAGGATCCCCTCCGCGTGCGCGGCGAGGAAGTCCGCGTCCGTGAGCAGACGCAGGACGAGCTTCGCCGGGTCCACGGCCGGCCAGACCGCCTTGACGGCCGCCTTCACCGCGCTGTTGCGGGCCACCGCGTCCTGCACCCGGTCGTCCGGCGCCTCCCCGGCCCGCTCCATCTGCACCAGCACGGCGTGCGCGATGCGCTGCGGAAGGGCGTCACGGGCGGCGCCGTAGCGGATGTCCCGGTCGAGCAACTCGCGGACGATGTCCTCGAGTTCGTAGGCGGGTACGCGCCAGCGGCGGGAGCCGCGCACGACCACGACCGGCTCGGTGGGCATCGTGACGTGGGAGTAGACGGCCCGGCGGAGCACCTCCGCCATGCGCGCGTCGCCCTTGATGACGGCGGCCGCCGCCTCGTCCGTGCCCCTCACCTCCACGTGCGCGACCAGGTCGTCGACCGTCGCCTGGCGCACCGTCAACTCACCGAGGGCCGGGAGGACCTGCTCGATGTAGTGGAGGAAGGACCTGTTCGGTCCGATGACCAGCGTCCCGGTGCGCGCCAGCCGCTCGCGGTGGGCGTAGAGGAGGTACGCGACGCGGTGCAGGCCGACGGCCGTCTTTCCGGTCCCGGGGCCTCCCTGCACGCAGACGGAGCCCGCGAGTCCGGAGCGCACGATCTCGTCCTGCTCCGGCTGGATGGTCGCCACGATGTCGCGCATCGGGCCGACACGCGGACGCTCGATCTCCTGCTGGAGCAGCTTGCTGGTGGTCGCCGCCTCGGCCGGGTCGGAGAGGTGCTCGTCCTCGTACGCGGTGAGGTCGCCGCCGGTGTAGCCGAAACGGCGCCTGAGCGCGATGTCCATCGGGTCCTTCTTGGACGCCCGGTAGAACGGCTGCGAGACCGGCGCACGCCAGTCGATGACCATCGGGTCGCCGTCGGCGTCGTGGACATGACGCCGGCCGATGTAGAAGCGTTCGCCCTCCGCGCCCTCCGCCCGGTCGGCGCCGGGCGCGTGCAGGTAGTCGAGCCGGCCGAAGAACAGGGGGGTGTCGCTGAGGTCGGCGAGCGCCTTGATGCGTTCCTCGATCTGGCGCTCCAGGATCTGGGCGTTGACCCAGTTCGCGGTGACGTCGCTGATGTCGAGGGCCTCGACGTCCTCGCGCATGGCGCGCAGCGCGGAGCGGGAGGCGCTGAGGTGGGAGCGCTCGCGGGCGAGGGGATCGGCGTGGGAGTCGTGGGCGGGCGTGGACAAGGAGGTGCCTCCGAAGGCCTCTGCGTGGGTGGCGCGGAACGCGGAACCGCGGGATGCCGACCGGTTTCCGTCCGGACGGCGGCACTCCGTGAGGGAGGCGGGCAAGAGCGGAGATTCTAGGTGAGGGGGTGGGGGGTCGCCAACGGTTTTCCCGGCCCCCGGACTGCCGTACGGCCGCGGGCCGGTGATCCCGCGTCGGCCGCCGTCCTCGACCCCTCGCGGCCGCCGTCCTCGACCCCTGGCCGCCGCCCTCGACCCGTCGCCGCCGTCCTCCCCCTCGACCGGCGCCGACTGCGACCCCTAGGGGACACCGGCGTCCTCCCTCGGGGGAAGGCGTCCCTCCCGAGGCGTAGGAACGCGGTCCACGGCTTCGGTCCGCAGGCCGATGCCGCCCGCGCGCCCGCGATCCATCATGGAGACATGAGTGCAGCGACCATCCACCCAGCCCCCGCCCCGGCGGGCGCCACCCCGCTCGCCGGCGCCCACCGGCACCTGCTCGGTGACGCCCTGCGCGCGGTCAAGGTCTTCGCCGGCGCCGCCTTCGACGTGATCATCCTCGGTGAGTACGGCGAGGAGGCCGGCGTCCGCCGCAGGTGACGGCCGGGGCCGTGCCCGACCCCGGCCGCGTGCCGTCGGCGCCGCGGATCGGCCGTCGGCGGACGCCCTGAGCTCAGGCCCCTTCCGCCAGCAGCTCGTCCGCGTCCACGATCCGGTACGCGTACCCCTGCTCCGCCAGGAACCGCTGCCGGTGCGCGGCGAAGTCCTGGTCGATCGTGTCGCGGGCGACCACCGAGTAGAAGTGGGCCTGGTGACCGTCCGCCTTGGGGCGCAGCACACGGCCCAGGCGCTGGGCCTCCTCCTGACGCGACCCGAAGGTGCCCGACACCTGGATGGCGACCGTGGCCTCCGGCAGGTCGATCGAGAAGTTCGCCACCTTCGACACCACCAGCACGCTGATCTCGCCCTCCCGGAAGGCGTCGAACAGCTTCTCGCGCTGGGCGTTGGACGTCTCGCCCTTGATGACGGGCGCGTTCAGATGCTCGCCCAACTCGTCGAGCTGGTCGATGTACTGGCCGATGACGAGGATCTGCTGCCCGGCGAAGCGGCGGACGATCGCCTCCGTCACCTTCCGCTTCGTCGCGGTCGTCGCACAGAAGCGGTACTTCTCCTCCGTCTCGGCGGTCGCGTACGCCAGCCGCTCGGAGTCGGTGAGGTTGACCCGGACCTCGACGCAGTCGGCGGGCGCGATGTAGCCCTGCGCCTCGATCTCCTTCCACGGCGCGTCGAACCGCTTCGGACCGATCAGCGAGAACACGTCCGACTCGCGGCCGTCCTCGCGGACCAGCGTCGCGGTCAGGCCGAGCCGGCGGCGCGCCTGCAGATCGGCCGTGAACTTGAAGACCGGCGCCGGCAGCAGGTGCACCTCGTCGTAGACGATCAGCCCCCAGTCCCGGGAGTCGAACAGCTCCAGGTGCGGGTAGACACCCTTCCGCTTGGTCGTCAGCACCTGGTACGTGGCGATCGTGACGGGCCGGATCTCCTTCCGCGTCCCGCTGTACTCGCCGATCTCGTCCTCGGTCAGCGACGTCCGCTTCACCAGCTCGTGCTTCCACTGCCGCGCCGAGACGGTGTTGGTGACGAGGATGAGCGTCGTGGACTTCGCCTGGGCCATCGAACCGGCGCCGACCAGCGTCTTGCCCGCGCCGCAGGGCAGCACGACGACCCCGCTCCCGCCGTGCCAGAAGTTCTCCACCGCCTGCTTCTGGTACGGCCTGAGCGCCCAACCGTCCTCGGCCAGCTCGATCGGGTGCGCCTCGCCGTCGACGTATCCGGCGAGGTCCTCGGCCGGCCAGCCCAGCTTCAGCAGCGTCTGCTTGATCTGCCCGCGCTCGGAGGGGTGCACGACGACCGTGTCCGGGTCGATGCGCGCGCCGACGAGCGGGGCGACCCGCTTCGAACGCAGGATCTCCTCGAGGACCGGCCGGTCGGTGGTCGTCAGGACCAGGCCGTGCGCCGGGTGCTTGGACAGCGTCAGGCGGCCGTAGCGGTCCATCGTCTCCGCGATGTCGACCAGCAGCGCGTGCGGCACCGGGTAGCGGCTGTACTGCACCAGCGCGTCGACGACCTGCTCGGCGTCGTGCCCGGCCGCCCGCGCGTTCCACAGGCCCAGCGGGGTCACCCGGTAGGTGTGGATGTGCTCCGGCGCCCGCTCCAGCTCCGCGAACGGCGCGATGGCGCGACGGCAGTCGTCGGCCTGCTCGTGGTCGACCTCCAGCAGCAGGGTCTTGTCGGACTGGACGATGAGAGGACCGTTCACGTGGTAGGCACATCCTTTCCGCACGGCCAAACGTCCAGTGTGCCTCAACCGCCGGCGATCACGGTCAGTCGTCGGCGAGCTCCGCGACCCCGGTGATCCGGTGCAGCGGGAACGTCCGCACCTCGTCCGCCGTGTGGTCGTACGCCGTCACGAAGCCGCCCTCCACCCGCACCGGGGCGATGACGCGCTGGCTGGCGCTGCCCTCGGCGTTGACGTAGCCGATCCACAGGGCCTCGCCGGTGAGGACGGCGGCCTGCATGGTGGCGAGGGTCTCGGAGGAGCTGGTGCGGGGCAGTTCGCCGGGCGCGAGCGGGGCGGTGTCGGCGGACTTGCGCGGGGCCGTGGACGCCAGGTCGCCCGCCCGGATGGCGCGGATCGCCGCCGTGAGGAGCGTGCCGTCGGGCACCGGTGGGCCGTCCGGGACCGGTTCGGGGGCCGTCCGGGGCGGCGTGCGGTAGGCGTCGGCGCGGGTGATCAGCACGTCACCCTCGGCGGACTCGGCGGCGGGCGCGTACCCCATCGCACGCAGTCCTTCGAGCAGGGCCGCCGGGTCGGCCTGGGCCGCCAGCACGGTCGGTGCGAGGCGGCGCAGCCGCAGGGCGGCGGCGCGCCGGTCGGCGAGGATCTCGTTCAGCAGGGCGTCGTCGTCGCAGCGGACGTACGCCGAGGCCGCGCCCACGCGCAGATGACCGTGCCTGCGCGCCACGTCGTCGATCAGGTACGCCAATGGCTGCGGCACCGGCGTACGGGAGTGCTCCGCGAGGAAGGCGTGCAGGTCGGAGGCGGTACGGCCGGCGTCCAGGGCCCGGCGCACGGAGGCCGGCGTGAAGCGGTAGACGGTCGCCCCGCCCTTCGACTCGACGTCCGCCAGAACGCCCAGCACGTCGGCGAGCGGGCGGCGCAGCGGGCCGGGTGCCACCGCCGTCAGGTCGGCCTGGAGGAGGACGTGGTCCAGGGGCTCGGGCAGGAGGGGGGCGAGGAGGCGGGCGGCGGCCGTGGTCGCCACGGCCTGCTCCGGCGGGGCGAGCGGCGCGGGAGCGGAGGGGCGGTGGTGGACGGGGAGTTTGTCCCCCGGCCCCTCCGGCTCCTCCTGCGCCCTGTGCGCCACGGCCGCCCCCAGCAGGGCACGCCCGTGCGCCGCCAGCGCACCCCGGCCGGTCACGCCCAGCAGTTCGGCCTCCGTCAGCGTCCAGCGGGCGAGGCGTGAGCGCAGGTCGCCCTCGCCCTGCGGGCCCTGTGGCCCCTGCGCGCCCCGCAGCGGCCGCTCCCAGCGCAGCCGGCCGAGCAGGGCCTCCGCGTCCGGCGCGCAGCCCTGCGGCAGCGCGGCCAGCAGCGCGAGCACCCGGTGACGCACCTCCGGCGCGGCCGAACGGTCCAGCCCCGGCCCCAGCGCCGACAGCGCCCGGTCCTTCGCGTCCCGCCCGCCGACCAGGCCCGGCGTCCGCGTCGCCGTCAGCCACGCCTCGGCCAGATGCGCCCACCGGTCGGCGGCCGGACGCTCCCGCCACTCGTCGTACGCCGGAGTCGCCGCGTACCGCTCGTCGGCCTCCCCGTCGGAGGCGATCAGCCCGGCCGCGTACGCCAGCTCCACCCAGAACGCGGCGACGGGCTCGGAGACGTCCAGGGCGACGGCGGTCCGCTTGAGGTCCCGGACGCTGAGGCCGCCCGCCCGCAGTACCGCCGGCCCGCCCTCGTCCCAGTCCTTCAGCAGTTCCTCGACGGTCGCCAGCGCCGTGTACGCCTGGCCGGCCGCCGTCGTGTCCACAACCTGTGGACGGTGGGTGACGGCCGGCTCCACGGCGGGCGGGAACGGCTCCGGCGTGCGGTGCGCCCGGCCGGCCCGCAGGTGCAGCGCGACCTCACGGGGAAGGACGACGGTGCCGGGGGCGGTGGGCAGGAGCAGGCCCCGGTCCAGCAGCCAGCGGAGCCGGGGCGCCGGGTCCGCGGTGACCTGCCCGTACGGCGGCCCCCAGACGAGCCGGTCCAGCACCTCGAGGGAGTCCGCCGGGGCCCCCGCCAACAGGGCCTTCATCTTCCTGCGGTGGGTGAAGAGGGCGGTCAGCGCGGCCACCGCCGACACCGAGTCGTGCGTCGACGGCAGCCCGGCCGCCGACACGATCTCCTGGATCCGGCCCGGCGACATCCCCGCGGTGGCCTCCTGCACGGACGGGCCGAGACCCGTCGGCGAGGGGTGCTGCGGGGACGGGGACAGCAACTCACGGGCCGTGCGGACCAGGCGCAGCCGGTCGTCGGCGCCCCAGACCAGGGCCTGCTCGCGGAGGGCGGCCACGGCGCCGGGCAGCGCGCGGACCACGGCCTCGTCGGCCGTGTCCCCCGCCATCAGGCCCAGCAGCTCGTCGTACGTCGCCGGATCGCCGGCCACGGCCAGCGCCTCCGCCGTCTGCAACGCGAACCGGTCCAGCCGTTCCAGCGCCCGCACCACGGAGGCACGGGTGCCGGCGCGGGTGGCGAGCTGCGTGAGGTCGGTGGGGACCGGGGTGATGAGATCGGGGCGACGGCGCAGGAGAGCGGCCAGGGAGGCGTCGTCCCGACCGCGGAGGGCTTCCGCGAGGGACCGGGGGGCCGGGGGGTCCTCGGTGCTCATCTGACCCACGGTAGCGGGTTGCCTCCGGCGGTTGAGCGGAAGTGGTGCGGGTGGATGGGGGGTGGGTGCGGGTGGGTGGGGGTGCGGGTCGGTTGCCGGGGGCTGCCGCCCCCGGGCCCCGCTTCGGCCCTGAAGGGGCCTCGTCCTCAAACGCCGGACGGGCTGGGTTTCGCCGACCGGCGTGGGACCGCGCGCGTGGGACTGCGCGCCCAGGCTCGGTGGGTGGGTCGGGGGCGTGGCGGTGCGGCGAGCCCGCCGCGGGTCGCGCCCCTCTGCCCGCTGCCACAGTGCGCCGCCGGTACTGGGACCAGCTAGGCGGCGGGCTGCGCCGCACCGCCACGCCCCGCTCCCGGGAGCGCGCGAGTGCGGGAGTGGGTGGGGTGACCGCCGGTGCGGCGGGGGTGCTTCCGGGTGCGGCGGGTGCGGGAGTGGGTGGGCTGCGCCTCACTGCCACGCCCGCTTCCGAGGGGGCGGCGACTGCGGGAGGGGCTGAGGGAGGTGATTCCGGGTGCGGGAGCGTGTGGGCTGCGCCGCACCGCCACGCCCCGCTCCCGGGAGCGCGCGAGTGCGGGAGTGGGTGGGTTGACCGCCGGTGCGGCGGGGGTGCTTCCGGGTGCGGGAGTGGGTGGGCTGCGCCTCACTGCCACGCCCGCTTCCGAGGGGGCGGCGACTGCGGGAGGGGCTGCCGGAGGTGATTCCGGGTGCGGGAGCGTGTGGGCTGCGCCGCGCCGCCACGCCCCGCTCCCGGGAGCGCGCGACTGCGGGTGCGGGTGGCCGGTGCTGCCGGGGTTGCCGGGCTGGTTTGTCCGGCCGTGCGCGATAGCGTCTCCCCGTGGGGATCGAGAGCGACCAGGTCGTCTACGAGTATCTGAGCCGCGTCGGAGACGTGGCCCAGCAGCGGCAGTTGTCGTCGGCCACGCGCATGCGGCTCGTCTCGGATCTGCGGAACGAGATCGACCGGCGCAGGGCCAGGGCGCCCGTCGACAGTCCCGCCGCCGTCCGTCGCATCCTCTCCCGCCTCGGCAGCCCGGACGAGGTCGTCGCGGCCGCGGCCGGCGGAGGCCCTTCCGTGCCGGAGACGCAGGCGGCCTCCGTGCCCGTCCAGCGGGAGCCCGAGGGCGAGAAGGAGCGGCCGAAGGGGATACGGCGCGTTGTGCCGCGGCCCCGGCCGCGCTCGGACGCGGCTCCGCCCGGGCCCTCGGACGTGCCGTCCCCGCCGCACCGGGCCGGCGTGCACGAACTCGGCGACGCCACGGAGAACCCGGACTGGTGGCGGCGCGAGCCCGACGCCTTCGGGATCGGGGACGAGGTGCCGGGGTTCGTCGGCGGTATCGAGATCGCGGACATGCTGAAGCCTCCGCCTCCCGAGCGGACGCCGGAGAGGGACAAGGGAGAGGGGGACGGGGGAGGGGGCGGAGCGGAGGTCGTCGCTCGGCGTCGGCTTCTGCCGTTCCTGCGGGGCGGCCGCTGGAGCAATCCCCTGCTGCTGATCGCCGCCGGCTGCCTCGTCGTCGGCGCGGTGATCGGGAAGTGGCCCGTGATGATCGTGGGCTGGCTGATCGCCTACGCCTCGCGCCGGCTCACCGAGCGGGAGACGAAGTGGGCGGTCGTGGGGCTGCCGGGGCTGGCGGTCGCGACCGGGTTCGTGTGGTTGTGGGGGCGGAGCGACGGACGCTGGGGTGATCCCATCGCCGAGGGGCAGATGAACGACGCCGTCGGGGCGACCGTGCCGTGGGTGGTGCGGGGTGCGGCCGTGGCGTCGGCGCTGTTCCTGGTGTGGCGTTCGCAACGGCGGCGGTAGGCCCCGGACGAGGCGGTCCCGCGGCCCGGCACAATGGGGCGCATGGCCACCACCAGTCCTCCTCCGCTCACCGTGGGTTTCGACCTCGACATGACCCTGATCGACTCCCGCCCGGGCATCCACGCCGTGTACACGGCGCTGGCCGAGCGGACCGGGGCGGTCATCGACGCGGATCTGGTGGTCACGCGGCTGGGGCCGCCGCTGGAGGAGGAGATCGCCAACTGGTTCCCGGCGGAGCGGGTCGCGGCCATGGCCGACTTCTACCGCGAGCTGTACCCGTCGTACGCGATCACCCGGACGCTCGCGATGGCCGGTGCCCGGGAGGCGATCGAGGCCGTGCGGGCGGCGGGCGGCC
This sequence comes from Streptomyces sp. NPDC052016, assembly GCF_044548445.1. NCBI lineage: Bacteria > Bacillati > Actinomycetota > Actinomycetes > Kitasatosporales > Streptomycetaceae > Streptomyces > Streptomyces sp. NPDC052016. The sequence goes on from NZ_JBIUBX010000019.1 coordinate 58,637, forward strand.
GGGCGGTCGTCGTGACCGCGAAGTGGGAGCCCAACGCCAAGCTCCACCTGGAGCACCTCGGCATCGAGGCCGACGCGGTCATCGGCAACCTGTGGGCCGAGCAGAAGGCGGCGGCGCTGCGCGAGCACGGCGCCGGCGTCTACGTGGGCGACCACGTCGGAGACATACGCGGCGCGCGCTCCGCGGGCACGCTCGCGGTCTCCGTGGCGACCGGCCCGTGCAGCGTCGAGGAACTGGCCGGCGCCGGCGCCGACGTCGTGCTGGGTGATCTCACCGAGTTCCCGGGGTGGCTCGACGGCCACCTCGCCGCCTAGGGCGCCGTCACCTTCCGGCCGTGCGCGCCTGCCGGCGCCCCGCGGCGACGGACTGCAGGACCCCCGCGCCCGCGATGACGAAGCCGACGCCCATGAGCATGCTCAATCCGAACATGTACGTGGGAAATGGCGTCGTCCCGAGGAACAGCGGGGCGACCGTGACGAGCGTGGCCACGGCGCCGACGAAGAACACGATGGCACCGGCACGGATCAGTCGGTCACCGGGCGCGGCGGAATTCGTTTGGGTTTTGTCACGCACCCGACCAGGGTAGTTCCCAGCGCGAAGGAACAACCCGGCGACGTCTTGTCACCCGCCCGAAGACCATTAGCCTTGGTAGCGGCGGGTCATGGTCGACCCGCTGTAGTGCTATCAAGAGCCGTTTTCAGAAGCAGTTTTCCGACGAGTACGAGGACGAGGACAGACGTGCCTACCGGCAAGGTCAAGTGGTTCAACAGCGAGAAGGGCTTCGGCTTTCTCTCCCGCGACGACGGCGGTGACGTCTTCGTCCATTCCTCGGTCCTCCCCGCCGGAGTCGAGACACTGAAGCCGGGACAGCGCGTGGAGTTCGGCGTCGTGGCCGGACAGCGCGGCGACCAGGCCCTGTCCGTCGTCATCCTCGACCCGACGCCCTCGGTCGCGGCCGCCCAGCGCAAGAAGCCGGACGAACTGGCCTCCATCGTCCAGGACCTGACGACCCTCCTCGAGAACATCACCCCGATGCTCGAGAAGGGCCGTTACCCCGACAAGGCCTCCGGCAAGAAGATCGCGGGCCTGCTGCGGGCGGTCGCCGACCAGCTGGACGTGTAGCCGGAGATCCGGCCCACCGGGTGAACCCGGTCTACGGGAAGTCGAGCGCGTCCGGGCCGAGGGGCGGCAGCAGACCCTCGGCCGCCGCACGGGTGAGCAGGCCGCGCACGGCCGCGTAACCGTCCTCGCCCAGGTCCGCCGTGAAGTCGTTGACGTACAGACCGATGTGCTGGTCGGCGACGGACGGGTCCATCTCCTGGGCGTGCTCCATCACGTACGGGCGGGAGACCTCGGGGGCGTCCCAGGCCGCGCGGACGGACGTGCGGATGGCGTCCGCGAGCCGCCCGAGCCGGTCCGCGCCCAGGGACCGCTTGGCGATGATCGCGCCCAGCGGGATCGGCAGACCCGTCGTGGACTCCCAGTGCTCGCCCATGTCGGCGAGCTTGTGCAGGCCGTAGTTCCGGTAGGTGAAGCGGGCCTCGTGGATGACCAGGCCCGCGTCGACCTTCCCGTCCCGTACCGCCGGCATGATCTCGTGGAACGGCATCACCACGATCTCGCCCACCCCGCCGGGGACCGTGTCCGCCGCCCAGAGGCGGAAGAGGAGATAGGCCGTCGACCTCTCGCTCGGCACGGCGACCGTACGGCCGGCGAGGTCCGTGCCCGCCTCCCGCGTGAGCACCAGCGGGCCGCAGCCCCGGCCCAGCGCGCCCCCGCACGGCAGCAGCGCGTAGGTGTCGAGGACGTACGGCAGCACGGCGTACGACACCTTCAGCACGTCGTACTCGCCGCGCTCCGCCATGCCGTTGGTCACGTCGATGTCCGCGAAGGTCACGTCCAGCGCGGGCGCGCCCGGCACCCGGCCGTGGGCGAGGGCGTCGAAGACGAAGGTGTCGTTCGGGCAGGGCGAGTACGCGATGCGCAGCGGGTGCAGGGGGTCACTGGTCGTCATGTGGGGCCCAACTCTCCAGGACGGGGGCGAGCTTCCCGAAGGCCTCCGTCAGGGCGGTGAGCGCGTCGCCGATGCGCCAGGCGGCGCGGTCGCGCGGGCCGACGGGGTTGGAGACCGCGCGGATCTCCAGCACGGGGGTGCCGTGCGCGGCGGCCGCCTCGGCGACCCCGAAGCCCTCCATGGCCTCGGCGAGGGCCCGCGGGTGACGCTCGCGCAGGGCGGTGGCACGGGCCGCGGTGCCGGTGACGGTCGAGACGGTGAGGACCGTCCCGGTGCGCGCTCCGGTGACCGTCGAGGCCTGCCGTACCAGGGACGCGGGCGGGTGGTGGGTGACGGTGCCGAAGCCCAGGTCGGTGACCGGCAGGAAGCCGTCGGGGGTCTGCGCGCCCAGGTCGGCGGCGGTGATCTCGTCGGCGACGACCAGGGAGCCGAGGGGCGCGCCGGGGGCGAAACCGCCGGCGATGCCGGTCGAGACGACCAGGTCGTACGGGGCGCCGGTGACGGCGGCCGCGGTGAGGGCGGCCGCCACGGAGGCGGCGGCCAGGGCGGGGCCCACGCCTGCGGCCAGCAGGTCGTACGGGGAGGCCGCGCCGGTGGCGAGGGGGGTGCGGAACAGGGTCGCTCCGGGGAGGCGCACCTCACGGGCCGGGCCCGGGAACGCTCGTGCCACCGCGTCCCGTTCGGCCGGGACCGCGGTGGCCACGAGGATGCGTGGGGTGGGCTCCGCGGGGGACGTGGTCAGTCGTCCTTCTTGAGCTTGAACGACCACAGGCCGGTGACCGTCTGGCTGTCCTTCTTGCCGTCGCCCGCCTTGATGGAGACCAGGGTGGAGTCGCCCTGAGCGCCGTACTGGGCGTTGAAGAACACGCTGCCCGGGATCGTGCGGTACGTCTTGCTGCTGTCCTCGGTGAGCGGCTGACCGTTCATGAGGATCGTCCAGCGCTCCTTCGCGACGTCGGGGTCGACGCCGAAGCGGACGGTCTCGTCGGGGTCGACGCTGATCGTCTTGATGTCCTTGTCCTTCAGGCACGCGGTGAGCTCCGCGGGCTTGAGGGCGTCGCCCTCACCACCGCAGGTGGCCTCCGCGCTGACCGAGGAGGTGCCGACGGTGATGGTGGACATGGGCGTCGGCTTGTCGCAGGCCGACAGGACGAGCAGTCCGGCGGAAACGGCGCCGGCGGCGGCGACGGCGCGGCGGCGTCGCACAGCGGATTGCAGCGTGGTCATGCCCGAAGGCTATCGGGCACGTCCAGCGGTCTCTCTACGTGGGGGGCGACGTGGCTGTGTGTTACGCCACGCGGGACGCCAGGCCGGGTCGGCCCGTCGCGCCCCGCCCGGTCGCGGCGGTCGGTGAGCGGCCGCCCGGTGCCGTCCCGCGCGGCCGGTTCCGCCCGGTCATGCCACGTTCGTCCGTGGGTGGCCGCCGTGCCGGGCCGAGGCGAGCAGGCCGCGGGCGGTGGTGAGCCAGCCCGTCGCCACCACCACCGCGGCCACCGACAGGCCCACCGCGCCGTTCAGCGGCATCGCGATGCCGACCGCGCCGCCGAACACCCAGGACATCTGCAGCAGCGTCTCCGAGCGCGCGAACGCCGACGTGCGCACCAGCTCCGGCACGTCCCGCTGGATCAGCGCGTCCAGGGACAGTTTGGACAGCGCCTGCGAGAAGCCGGCCACCGCCGCGAGGCACGCGACCAGAAACGCCCCGAAGAACACCGCCGCCGTGACCGCCGTGCCCAGCACCACCGCCACCACCGTCACGATGATCAGCTCCGGTGCCCTGGAACGCAGCCCCGCTCCCACCGCCGTGCCGAGCGCGTTGCCCGCGCCCGCCGCCACCGCCACCGTGCCCAGCGACACCGCCGCGCTCTGGCCGGTCAGCGGGTGCTCGCGCAGCAGGAACGCCAGGAAGAACGTCAGGAACCCGGACAGCCAGCGCAGGGAGGCGTTCGCGCCCAGGGCGTGGGTGACGGCGATGCCGACCGTGCGCAGACCCGGGCGCTTCACGGGACGGCGGTGCGGGCCGTGCAGGTGCTGCTCGTCCGCCGCGAGCAGTGCGGTGTCCTCGCCCTTCGCCGAGTCGACCTTCCGGGGCAGGGAGAAGGACAGGAACGTACCCGCCACGAAGATCACGAAAGCGCCGTAGAGCGGATAGCGCGGGCCCAGGACCTGCAGCCCGGCGGCGACGGGCGCGGCGACGCCGGTGGCCAGCAGACCGCCCAGCGTGACGCGGGAGTTCGCCTTCACGAGGGAGAAACGCGGCGGCAGGAGGCGGGGCACCACGGCGCTTCTGACCACCCCGTAGGCCTTCGACGCCACGAGGACGCCGAGGGCCGCCGGGTACATCTCGATGCTGCCGGTGACGACCGCGCCGGAGAGGACGAGCGCGAGGAGGGCGCGGGCGAGCATCGCGCCCGCCATGGCGGCCCGGCGGCCGTGCGGCAGCTTGTCGAGGAGCGGGCCGATCACCGGCGCGAGGACCGTGAACGGCGCCATCGTGATCGCCAGGTACAGCGCCACGCGGCCGCGGGCCTCGTCGGTGGGGACGGAGAAGAAGACCGTGGACGCGAGGGCCACCGTGATCATCACGTCGCCCGCGCCGTTCACGCCGTGCAGCTCGATCAGCTTGCCGAGGCCGGACTCGCCGGCGCCGTGCGCGTGCGTGGCCTTGCGGATCCCGCGGGCGGTGCCCGTGAACGGCAGGTGCAGGGCACGGCCGATCGCGCGGACGGAACCGGTCACCCGGCCCGAACCGCTCACCCGGTTCCTCCCCTTGTACCCCTTCGCCCCACCGGTCCCGGTGGCGCCCTGGGGTGTCCTCGCGGTTGCCACCCCGTCATAGTGCCCCGAGAAAGTGGTGTGTAGTGCGGTTACCGCGCGTATGGCCGTGTGCCGTCCGGCCGGACGGCGGGGCTTCGGTGGTCTTCGCGCGCGGGGAAAGGCCGCGTGGATCGCGGCAGAAACACCGCCGGTGTGGGCTGGGAGCCCGCGAGCAGGTAGCGTGCGTATCTCAGCCATCCCTCACAATGGATGGCACAGGTGCGCCCGAGCGCGATCGGACGCGGACGTCGACGCGGCCCCCAGGTCCGCTCCGTCCGCGCCGCCGCCGGAGGCAACCGCACCCGAGAGACGGCGTAGGAGAGAAGCGATACCTGTGAGCGCAGCGACCACGCGAAGCCGCACCCCCGACCGCCTGTGCGCCGAGGCCGTCGACCTCGCCCGCACCGCGGCAGAGGAGGCCGCCGCGCCCGGCGTGGTCGGAGAGCACGTCGGCGTGGTCTCCGAGGGCGACCGCGTGGTGACGCACTTCTTCGAGTGCCGTGAGCTCGGCTACCGGGGCTGGCGCTGGGCGGTGACGGTGGCGCGGGCGTCGCGCGCGAAGATCGTGACGCTCGACGAGGTGGTGCTCCTGCCCGGCCCGGACGCGGTGCTGGCTCCCGAGTGGGTGCCGTGGAGCGAGCGGCTGCGTCCCGGCGACATGGGTCCCGGCGATCTGCTGCCGACCGACGCGGAGGACCTCCGTCTCGAGCCGGGGTACACGGGCGAGGACGAGCCGGCGTCGGACTCCGCCGTCTCGCACGAGATGGCGGAGCTGGTGGAGGCGGAGGACGCCGAGGTGACGGCGGGTCCGCCGGCCAGGCTGCCGACGGCTCCCTCGCGCGGGTCCATCGCGGCGGTCGCCGAGGAGCTCGGCATGCGCCGTGCCCGGGTCCTCTCCCGGTACGGGCTGCACACCGCGGCCGACCGCTGGGAGGAGGCCTTCGGAGCCAAGACGCCCATGGCCCAGGCGGCGCCGGCCTCGTGCGTCAGCTGCGGTTTCCTCACGCCGATCGGCGGTTCCCTCGGGCAGGCCTTCGGCGTCTGCGCCAACGAGTTCTCCCCGGCCGACGGGCGCGTGGTCTCCCTTGCGTACGGCTGCGGCGGCCACTCCGAGGCCGCGGTCATGCCGAAGCCGCCGCGGCCGGCTCCGCCGGTGATCGACGAGACCCGGGTGGATCCGTTCCCGCTGCGGCCGGCGGCGGACTCCGGGTCGGTGCCGGTGGTCACGGACGAGGAGTCGGCGGAGCTCGGGCACTCGTAGTCGCCTCCGGCCCGAGGGTCGCCGGCGACGCCGGGGGTGCCCGCCGCTCGAGCGGAGCCCGGAGAGGGGCGGCGCGCGGCAGCCGCCCGCGTCCACGGCGTGATCCGCCGGACGGGCCCCGGCCCGGCCACCGGCCGCGTCCGGTGCGCGGGTGGCCCGGCGGTCCGTGGCCGCCGGCGCGCGGTACCTTCGAGCTCACGCCGATGAGGAGAGTGAAGCGACGTGAGCAAGTTCGTGCGGCCGGCAGCTGAGGGCGCGGACCCCTTCGGTACGGCGCGTCTGCGTCGCGGAGTGCTGGACGCCTGGGCCACCAGTCCCGCCCGTTTCCGGGAGGACGCCAACGCCGAGGAGGATCTCGCCCTCGGCGGGTACCGCGACCGGCTGGTCGTCGAGCTCGCGCAGAACGCCGCCGACGCCGCGGCCAGGGCCGGGGTGCCGGGCCGGCTCCGGCTGACCCTGCGGGAGCAGGTCCTCGTCGCCGCGAACACCGGGGCGCCGCTGGACGCCGCAGGCGTCGAGTCGCTCGCCACCCTCCGGGCGTCCGCCAAGCGCGACGCGCAGCAGGTGTCCGTCGGCCGGTTCGGCGTCGGCTTCGCCGCCGTGCTCGCCGTCACCGACGAGCCCGCCGTCGTCGGCCGCCACGGAGGGGTCCGCTGGTCCCTGGCGGAGGCCCGCGTGCTGGCCTCCGAGACCGCGCGGCACAGCCCCGGCCTGGGCGACGAGATCCGGCGGCGGGACGGCCACGTGCCGCTGCTGCGGCTGCCCTTCGCCGCCGAGGGCACCGCCCCGGAGCCGTACGACACCGCCGTCATCCTGCCCCTGCGGGACGCCGCCGCGGCCGATCTCGCCGAGCGGCTCCTCGACGCCGTCGACGACGCCCTCCTGCTCGCCCTGCCCGGCCTTGCCGAGGTCGTGGTGGAGATCGGGGACGCCCCGGCCCGCACCCTGCGCCGGCACACCGACGGGGCCCTCACCGTCGTGGAGGACTCGCGGGACGGAACCACCCGGTGGCGGATCGCCGCCGGGCACGGGCCCCTCACCCCCGAGCTGCTCGCCGACCGGCCGGTGGAGGAGCGGCTGCGGCCCCACTGGTCCCTGACGTGGGCTGTGCCCGTCGACCCCGAGGGGGCGCCCGCCCGGCCGCGGACCAGCCCCGTCGTGCACGCGCCGACGCCCAGTGACGAGCCCCTCGGGGTGCCCGCCCTGCTCATCGCCTCCTTCCCCCTCGACACCACCCGGCGGCACGCCGCCCCCGGGCCGCTCACCGACTTCCTCGTGCAGCGGGCGGCCGACGCGTACGCCGAACTCCTCGCCGACTGGCGGCCGGTGACCGCCGGGAACATCGACCTCGTGCCGGGGCCGCTGGGCAAGGGGGAGCTGGACGGGGCCCTGCGGCAGGCGATCCTCGAGAGGCTTCCGCGGACCGCCTTCCTGCCGCCCGCCGTGCCGCCCGTCGAGGGCGACAGCGAGCTGCCGGAGGCCCTGCGGCCCCGCGACGCCGAGGTCGTCGAAGGCGCGGGCGCCGACACCGTACGGGTGCTGGCCGAGGTGCTGCCGACGCTGCTGCCGGCCGGGCTGGAGCGGCGCGCCGAGCTGCGGACGCTCCGGGTGGCCCGTGTCCCGCTCGCCGACGCGATCGACCGGCTGGCCGGCCTGGAGAAGGACCCGGACTGGTGGTACCGGCTGTACGACAGCCTCGCCGGCGTCGACCCGGACCGGCTGTCCGGGCTGCCGGTGCCGCTCGCTGGGGGTACCTCCCAGGCTTTCGGCACTGCGGGAGGGCGGACCACGATCGGGCCGCGGCAGGTGCTGCTGCCCACCCCGGAGATGGCGGGCGTCGACCCCGACGTCCTCGCCCGGCTCGGACTGAAGGTCGCCCACGAGGACGCCGCGCACCCGCTCCTGGAGAAGCTCGGGGCCCTGCCCGCGACCCCGCGTGCCGTCCTGACCACCCCGCAGGTGAGGGCCGCCGTCGCCGCGTCCCTGGACGACGACGGCGGGGCCTGGGACGAGGACGCGCCGGACGCCGAGGAGCTCGCCGACACCGTCCTCGCCCTCGTGCGGGACGCCGGTCTCGAGCCGGGCGACGAGCCCTGGCTCGGGGCACTCGCCCTTCCGGACGAGGACGGCGAGCCGGCGCCCGCCGGTGAACTGGTTCTCCCCGGCAGCCCGTTCGCGCGGGTGATCCGGGACGGCGAGCTGGCCGCCGTGGACGCCGATCTGGCCGCGAAGTGGGGCGAGCAGCCGCTCGCCGCCTGCGGGGTCCTCGCCGGCTTCGCGCTCGTCCGCGCCACCGACGTCGTGCTCGACCCGGACGAGCTGGAGCCCAGGGAGGGCGACTTCGCCGAGCCCGACGACGCCGGCCTGCTCGACGCCGTCGACGTGTGGTGCGAGGACATCCTCGACCGTTTCCCGGACAGCCCGGTGCCGCCCGTGGCGACCGAACTGGTCGCCGTCCGCGACCTCGACCTGGTCGACGACGACCGCTGGCCGCAGGCGCTGGCCATGCTCGCCCAGCCGCCCCTGCGCGACGCCCTCACCCAGCCGGTGCGCGTCCTGCTGCCCGACGGGACGCACGAGGTCGTACGGCCGTACACGGCCTGGTGGTTGCGCGGTCACCCCGTGCTCGACGGGCGGCGCCCGGCCGGGCTGCTCGCCGCCGGCGGCGACCCGCTGCTGCGCGGTCTGTACGACGAGGCCGACGCCACCGGCTTCGACGACGAGCAGGTGCTGCGGGCGCTGGGCGTGCGGACCTCCGTGGCCGCGCTGCTCGACGAGCCGGGCGGCGCCGCCGAGCTGCTGGACCGGCTCGCCGACCCGGAGCGTCGGGTCACCGCGGCCCAGCTGCACGGTCTGTACGGCGCGCTGGCCGAGCTGGACCCGGAGCAGGTGACCCTGCCGGACGAGGTGCGTGCCGTGGTCGACGGGCGGGTGGAGGTCGTGGACGCGGCCGACGCCGTCGTCGTGGACTCGCCCGACCTGCTGCCGTTCACGGAGGGCGTGCCCCTGCTGCCCGTACGGCCCTCCCGGGCCGCCGAGTTGGCCGAGCTGTTCCAGGTGCGCCGGCTGAGCGAGTCCGTGACGGGCGAGGTCGAATCCGAGGGCGCCGAGCACGACGTGCCGGAGCCGGTGCGCGCCCTGCTCGGGGCGCGGACGCCGGACACCTACGTGGAGCACGAGGAACTCGTCGTCGACGGTGTGGAGATCGACTGGCGCCTGACGGACGACGGTGTCCTGCACGCCGCCACCCTGGAGGGCGTCGCCGCCGGCCTGGCGTGGGCGGCCGGCCAGTGGCCACGTCGCTTCGAGGTGGCGGCACTGCTGGAGGACCCGTCGCGGACGGTGGAGCTGGCGCGGGACCGCTGGTTCGACTGACGGTCCTCCATGGACGGCTGACGGTGGTTCACGTGTTCCCCGCAATTCCCTCGCGGCATGTGCAACCGTCGGGCGGGGTCGCGAGTCTGAAGCGGTGAATCGGCCATCACGGCCGATCCACCGAGCACTCGGGCCCCGCAGGGACGTACACCGCGCGGCCCACCGACACGGGGGAAACACATGCGTACCCGCACCGCCGTCGCCGCCTCCCGCGGCGCCCGGGCCGTCACCGGCCGGAGCCGGTCCGCGTACCGACCTTCCCCCTCGTCGGGCAGCTGATCACGCGAGCCGGCAGGCTCGCGTCCACTCGGGCCCACCGGAGGCATCCGCCCGGAGGGCCCCACTCTCCACCTGGGACATTCATGCGCATACGTGCAACCGTGGCCGCCGTCACCGGCGCCCTGGCCCTGTCCGTCCTTGCCGTGCCGGCCGCGACCGCGGTGGACAGCACGCCGAGCAAGGCCGACCTGCTCAAGGCCACGCACCGGACGGCTGCCGGCAAGACCGCGTTCACCGGCGAGACCGCCGACGAGGGCCAGCCCTACGCCCTGCCCCTCACCTTCTCCGGCGTGAGGGTCAACAACGGCAAGCCGATCGTCGTCGGCACCAGCGGCAAGCTGTCCGTCCCGGTGACCTTCAAGGTCACGCACGCCGCGGACCTCGACATCACATCCGACGAGGTCCTCCTGGACGTGGAGCTCTACCGCGGCACCTCCTACCAGAACATCGCCAACCTGCTGTGGGGCGACGACTGGCCGACCTGCACGGCGACCTCCACGACCACCGCCACCTGCAAGGGCACCATCGACATCCGCCCGGCCGAGGAGCTGGGGAACGTCGACAACACCACCTGGAAGGCCGGCGGGTACGCGTACGACTTCAACGACCAGGACCCGCTCTCCGACGACATCGACTGGAGCAAGGTCGGCTACGTCGAGCAGGACAACCTGGCCACCACCAGGCTCCAGCGCCTGTCGAAGCTGACGGTCAACGCGGCGCCGGAGCCGGTGAAGAAGGGCGCCACCATCACCGTCACGGGCAAGCTGTCCCGCGCCAACTGGGACACCGGCCTGTACGGCGGCTACTCCACCCAGCCGGTGAAGCTGCAGTTCCGCAAGAAGGGCAGCACCACCTACAGCACCGTCAAGACCATCACGACCAGCACGACGGGTGGCCTGAAGACCACGGTCAAGGCGACCGTGGACGGCTACTACCGCTTCACCTTCGCGGGCACCACGACCACCCCGGCGGTCAACGCCGCGGGTGACTTCGTCGACGTGCGCTGAGGCGACTGACGGATTCCGTGAAGGGCCCGTTCCCCGCAGCCGGTGGGGAGCGGGCCCTTTCCCCTGTCAGGCGGGGAAGCGGCGGTCGACCCAGGACCACAGGAACTCCAGGACGGCCGCCGCCGCCACCGCGACGCCCACCGCGATCCACGGCATGGTCACGCCGACCAGCTTCAGCGCGAAGAAGTCCTGGAGCCACGGCACCACCAGCACGAGGAGGAAACCCGCGCCCATCGCCGCCACCAGCGCGATCCGCCACCAGGTGTAGGGGCGGGCGATGATCGCCAGCACCCACATCGAGATCAGGAACAGCGTGAGCGTCGCGGCGCTCGTCTCGGCGTCCAGCGCTCCCTCGCCGGAGTAGTGGTGGCGGGCGAGCAGATACGTGACGAAGGTGGCGAGGCCCGCCAGGACGCCGCCCGGGATCGAGTACCGCATCACCCGGCGGACGAAGTGGGGGCGGGCCCGTTCCTTGTTGGGGGCGAGGGCGAGGAAGAAGGCGGGGACGCCGATCGTCAGCGTCGACAGCAGGGTCAGGTGGCGGGGCAGGAAGGGGTACTCCACCTGCCAGCACACCACCAGCAGCGCCAGCAGCACCGAGTAGACCGTCTTCACCAGGAAGAGGGTCGCCACCCGGGTGATGTTGCCGATGACCCGGCGGCCCTCCGCCACCACCGAGGGCAGGGTGGCGAAGCTGTTGTTCAGGAGCACGATCTGGGCGACCGCGCGGGTCGCCTCCGAGCCGGAGCCCATCGCGACGCCGATGTCCGCGTCCTTCAGCGCGAGGACGTCGTTGACGCCGTCCCCGGTCATCGCGACCGTGTGTCCGCGGGACTGGAGGGCGCCGACCATGTCCCGCTTCTGCTGCGGGGTGACCCGGCCGAACACCGTGGCCTCGTCGAGGGCCCGGCCCATGCCGTCCCGCTCGGAGGGCAGCCGGCGCGCGTCGACCGTACGGGCGTCGAGGCCCAGTTTGGTGGCCACGGCGCCGACCGAGACGGCGTTGTCGCCGGAGATGACCTTGGCGTGGACGTTCTGCTCGGCGAAGTAGCGCAGGGTGTCGGCGGCGTCGGGGCGCAGTCGCTGTTCCAGGACGACCAGGGCGGTGGCGCGGGCGCCGCGGGCGACCTCGGGGTCGTCGAGCTCGCGGGCGGCGCGGGCGAGCAGCAGCACCCGCAGGCCCTGCTCGTTGAGCAGCTCGGTCTCGGCGAGGGCGGGGTCGTCGGCGGGCAGCAGGACGTCGGGGGCGCCGAGCAGCCAGGTACTGGTCTCGCCGTTGCCCTCGCTGAAGGTGGCGCCGCTGTACTTGCGGGCGGAGGAGAAGGGCAGCGACTCGGTGCAGCGCCAGTCGTCGGTGTCCGGGTAGGCGTCGATGATCGCCTGGAGGGAGGCGTTGGGGCGCGGGTCGGACTCGCCGAGCGCGCCGAGGACCTGCCGTACGTAGGCGTCGTCGCCGCCGTCGAGGCTGCGGACCTCGGTGACGTCCATGCCGCCCTCGGTGAGGGTGCCGGTCTTGTCCAGGCAGACGGTGTCGACGCGGGCGAGGCCCTCGATGGCCGGGAGTTCCTGGACCAGGCACTGCTTGCGGCCGAGGCGGATGACGCCGATGGCGAACGCGACGGAGGTGAGCAGGACCAGGCCCTCCGGGACCATCGGGACGATGCCGCCGACGGTGCGGGCGACGGAGTCCTTGAGGTCGTTCTCCTTGACGACGAGCTGGGTGATGACCAGGCCGATCGCCGCCGGCACCATCATCCAGGTCACGTACTTGAGGATCGTGGAGATGCCGGAGCGGAGCTCGGAGTGGACGAGGGTGAAGCGGGAGGCCTCCTCGGCGAGCTGGGCGGCGTAGGCCTCGCGGCCGACCTTGGTGGCCTGGAACGCGCCGCCGCCGGCGACGACGAAGCTGCCCGACATGACCTGGTCGCCGGGGCGCTTCACGACGGGATCGGCCTCGCCGGTCAGCAGCGACTCGTCGACCTCCAGGCCGTCGGTCTCGAGACAGACGCCGTCCACGACGATCTTGTCGCCGGGTCCGATCTCTATGAGGTCGTCCAGGACGAGGGCGGAGGTGCTGACCTCGACGGCGATCCCGTCGCGGCGGACGGTCGGCCGGGCCTCGCCGATCACGGCGAGGGAGTCGAGGGTCTTCTTCGCCCGCCACTCCTGGATGATGCCGATGCCGGTGTTGGCGAGGATCACGAACCCGAACAGGCTGTCCTGGATCGGCGCGACCACCAGCATGATCACCCAGAGCACGCCGATGATCGCGTTGAACCGGGTGAAGACGTTGGCCCGGACGATCTCGCCGACGGTACGGCTGCTGCGGACGGGGATGTCGTTGACCTGACCGCGAGCGACACGCTCCGCGACCTCGGCGGTGGTGAGCCCGGTCGACGTGAGGGCCGGGGCGGTGGCGGCGGCGTCGGTAGGGGACATGGGATCGACGGTACGTGCGGATCGGGGGGTTCACCCGCCGGATGCCCGGAAGATCCGACCTGGGGAGGACCGCGGTCGTGCCGCGGTACTACGCACCGCCCACCGGCCCCTGGTCTCGTCCCGTACGCCGCCCCGCACCGGCGGGTGCGCCACCGTCTCCTACTCGGCCGGTACGTGGCCGTCGGCGGACCCCCTGCGCTCGGGTTCCGCGGCCGCCCGCTTCAGCGCCGCGTCCCTCTTGCGGACGTACCAGACGCCGATGAGTCCGAGGCCCCCGCCCGCCAGGCAGGTCCACAGCCACCACAGACGGTCGTGGTCGTGGAACCAGCCGTAGAAGGGGAGCTGGGCGAGGAAGAGGACGAACCAGAGGATCGTGCCGCCGGTGATGGTGGCGACCACGGGGCCCTCCAGGGGCTCCGGCGCCTCGTGCTTGGGGGTCCACTTCGCCATGGGGCACAGCTTACGAGTCGCGCGGGACAGGCAGCGGCGCGCCGGGGTCTACGCGCGGAGATAGCGTTCCGGCCCTTATATGTTCATACTGAAACGGTTTGCATCTGACCACTTATGTTCGTAGGAAGCACCAATGCGGCTGGGGGAGTCCGCTGGTGATGAGGTCCCGCATGTCCACCTCGGCCCCCGCCAAGGTTCCCGCGCCCGAAGAGCCGGGCGGCACGTCCGCGTACGGCGCCCTCGACCGCTACTTCAAGATCTCGGAACGCGGCAGCACCCTGGCCCGTGAGGTCCGCGGCGGTTTCGCCACCTTCTTCGCGATGGCGTACATCATCGTGCTGAACCCGATCATCCTCGGCAGCGCGAAGGACATGTACGGGCACCAGCTCGACAACGGGCAGCTGGTCACCGCGACCTGCGTCACCGCGGCGTTCACGACGCTGTTGATGGGCGTCATCGGCAACGTGCCGATCGCGCTCGCCGCCGGTCTCGGCGTGAACTCCGTCGTCGCGCTCCAGCTCGCCCCCCGTATGTCCTGGGCGGACGCCATGGGCATGGTGGTGCTGGCGGGCTTCGTGGTCATGCTCCTGGTCGCCACCGGTCTGCGCGAGCGCGTCATGAACGCCGTGCCGTTCGGGCTGCGCAAGGCCATCTCCATCGGTATCGGCCTGTTCATCATGCTGATCGGGCTCGTGGACTCCGGCTTCGTCAGCCGCATCCCGGACGCCGCCCACACCACCGTCCCGCTCCAGCTCGGCACCGGCGGTCAGCTCACCGGCTGGCCGGTGCTCGTCTTCGTCCTGGGCGCCCTGCTCACCCTCGCGCTCATCGTCCGCAAGGTTCCCGGCGCCATCCTGATCTCGATCGTCGCCATGACGGTCCTTGCGCTGGTCGTCAACGCCGTCGCCACGGTGCCGACCTGGGGGCTCACCACCCCGAAGTGGCCCGGCAACCCGGTCGCCACGCCCGACTTCGGACTGATCGGCGAGGTCAGCCTCTTCGGCGGGTTCGACAAGGTCGGCGTGCTGACCGGAACCCTCTTCGTCTTCACGGTCCTGCTGTCGTGCTTCTTCGACGCGATGGGCACGATCATGGGCGTCAGCGACGAGGCGAAGCTGACCAACGCCAAGGGCGAGATGCCCGGCATCAACAAGGTCCTCTTCGTCGACGGTCTCGCCGTCGCCGCCGGCGGTGCCAGCTCCTCCTCCGCCACCACCGCCTTCGTGGAGTCCACGGCCGGCGTCGGCGAGGGCGCCCGCACCGGCTTCGCGAACCTCGTCACCGGCGGCCTCTTCACCGCCGCGCTCTTCCTGACCCCCGTCGCCACGATGGTCCCGTCCCAGGCCGCCACCCCGGCCCTGATCGCGGTGGGCTTCCTGATCCTGGCGAACTCGGTCAAGGAGATCGACTGGGCCGACTACACCATCGCCATCCCGGCCTTCGTCACGATGGTGATGATGCCGTTCACCTACTCCATCACCAACGGCATCGGCATGGGCTTCATCGCCTTCGCGGTCCTGCGCCTGGCGGCCGGCCGCGGCCGGGAGGTCCCGGTGCCGATGTACGTGGTCTCCGCCGTGTTCGCCTTCTACTACCTGATGCCGGCCCTCGGTCTCACCTGACCGGGCGAGGCGGCTCAGGTGAGCCCGTAGAACTTCTCCGTCTCCTCGACGGCGGTCTGGAACCGCTCGTCGAAGTCATCCCGAATGAGCGTCCGGACGACATAGTCCTGGACGCTCATTCCCCGTTTGGCGGCGTGGTGCCGGAGCCGTTCCAGCAGGTCGTGGTCTATTCGCAGGCTGAGCACGCTGGTCCCCATGCGTACGAGGGTCGCGGCCCGGTTCGGGGTGGTGGGTGACGTTCCGCGCCCCTGTCACCCGGACGAGTGACTCTGCGGGTCGACGCGGTTCAGTGGCGCGTGTCACGGGAAGACGGGCACCCATCAGTAGTCCTTAGCGAGGGTAATGAGTTACCCTAAAGACATGCCGGACTTCAACCATGGCGACGACGCTGCCGCCGTGAACTCCCTGCGCTCCGCTGTGATGCGGTTGTCCCGTCGGCTCAAGCACCAGCGGGTCGACGAGTCGCTGAGCCCGACCGAGATGTCGGTGCTCGGCACCCTCTCCCTCTGCGGCAGTGCCACCCCGGGTGAGCTCGCCCGCAAGGAGCATGTGCAGCCGCCCTCGATGACCCGGATCGTCGCGCTGCTCGAGGCCAAGGGCCTGGTCCGGCTGGAGCCGCACCCGGAGGACCGGCGCCAGAAGGTCGTCACCAGGACCGAGCAGGCCGAGGCCATGCTCGAGGAGAGCCGCCGCAAGCGGAACGCGTTCCTGGCCACCCTGGTCGACGGCCTCGACGAGGACGAGTGGGCCAAGCTGCGCGCCGCCGCCCCCGTGCTGGAGAAGCTCGCACACCTGTAGGCAGTTCCCGAGGAGGCGAACCCTTTTGAGTACGGGACCCGGAGCAGACTCCGCCCCCGCACCGACCACCCACGATTCCCCGCCCACCCCCGAAGCCGCGTCCGGCGGCGCTCGCAGGTCCTCGATGTTCAGCTCCCTGAAGGTCAGGAACTACCGCCTGTTCTTCGCCGGCCAGGTCGTCTCCAACATCGGCACCTGGATGCAGCGCATCGCCCAGGACTGGCTGGTGCTCAGCCTCACCGGCTCCGCCACCGCCGTCGGCGTCACGACGGCCCTGCAGTTCCTGCCGATGCTGCTGTTCGGCCTGTACGGCGGTGTCCTCGTCGACCGGCTGCCCAAGCGCCGCGCGCTGCTCTTCACCCAGACGTCGATGGCCGTCACCGGCGTCGCCCTCGCGCTGCTCACCCTGTCCGGACACGTCGAGGTCTGGCACGTCTACGTCGCCGCCTTCGCCGTCGGCCTCGCGACCGTGGTCGACAACCCGGCCCGCCAGTCCTTCGTCTCCGAGATGGTCGGCCCCGATCAGCTGCAGAACGCGGTCAGCCTGAACAGCGCGAACTTCCAGTCCGCCCGCCTGGTCGGCCCGGCCGTCGCCGGTCTGATGATCACCGGCGTGGGCACCGGATGGGCGTTCCTCGCCAACGGCCTGTCCTTCGTCGCGCCCATCGCCGGCCTGCTGCTGATGCGCGCCCGCGAGCTGCACGTCGTCGAGCGCGCCCCGCGCGGCAAGGGCCAGCTGCGGGAGGGGCTGCGGTACGTGGCCGGGCGCCCGGACCTGATCTGGCCGATCGTCCTGGTCGGCTTCATCGGCACCTTCGGCTTCAACTTCCCCGTCTACCTGTCCGCCTTCGCCGACGACGTCTTCCACGCGGGTGCCGGCTCCTACAGCCTGTTCAACACGCTCATGGCGGTCGGCTCGCTGGTCGGCGCGCTGCTGGCGGCCCGGCGCGGCACCTCCCGGATGCGGGTCCTGATCGCGGCGGCCGCGGTCTTCGGACTGGTCGAGCTGGTGGCGGCCGTCGCTCCCTCGCTGTGGCTGTTCGCCCTGCTCATGATCCCGATCGGCATGTTCGGCATGACGGTCAACGTCACCGCGAACACCAGCATCCAGATGGGCACCGACCCGGCCATGCGCGGCCGTGTCATGGCCCTCTACATGATGGTCTTCCTGGGCGGCTCCCCGGTGGGCGCGCCGATCGCGGGCTGGATCACGGACGCGTACGGCGTCCGGGCCGGCCTGGCGGTGGGCGGCGCGGTCTCCGCCGCCGCGGCCGTCACCATCGGCCTGCTCCTGGCCCGCGTCGGCGGCCTGCGGCTGGCGGTGGGCTGGCGGCGCGGGCACCCGACCGTGGGGTTCGTCCCTCGCGAGAGCCGGGAGCTCGCCCCCGCGGCGTGACGCGGCCGGGCGCGGCGGCCCCGCGAGCACGCCGTCGCCCGCCGCCGGTGGCGCGGCCCGGCGCCTGGCGGGCGCCGACCGCCGCCGACGCCGCGTGCCGGCGTGGAGCTGAGCGCCCGCGCTCCACCGCCGCCACCTCGCCGCCCGCGCGACGGCGACGGAGCGGCCGGTGCGTCCCCTGCCGCCCTGCGGGGCGGGTGCCCCACCCTCCGGGCCGGCACCTGCCCCGGCCACCGCCCGGCCTCCCCGACGGCGCACGTCCCCCTCGAGGTGAAGCCGTGGTGTACCGGGAGGCGGATGGAGCCCTCGGGCTCGCCGGGCGGGTCGAGGGGGGAGACGTACGCGCCGGGCGCGTCGATGAGCGTGAGCCTGGCGGCCGGCACCCCGTCGGCCTCGGCGATGCGGGGCTCGCCCTCGGTGACGTACCGGACGGCCGAGGCCACGGCCGACGGCTGCCGCGACCAGGGCCGCGTCCCCGACCGGCCCGTGCGGCCCCGGGCGACGAGCCGTTCCGGGGAACTGTCGAGCACGGCGAGGACGACGGGAACGACGGGGACGTCGTCGGGCCCGACTCTTCCGATGGTGATCTCCCTGGCGCCCACGGTGCCGAGCGGGCTCCGGCCCGGGCACGGGAAAATCGGCACCATGAGACTCTTCGCCGCCGTCCTGCCCCCTGAGGACGTCACCAACGAGCTCGCCGCCGAAGTCGCCCTGTTGAGGAGGCTGCCCGGTGCGGACGGGCTGCGCTGGACCAGCCGCCCCGGCTGGCACTTCACGCTCGCCTTCTACGGCGAGGTCGACGAGGACGTCGTACCGGAGCTGTCGGCGCGGCTGGAGCGGGCCGCGCACCGCAGCGCGCCCTTCGCGCTGGCACTGCGGGGCGGCGGCCAGTTCGGGCACGGCCGGGCGCTGTGGACCGGGGCCTCGGGCGAGGTGGCGGAGCTGCGGCTGCTGGCCGACCGGGCGGAGGCGGCGGCGCGCAAGGCCGGCCTGGACATGGGGGAGCACCGGCGCTACAAGGCCCACCTGACGCTGGCCCGCAGCCGGGACGCCGTGGACGCACGGCCCTATGTCGAGGCCCTGCACGCCTTCGCCGGCCGGACCTGGACGGTGGACGAGCTGGTGCTGGTGCGCAGCCACCTGCCCACGTCCGGGGTGCCGGGCGAGCAGCCCCGCTACGAGCCGGTCGCCCGCTGGCCGCTCGGCGGGGCCGGTTAGGCTCGATGCGTGGACCCGAAAACCCGTAACCGGATCATGGCCGTCGTGCTCGTGCTGATGTTCGTCGTCGTGGCGGTGGCGGCCGCGCTCGGAAAGTAGCGGGGCCGCTCCGCCCGGAGAGCGGAGGGCCGGGGGCGGAGGGCCGGGGGACCGTCCGCGGCCGGTCGGCCGCGGGCCGGCCACGGCGCGTCGCGCGGTCCCCGCGTCCCCCAGGCTCCCGTCGGTGGACAGGTGCTACCAGGCGAAGGCCTCCGGGGACGGACCCGGGCCCGGGAAGACCTCGTCGAGCCCGGCCAGCAGTTCCTCGCTCAGCTCCAGGTCGACCGCGCGCAGCGCCGAGTCGAGCTGCTCGGCGGTGCGCGGCCCGACGATCGGGCCGGTCACGCCGGGCCGGGTGAGCAGCCAGGCCAGGGCGACCTCGCCGGGCTCCAGGCCGTGCTTGTCGAGGAGGTCCTCGTAGGACTGGATCTGCGCGCGGATGGCCGTGTTCGCGAGGGAGTCGGCGGCCCGTCCGGAGGCGCGGCGCCCGCCCTCGGTCTCCTTGCGGATGACCCCGCCGAGCAGCCCGCCGTGCAGCGGCGACCAGGGGATCACGCCGAGGCCGTAGTCCTGCGCGGCCGGGATGACCTCCATCTCGGCGCGCCGCTCGGCCAGGTTGTACAGGCACTGCTCGCTGACCAGGCCGTACGAGCCGCGCCGGGCGGCGGCCTCGTTGGCCTGGGCGATCTTGTAGCCGGGGAAGTTTGACGAGCCGGCGTAGAGGATCTTGCCCTGCTGGACCAGGACGTCGACGGCCTGCCAGATCTCCTCGAACGGGGTGTTCCGGTCGATGTGGTGGAACTGGTAGAGGTCGATGTGATCGGTCCGCAGCCGCTTGAGCGACGCGTCGACGGCCCGCCGGATGTTGACGGCGGACAGCTTGTCGTGGTTGGGCCAGGCGTCGCCGTCCGCGCCCATGTTGCCGTACACCTTGGTGGCGAGGACCACCTTGTCGCGGCGGTCGCCGCCCTTCGCGAGCCAGTTGCCGATGATCGTTTCGGTACGGCCCTTGTTCTCGCCCCAGCCGTACACGTTGGCGGTGTCGAAGAAGTTGATGCCGGCGTCGAGCGCCGCGTCCATGATCTTGTGGCTGTCGGCTTCGTCCGTCTGCGGTCCGAAGTTCATGGTCCCGAGGACCAGTCGGCTGACCTTGAGTCCGGTGCGTCCGAGCTGCGTGTACTTCATGAAGTGTCAGCCAACGCCTTCGAGTCCACTCCAGGCAAGCGGGGTCGGTCAGCCGCGGGGGAACTCGCCGGTGGTGAGGGTGAGGCCGACGACGGTGCCGGTGAGGTCCAGGTCCTTGCCGAAGGGAACCGTCGTCTCGATCTGGTAGTCGCCTTCCTTGGGGTCCGTGTAGACGTGGCAGCGCCCCTGGTAGGGGTCGGCGATGACGTACACGGGGACCTCGGCGGTGGCGTACGCGGTCTTCTTCGGCCCGTAGTCGTTGGCGGCGGTCCCCTTGGAGATCACCTCGGCGACGAACTCGACGTCCTCGTGGCGCCAGCGCCCGTCCTCCGTCTTGGCGGCGCCCTCGGCCATCACGGTCACATCGGTCGCGAACCCGTTGAGGCGCCCGGGGTAGTCGATGCGCACGTCGGACTTCACGCGCGTGCGCGGGTACTTGGTCCGCAGCTGCTCGACGAAGTCCAGGATGATCTCCCAGTGGGTGTCCCGCTGCGGCGCCATGTAGACGGTCCCCTCGACGATCTCGACCTTGTATCCCTCGGGGACGGGCATCTTCTCGAGCCGGTCGAACATCTCGTCGAGCGTGCTCGTGTTGTCGCTCTCGGCCATCGCGATCCTGTCTTCAAGGACGGTCATCGTGGCGCTCCTCCCCGGCTGCCTCACGGACGAGCACAGCCGCGCGGTACAACGATACGCACGGTGACCACGTCGCGCGGCGCACTCACGCGTGCGCGCCCCCGTCGTGCGCCCGCGGTCCGCTCAGGCCGGCTCGTACGGCCCGCCCACGCCCCACCCCTGGTGCATCGCCTCCGCGAACGCGGCGGCCAGTTTGTGCTCGCCGCTCGCGTTCGGGTGGGTGCCGTCGTAGGTGTCGGTGTGGATGTCGTACGACTCCGGCACCGAGGCCAGCAGCAGCGGGGAGGCCGGTTCGTCGAGGTCGGCGGCCGTCTTCGCCAGGAGCTCGTTGAAACGGGCGACCTGGGCGGCGAAGGGCGCGTCGGCCGCGGCGCGGATGTTGGGGATGACGGGCAGGAGCACCATGGCCACCCGCGGGTTCGCCGTCCGGGCCCCGCTGATGAAGGCGCGGACGTTGTCCGCGGTCTGCTCGGCGTCGGTGTAGAAGCCGAGGTCGATCAGGCCCAGGGAGGCCAGCACGACGTCCGCCCGGCTCTCCCGCACCGCCCCGCCGATCAGCGGCGCCATGTGCAGCCAGCCCTCGCCCCAGCCGGCCAGGTGATGGCGGGGGAAGCCGGGATCGGCGTACTCGTACGACGTGGGGGCGTCCGCCGCCTTGTCGTACAGCGTCTCGCGGGGGCCGACGAGCGTGAACGGGCCGCCGTACGTGGAGCACAGGTGTCGCCACAGGCGGTACCGCCATGTGTGCTCACCGGCGCTGCCGATCGTCATCGAGTCGCCGACGGGCATCAACCTGAGCATTCGCTCATCATGGTGGATCACGGTGGATCACGGTGACGCTCGGGGTGTGAGGCCCGCCACGACACCCGTGGGGCCGGGGCGGGATGGCAGGCTGGGGGCATGCGCCGACCGTTCGCCCTCCTCGCCGGGGCCCTGCTCGTGGCCGCCCTCGCGGTGCCCGCATCCGCCGCCGACGGCGACAAGAGCTTCACGATCGAGGACCCCCGCATCACCGAGTCCAGCGGGCTGGCCGCCTCCCGTCAGCACCCCGGCATCTACTGGACCCACAACGACCAGGACACCGGCGCGTACCTCTACGCCGTGGACAGCGGCACCGGCAGGACCGTCGCGACGATCACCCTGACCGGCGTGGGCACCCCCCGTGACGTCGAGGCCGTCGCCATCGGCCCGGACGACCAGATCTACGTCGGCGACATCGGCGACAACGACGGCGTCCAGTGGGACCACGTCTGGGTCTACCGGCTGCCCGAGCCCAGGACGCTCGAGGACCGGACGGTGCGCGCCACCCAGTACGTCGTGACGTACTCGGACGGCTCCCGCGACGCCGAGTCGCTCGTCGTCCATCCGAAGACCGGGCGCGTCTACGTCATCGACAAGCAGGAGGACGGCGGGCACCTGTACGAGGGCCCGGCCACCCTTTCCGCGTCCGGCACGAACGTCTTCCGTCCCGTCGCCCCCATCGACCTGTGGGCCACCGACGCCGCCTTCTCCCCGGACGGCCGGCGGCTCGCCGTCCGCGGCTACTTCGGCGGCATCCTCTACGACTGGAACGACGGCAGGCCGAAGCGGCTGGAGCGGCTCGACGTGCCGCTCCAGCAACAGGGCGAGTCCGTGACGTACTCGGCCGACGGCTCGAAGCTGATGTACGGCACCGAGGGCGTCGGCAGCGGGGTGCGGGCGGAGGACGCGCCCGGGGCGTCGAAGGACTCCGGCGCCCCGTCGGGCGGCGGGAGTCCGGCGGCCTCGGGCGAGGACGGCGGGGGCGGCGACGGGGCGGACGGGAACGTGCGGATGGGCGCCCTCGCGGTGGCCGTCGCGTGCGCCGCCCTCTTCGGTCTGCGGCGGGTGTTCAGGCGCCGCTGAGGCCGGCCCGGTCGCCCTCCTCGCCGCGCCGCCGCTCCACGAGCACCTCCAGCCCGTCCAGGATGCGCTGGAGCCCGAACTCGAAGTGGTCGAAGGCGGGGCTGAAGGTGTCCTCGGAGAGGGAGGCCATGACGGGGTAGCGGCCGGAGGCCATGACCTGCTCCAGGACCGGTGCCTGCGCCGCCCAGAACTGCGCGTCCGTCATGCCCGACTTCCGCTCGGCCTCCTCCTGGTAGACCTGCGTGCGCGCGGCGCCGACGACGTACCCGTCGACCATGATGATCGCCGACACCAGTTCGGGGTCGGCGAGGCCCATGGGCCTGATCCGGGTGAGCACCTTCTCCATGCCGTCCAGGGCGCTGGGGCCGAGGATCGGGCGGGACTGGTTGACCTGGAGCAGCCAGGGGTGACGCCGGTAGAGGGCGAGGGTGGCGCGGGCCAGGGCCTCCAGGGCGGAGCGCCAGCCGCCGTCGCCGAGGTCGGCCGGGTTGTCCGAGGGGCGCTGGACGCGGTCGAGCATCAGGTCGAGCAGCTCGGCCTTGCCGGGGACGTAGCGGTAGAGGGACATCGCGCCCGTTCCCAGCTCCGTGGCGATCCGGCGCATCGAGACCGCGTCGAGCCCGTCCCGGTCGGCCACTCCGACGGCGGTCTCCACGATCCGCTCCAGCGTCAGGCCCGGCTTGGGGCCGCGGCTGGGGCGCCTGCCGGTGTCCCACAGCAGCTCGAGGGTGCGGACGATGTCGCCGCTGCCGCTGGTCTCCGTACTGCTCGTCATGGGTGCAGCTTAGTTCCGCGGGAAAAAACTGAGTACGGTGTACGCGCAATCGGGTACGGTGTACTCAGTTAATCCGTCACCGGAAGGGGGACTCATGGCCGACGGATACGCCGTACACGCCGAGGGGCTGGAGAAGCGGTACGGCGAGAAGCGCGCCCTCGACGGCTTCGACCTGGCCGTCCGCGAGGGCACCGTGCACGGCCTGCTCGGGCCGAACGGCGCGGGCAAGACCACCGCCGTGCGCATCCTGTCCACGCTGATCCGCCTGGACGGCGGCCGGGCGACCGTGGCCGGCCTGGACGTGGCCCGGCAGCCGCGCGAGGTGCGGGCGCGCATCGGGCTCACCGGGCAGTACGCGGCCGTGGACGAGGTGCTCACCGGACGGCAGAACCTGGAGATGTTCGGCCGGCTGTTCCACCTGGGCGGCCGGCGGGCGCGGCTGCGGGCCGCCGAGCTGCTGGAGCAGTTCGACCTGACCGACGCGGCCGACCGGGGCGTCGGCAAGTACAGCGGCGGCATGCGGCGCCGGCTCGACCTCGCCGCGTCGATGGTCCTCACCCCGGCCGTGCTGTTCCTCGACGAACCGACCACGGGACTGGACCCCCGCAGCCGGGGGGAGGTGTGGGAGTCCGTCCGCGCGCTGGTGGCGGGCGGCACGACCGTGCTGCTGACCACGCAGTACCTGGAGGAGGCCGACAAGCTCGCGTCCCGTATCACCGTCATCGACCAGGGGCGGGCCATCGCCGACGACACCCCGGACGGGCTGAAGAACCGGGTCGGGGGCGACCGCATCGAGGTCGTGGTCGCCGAGCGGTCCGACCTCCCGCGGGTGGCGAAGGCCGTCGCCCGGGTCTCGGACGGCGAGCCCGAGACCGACGAGGCCGAGTCGCGGGTGCACGCGGCCGTGACCGACCGGGTCGCCGCCCTCACCGAGGTGGCACGCACCCTCCAGGACGAGGGTGTGTCCGTCGAGGACATCGGACTGCGCAGGCCGAGCCTCGACGACGTGTTCCTGCGCCTGACCGGACACCGCACCGAGAAGGAGGCCGCCGGATGAGCGCCGTCGACCTGACCGGCCAGGACGCCCACGGCCGCACGTACTGGCTGCTCGCGGACGTCTGGAACCTCGTCCGCCGGGGCCTGACCCACTACCAGCGCCAGCCCGTCAACATCGCCTGGCAGCTCGGCTTCCCGATCCTGTCCGTCCTGCTGTACGGCTATGTCTTCGGCAGCGCGATGAAGGTGCCCGGCGGCGGGGACTACAAGGACTTCCTCATGCCGGGGATGTTCGTGATGACGATGGCGTTCGGCTTCATCAACACCGCCACGCTCGTCGTCTACGACTCCACCAAGGGCGTCATCGACCGGTTCCGCTCCATGCCGATGGCGCCGTCCGCGGTGGTCGCCGGGCGCGGGATCACCGATCTGCTCGCCGCCTGCGCGGAGTTGGCCATCATGATGCTGACGGCGTTCGCGATGGGCTGGCGCCCGGACGCCGGCCTCGGCTTCCTCGGCGCCTTCGGCCTGCTGCTGTGGCTGCGGTTCGCGCTGATCTGGATCGGCGTCTGGCTGGGTCTCCTCGTGCCCAACCCGGAGGCCGCGGGCGGGCTGTTCGCCGTGGCCTTCCCCCTCACGATGATCTCCAGCATCTACGTGGCGCCCGAACTCATGCCGGACTGGCTGGGTGCCGTGGCCGCCTGGAACCCGATCTCGTCCACGGCGGCGGCCGCGCGCGAGCTGTTCGGGACGCCGGTCGAGGGAGACTCGTGGGTCGAGCAGCACGCGCTGCTGATGGCGGGAGTGTGGCCGGTGGTCCTGACGCTGGTCTTCCTGCCGCTGGCCGTGCGGAGGTTCCAGAAGCTGAGCCGGTGAAGGACCGTGGGAGCGGCGGTCCGGGCGGCGGCACCCTTCCCGGGGTGCCGCCGCCGACTTCTTGACGTGGTCATGGTGTGTCGGTTTGCTGGGGAGTGCGCGGTGTATGGGAGCGCTCCCATATGTTCCGGGCCCGCGCCTCCCCCGAGAGGAAGCAACGACATGTTCCGCAACATGCGCAGAGCGGTGTGCGCCGTCGTCGCGGCCCTGCTGTTACCGCTGGCGGCGGGCGCACAGGCCGCCGGGGCGGCGGGTGCGCCCGCCGCGGAGGCCCGGGCCACGGCCGACGCGGGAGCCGGCTACTGGCACACCAGCGGCCGGCGGATCCTCGACGCGGCCGGGCAGCCGGTCCGGATCGCCGGCATCAACTGGTTCGGCTTCGAGACCGCCAACCACGTCGTCCACGGCCTGTGGGCCCGTGACTACAAGAGCATGATCGATCAGATGAGGTCGCTGGGCTACAACACCATCCGGCTGCCGTTCAGCGACGACATCCTCAAGAGCGGCACCATGCCGGACAGCATCAGCTTCGCCGACGGCAAGAACGCCGATCTGCAGGGCCTGACGTCCCTGCAGGTCCTCGACCGGATCGTGGCGTACGCCGGCCAGAGCGGCCTGAAGATCGTCCTGGACCGCCACCGCCCGGACGCGGCCGGCCAGTCGGCGCTCTGGTACACGTCGGCGGTCCCCGAGTCGACGTGGATCGCCAACCTCAGGACCCTCGCGGGGCGTTACGCCGGCAATCCCACCGTCGTCGGCATCGACCTGCACAACGAGCCCCACGACCCCGCCTGCTGGGGCTGCGGCGACACCACGAGGGACTGGCGCCTGGCCGCCGAACGGGCGGGCAACGCCGTCCTCTCCGTCAACCCGGACCTGCTGGTCTTCGTGGAGGGGGTGCAGAGCTTCGACGGCGTCTCGGGATGGTGGGGCGGCAACCTGATGGGTGTCGCCCGGTACCCCGTCCGACTGGACGTGCCCGACCGGCTCGTCTACTCCGCCCACGACTACGCGACCAGCGTCGCCCAGCAGAGCTGGTTCAGCGACCCGTCGTTCCCCGCGAACATGCCCGGCATCTGGGACAGGTACTGGGGCTACATCTTCAAGCAGGACATCGCCCCCGTCTGGCTCGGCGAGTTCGGCACGACCCTCCAGTCGACGGTCGACCAGCGGTGGCTGTCCGCCCTGGTGAGCTACCTGCGCTCGACCTCGGCGTACGGCGCCGACTCCTTCCACTGGACCTTCTGGTCGTGGAACCCCAACTCCGGCGACACCGGCGGCATCCTCAAGGACGACTGGAGCACCGTGGACACGGTGAAGGACGGCTACCTGACGAGCATCAAGGCGCCGGGCTTCACGCCGGGCACCGGGAGCGGCGATCCCGGAGACCCGGGCGACCCCGGTGACGGCACGGCCGCCTGCACCGCCGCGTACACCGTCGGCAGCGACTGGGGGAGCGGCTTCAACGCCGAGGTGAAGGTCACCAACACCGGCACCAGGGCGATCGGTTCGTGGAAGGTGACCTGGACCTGGAGCGGGTCCCAGCGGGTGACGAACATGTGGAACGCGTCGTACACCCAGAGCGGGTCGACGGTGACGGCGGTGAACGCCGCGCACAACGGCGCGGTACCGGCCGGCGGCTCGGCGAGCTTCGGATTCGGGGGCGCGCCCGGGGGCGGGGGTGTGCCGACGCTGAGCTGTACGGCGGCGTAGACGCCGGCGAGGCACCGCGGAGGGCGCCCGGTGCGATCACCGGGCGCCTCTCAGCCGGGCACCCTCTGCGTGACGCGCCACAGACGCCGGGGCAACTCCCCCTCCTCGAAGGGGAACACCTCCTCCACATGCCATCCGCCGGCGAGCTCGTCGACCAGGTGGCGGGGGAAGAAGTGCACGGCGAAACCCCCGTGCTCGTAGATGTCGTCGCCGTGGGCGAGGCCGGCACCGTAGTGGGCGTCACCGGTGTGGCGCACGGTGTAGACGAACACCCCGCCCGGTCGCAGGACACGGCGGACCTCGCCGACGAGCCCGTGGATCGCCGGAGTCGACAGCGCCATGCACAGCAGCATGTGCGCGAACACCGCGTCCACCGAGTCGTCCGGCAGCGGCAGGGGGTCACGGACGTCGTGGACGAGGGTGGTGACCCGCTCGGTGACGTTCCGGGCCCGGGCCGCGTCACGCAGTTGGTCCAGGCCGGTGTCACTGAAGTCGGTGGCCCGCACGGTGAAGCCCTCGCGCGCGAAGAAGAGGGCGTCGCGGCCGTGCCCGGCACCGAGCTCCAGGACGTCGTGCGCCCCGGCCGCGCGGAACACGGCAGCGGCGTGCACCGCGGGTCCGGAGGGCCGTTCCCCGTACATCCCGGGGTGCGCGGTGTACGTGTCCTGCCAGTGCGCGCGCTGGGTCTCGGCCAGCTCCTTCTCGTCCGCCACGGCTCCAGCCTCCCACCCCGCGGGTACGCCCGTGCCCGCACCCCGGCGGCGGCGCTCGCTCGCCTATCTCCACGAGCGGGCCTCGACGAGCGACCGCCCCATGAGCCAGAGCCCCACCGCGGTGAGCAGGCCGGAGACGCTCCAGCCCGTCACCCCCATCGGGTTGATCCCCAGGTGGTTGGTCGCCACCAGGACATATGGCACGGTCAGCAGGAGCCAGCCGCCCAGCAGCGGATACAGCCACAGCCCGAAGAGGGCCAGCCACGACGCCGCCAGCAGCAGCCACCCGAAGAGCAGCCACCCTCCGAGCGCGAACTCGGAGGACGTCAGGAACGTCTCGGTGTGACCCTCGGTCACCATCCGCACCACCTCACCCTGCCAGATCCGCAGTTCGGCCCGGTCTCCGCGGTCCGCCGTGCGGTAGGTGCGGTAGGCGACGCCCAGCTCCTGGCTGCGCTCACCGAAACGGACCGTGACGCTGTAGTGCTTGGTGCACGAGCTGTGCCCGTTGCTGTCCGTGGTGCACGACTCGCTCCAGTCCCTGCCGGCGATTTCGCCGGTGGTCTGCGCGACGCAGTCGTCGGCCGTCTCCCACGGCGTCCCGGCGGGACACAGGGAGGCGTTCCTGTACGTGACGACAGCCGGCTGGTGATGGTCGACACGGTCCACGCACAGGACGATCCCCGGCACCGCGAGCCCGAACATCAGGATCCGCAGGAGCACGAGAAGTACCACGTCGTTCCGCCTGGCCCAGTACCTGACGTCACGTAACACGATCGGACGCCTCCCCCGGCTCGCCTCGCTCGCCCCGACCAGCCTCGGTCATCCCCGGAAGAGGAGGCAATGCCCTGAACGGAGGGGACGGGGCCGCGCCGACGACAAAGGGGCGCCCGGTGTGCACCGGGCGCCCCTCAGAGCCGTACGGACGTGATCAGAGCTTGTCGATCACGTAGTCGACGCACTTCGTCAGCGCCTCGACGTCCGCCGGGTCGATCGCCGGGAACATCGCGACGCGCAGCTGGTTGCGGCCGAGCTTGCGGTAGGGCTCGGTGTCGACGATGCCGTTGGCACGCAGGACCTTGGCGACGGCGGACGCGTCGACCTCGTCGGTGAAGTCGATCGTGCCGATGACCTGGGAGCGCTTGGCGGGGTCGGCGACGAAGGGGTTGGCGTACTTGACGTCCTCGGCCCAGCCGTACAGGGTGCGGGCGGAGGTGGCGGTGCGGCGGACCGACCAGTCGAGGCCGCCCTGGCCGTTGATCCACTCCAGCTGCTGGTTCAGCAGGAAGAGGGTGGCCAGCGCCGGGGTGTTGTACGTCTGGTTCTTGCGGGAGTTGTCGATCGCCGTGGGCAGGCTGAAGAACTCCGGGACGTGGCGGCCGGAGGCGTGGACACGCTCGGCGCGCTCGATGGCGGCCGGCGAGAAGACGCCGATCCAGAGGCCGCCGTCGGAGGCGAAGGACTTCTGCGGGGCGAAGTAGTAGACGTCGGTCTCGGCGATGTCGACCGGGAGACCGCCGGCGCCCGAGGTGGCGTCCACCAGGACCAGCGCGCCCTCGTCGGCGCCCGCGACCCGCTTGATCGGGGCGGCGACGCCGGTGGAGGTCTCGTTGTGCGTGAAGGCGTAGACGTCGACGCCGGCCTCGGCCTCGGGCTCGGGGTGCGTGCCCGGGTCGGAGGAGATCACGGTGGGCTCGGCGAGCCAGGGGGCCAGCTTGGCGGCCTTGGCGAACTTGGAGGAGAACTCGCCGAAGCTGAGGTGCTGCGACTTGTTCTCGATCAGACCGTGGGTCGCGATGTCCCAGAAGGCGGTGGAGCCGCCGTTGCCCAGGATCACCTCGTAGCCGTCCGGGACCTGGAACAGCTCGGCGATGCCCTCGCGCACCTGGCCGACCAGGTTCTTCACCGGGGCCTGGCGGTGGGAGGTCCCGAGGAGGGACGTACCGGTGGCGGCCAGGGCGTCCAGCGCCTCCACCCGCACCTTGGAGGGGCCCGCGCCGAATCGACCGTCGGCGGGCTTGATGTCAGCAGGAATCTGGATCTCAGCCACGAGGCGGAGCGTATCCCCTGGGGGAAACGGGGCGGAAACGTGTCCGTTCGATGAGACGAGATCTCCGCCCGATGGACCTGTGGATATCTACGAGGGGAAGGCGGGCGGCGGACGGCCGACCACCGGGATTCCGTCACTGTCAGTGACCGGGTGCATCCTGGACGCATGACAGATCTCGAGGGGGAGCTGCGCAGGGCCGTCCGGGGCGACGTGGGGTTCGACGTGACCTCGCGGGCGTTGGCGACCATGGACGCCTCGAACTACCGCCGGGTGCCGCTGGGGGTCGTCGCGCCGCGGGACGCGGACGACGTGGCGGCGGTGCTGGAGGTGTGCCGGGCCCATGGCGTGCCGGTGGTGGCGCGCGGCGGCGGCACGTCGATCGCGGGACAGGCCACGGGCGTCGGCGTGGTGCTCGACTTCACGCGTCACCTGAACCGCCTGGTCTCCCTCGATCCGGTCGCGCGGACCGCCGTCGTGCAGCCCGGGCTGGTCCTCGACCGGCTCCAGGAGGCCGCCGCCGCGCACGGGCTCCGCTTCGGCCCCGACCCCGCCACGCACAGCCGGTGCACCCTCGGCGGCATGATCGGCAACAACTCCTGCGGGTCGCACTCGGTGGCATGGGGGACGACCGCGGACAACGTGCGGGAGCTGGCCGTCGTCACCGCGGGAGGCGACCGGCGAAGGCTGGGCTCCGGGTGGGCCGGCGCCCCGGACGGCCTGCGCACCCTCGTCGAGGGCGAGCTGGCGCGACTGCGCACCGGATTCCCCGAGCTGCCCCGCCGGATCTCCGGGTACGCGCTGGACGCGCTCCTGCCCGAGAGGGGCGCCGACGTCGCCCGGTCCTTCTGCGGCTCGGAGGGCACGCTGGGCGTGCTCACGGAGGCGGTCGTCGACCTCGTCGAGGCGCCCCGCGCGCGTGCCCTCGCGGTGCTGGGGTACGCCGACGAGGCCGCCGCCGCGGAGGCCGCGGCCGGGCTGCTTCCGTACGGGCCGCTGACGGTCGAGGGGATGGCCGCCGACCTGGTGCCGTCGGCGACGGGGCTGCCGCGCGGCGCGGCCTGGCTGTTCGTGGAGACGGGAGGCGCCGCGCAGGCGGAGGCACGCGCGCGTGCGGAGGCGATCGTGCGTGCGGCGGACGTCGTCGACGCGGCCGTGGTGACCGACCCGGCCGGTCGGCGCGCCCTGTGGCGCGTCCGCGAGGACGCCGCCGGCACGGCGACCCGGATGCCGGACGGCTCCGAGGCCTGGCCCGGCTGGGAGGACTGCGCCGTACCGCCGGCCAGGCTCGGCGCCTACCTGCGGGACTTCCGGGCCCTGCTGACCGCCCACGGCCTGCGCGGCACGCCGTACGGCCACTTCGGAGAGGGCTGCATCCACGTCCGCATCGACTTCGACCTGCTCACCGAGTCGGGCATCGCCCGCTTCCGCCGCTTCTCGGAGGACCTCGCCGACCTGGTCACCGCCCACGGCGGCTCACTGTCCGGGGAGCACGGCGACGGACAGGCCCGCGCGGAGCTCCTGCCGAGGATGTACGGCGCGGAACTGGTCCGCCTCTTCGAGCGCGCGAAGGGCATCTGGGACCCGGACGACCTGCTCAACCCGGGCATGCTGGTCCGCCCCGCCCCCCTCGACAGCAACCTCCGCTTCGCCGTCCTCCCCCGCGAACCCGTCGACGTGACCTTCGGCTACCCCGGCGACCACGGCGACTTCTCCGCGGCCGTCCGCCGCTGCGTCGGCGTCGCCAAGTGCCGTACGACGACGGCGACGGGGCCGGCGGTGATGTGCCCCTCCTACCGGGTCACCGGCGAGGAACAGCACTCCACGCGCGGACGCGCCCGCCTGCTCCACGAGATGCTCGCCGGCGACCTGGTCACCGACGGCTGGCGCTCGACCGAGGTCCGCGACGCCCTCGACCTGTGCCTGTCCTGCAAGGGCTGCCGCTCGGACTGCCCGGTCGAGGTCGACATGGCCACGTACAAGGCGGAGTTCCTGCACCACCACTACGCCGGCCGCCGTCGCCCGGCCGCCCACTACAGCATGGGCCGCCTCCCGGTCTGGCTCCGCTGGGCCGCCCGCACCCACACGGCGCCCCTGCTCAACGCGCTCGCGTCGATCGGCCCGATGGCGAGCGCCGGAAAGCGACTGGGCGGGATCGCCCCTGAGCGGGCGATCCCCCGGCTGGCGCGGGAGACGTTCAGCGCGTGGTGGCGCAGACGGGGAACGGAGCCCTCCGGAAGCCGGCGACCCGGCGCCGGCGGACCCGCACCGCAATCCGGCGCCGGCGGACCTGCGCCGGCACAAGGTGGCGTTTCGGGGGCCGGCGCGCCGGGTCGGGGGCCAGGGCAGGGGTCGGCGGCCGACGGTGGTCGGGTGTCGGCGTCCGGGGCGGAGGCCGTGGCGTCGGGGGGCGGTGCGCTGGTGGTCCTGTGGCCCGACACCTTCACGGAACACCTCTCGCCGTCCGTCGGCCGGGCGGCCGTACGCGTCCTGGAGGCGGCCGGGCTGCGGGTGGCGCTCCCGCCGACGCTGCTCATGCGCGGCCGGCCGGTCGGTGACGGCCGGTCGAGGTCCGCGGTCGCCCTGCTGACGGCCCGCCGCGGCCGCGTCTGCTGCGGGCTGACGTACGTCTCCACGGGCCAGCTCGACCACGCGCGCGCGGTGCTGCGCCGCACGCTCGACCTGATGGAGCCGGTGCTGGAGACGGACGTCCCGGTGGTCGTGCTGGAGCCGAGCTGCGCGGCCGCCCTGCGCGGTGACCTGCCCGAGCTGCTGCACGACGACCCGCGCGCCGCGCGCCTCGCCGCCCGCGTCCTGAGCTTCGCGGAGGTCCTGGAGCGGCACGCCCCAGACTGGCGCCCGCCCCGCCTGGACCGCCCGGCGGTCGGCCAGACCCACTGCCACCAGCACGCGGTCCTCGGCGACACCGCCGACCGCCGCCTGCGGGAGGCCGCCGGCCTCACCGGCGACCTCAGCGGCGGCTGCTGCGGTCTCGCCGGCAACTTCGGTTTCGAGAAGGGCCACTACGAGGTGTCGGCGGCGTGCGCGGAGGAGCAGCTCCTGCCGGCCGTGCGGGAGGCGTCGACGGACGCGGTGGTCCTTGCGGACGGCTTCTCGTGCCGGACGCAGCTGGAGCAGCTGGCGGGGGTGCGGGGGCGGCATCTCGCGGAGGTGCTGGCGGAGGCGCTGGACGGTGACGCACGGGGCGAGTGACGAGGCGGCCTTGTGCGGCTCCGGCCGGTGCCGCATCGTACGCACCACGCAGGTGGACTCCTCGGGGGGTGGAGTGGACGGCAACCGGAAGGACAGGCCGAACGGCCAGGACCGGGACGACCGGGACGACCGGGACGAGGACCAGGAACTGGGCCGGGTGCTCGGTGAGTTGACCGAGCGCATCCGCAGGGTCGACGGCAGACAGGAGACCCAGGCCGGTGAACTGCGGGGCGTGCAGGACACCGTGGGGCTGCTGCGCGGGCAGGTCGGCGGCCTGGAGGGCAAGGTGACCGGAGTCAGCGGGGAAGTGGCCGCGCTGCGCACGGACATGACCCAGGTGAAGGAGGACGTCGCCAAGCACTACGCACTGTTGGAGGGCATCAGGGAGGACCTGCGCCGCAAGGAGGCAAAGGACGACGCGCGGGCGCGGATCGACTGGCTGACGGCGGATCGGCAGCGGAGGTTCGGGCAGCGTGCCGAGATCCGTTCGCTGGCCCGTGGCCTGGTGGACACGCTCACCAAGGAGAGCGTGGATCGCGGCATGGTCAACACCTCGCTGATCAGGAAGTGCGTGGAGGAGCACTTCCTGCACGAGCCCCGGTTCTGGCTGGCGCCGGCCCTGCTGCACGTCGCGGCCACGTACTGCGAGCTGCCCGAGCTCAGCCAGGAGGCCCGCGGGCACGCCATGCAGCTCGACAAGTCCAAGGCACACCTGTTCTTCGCCCTGACCTCCGCCCGACTGGAGAACTACCGGCTCGCCGGCAGTTCCATGGACAACTACCTGCAGTCCCTCGTCCCGGCACGGCTGACCCAGGACTTCCTGGTGGTGCTGGAGGCCGTGGCCAACCGGGAGCTCGGGCCGCAGGCGGAGAAGTTCGTCGTCCGCACGATGGAACGCTGGTTCGCCGAGGCGCCGGCCGCGCCCGACGGGGAGCGCCGCGCGCGGGAGCGGCGCGAGCTGTGGCGGCAGCGGATGTGGAATCTGCGCGTACGGCTGCCCGAGGGTGAGTTCGCGGCATTCCGCAGCGTGTACGCCGGGGACTGGGACGCGCTGGTCGAGGGGTTCGAGCAGGCGGCGGTTGCCCAGGGCACCCTCGACTATCTCAGCCGGGAGTTCCCGGAGCGGCCCGCCGCACGTTCGGACCTCCGGCACATGGACAGCGCGCTCGAGCACCTGATCGACCGGCTGGAGCCCGACGAGGCGGAACTGCACGCGAAGATCGAGTGGCAGCAGCGGATCTACGACATGGACGGGGACCGTGACGCGGCCCGACGTGAGCACGAGCAGCGCCAGTCGGTCGACGTGGAGGTCATGACCTTCGAACAGCTGCTGGACAACGCGGTGTTCAAGCCCAGCCAGGTGGAGCTCGGTCTGGCGGCCCGCCGACTCGCCCTGATGTGCGTGTGGCCGCAGATTCGGACGGTGGCGACGGCTTTCGTCGAGACGTCCCTGCAGCGGCGGCCCCGGCACCTGCCCATAGCGATCGACGAGTGGAAGGGCACCCTGCCCGCCGATCCCACCGAGCCCGTCCAGGAGCAGCCGTTGCAGACGGCCCTCGCCCTGCATGTCGAGGAGGTGACCCGCCGCCGGGTGGAGGGGGTCCGCCTGCGACGGCCCCGACTGGTGGCGGGTGTGCTGGGCGTGATCGTCGGGGCGGTCGCCGCTGTGGTGTGGCAGCAGGCGGCGCTGGTGCTGCTCGTCGTCGCCGGACTGGCCCTGTGCGGGTACGAGTACCGGTGGGTGCCCGCGGAGCAGCGCAGGCTGCGGGCCGTGGGCCAGGCGCGTCGGCAGGAGGCCGCGGATCTGCTCGGGAAGGCACTGGTGCAGCGCAGGACGCTGATCAGTCGCTGGGACCGGTACGCCGACGGGCTCACCGAACTCACGGGCTGGCTGCCGCCGAGGGATCGGCGGTCACCGTGAACGAGGGGCATCTGCTCGGCGGCCGGTACCGGCTGAGAGGCCGCATCGGCAGCGGCGGCATGGGCGAAGTGTGGCAGGGCCACGACACCACGCTGGACCGGCGGGTCGCGGTGAAGATGCTGCCGCTGGACCGCATCGCCCTCGGCGAGAGCGACGACGAGCGGCGTGAGCGGATCCGGCTGTTCGAGCGCGAGGCGCGGACCATGGCCCGGATCGTCAACGCGCATGTGGCGATCGTGCACGACCAGGGCCGCGAGGGCGACGTCCTCTACCTCGTCATGGAGTACATCGACGGCGTCTCGCTGGCCGGGTGGATCGGCGAGGGCGCCCAGCTGACCCTGGAGCAGGTCGTGCGCTGGACGGTGCACATCTGCCAAGGCCTGGCCGCCGCCCATGCCGAGGGCGTGATCCACCGGGACATCAAGCCCGCCAACATCATGATCACGCATGCCGGGGACGCCAAGGTCGTCGACTTCGGGATCGCCTGCTTCCAGGACGCCACCCGTTCCCGCAGCGGCCATGCCACCCCGCTCTACACCGCCCCCGAGCGGTTCGCGCGGGACGGGGACGAGAATCCGGGGGTGGACCTGTACTCGCTGGGCTGTGTCATGTACGAGATGCTCACCGGGAAGCCTCCCTTCGGCACCGCCCGTTCCTCTGTTCCCTTCCTCATCAGCGAGCACCTCCACCGGCCGCCCCCCGCCCCGGGCGATGTCCGCAGGGGGGTGCCACCGGAGCTCGACCGGCTCGTCGTGCGGCTGCTGGACAAGGACCCGGCCGGGCGGCCCGCGGGCGCCGACGAGGTGGAGAAGACGATCCAGCAGGTCGTGGTGCACGACCCCCGGGTGGCCGCGTGGCCGGCCGTCGCATCCGGGACGGGCGGACGCCCGCACGTGAACACCGGCTACGTCGAGGAGATCCGGCGCAACGAACGCCGCATCCGTGAACTCACCGATCAGGGGGACCGTATGGCGGACGCCGTACTCGACGCGCGGGCCCGGCAGGCCGAGCTGACCGGCCTGTCCGGCGACGCCCGTGGCGCGGCCGCCCTCTACCAGCGCCTCGGCGACGACTGCGCCGCCGAACTCGGCTGGCAGCATCGGCGGGTGAGGGACGCGTACGTGGCGGTGGCCCGCTGGACGGACATGGTGGACGTCCCGGACACGACCTAGTCTGGTCAGCCATGCCGACTTCGAGGGAATTGACCCGCGTCGCCGTCCTCTCCGACATCCACGGCGTCCTGCCCGCCCTGGAGGCGGTGCTCGCCGAGCCCGAGGTCGCGGCGGCCGACCGTGTCGTGCTGACCGGTGACATCACGGCGGGGCCGCAGCCGGCCGAGGTGCTCGACCTGCTGCGGGCGCAGGGCGAGCGAGTGCTGTGGGTCGCGGGGAACGCCGACCGGGAGCTGGTGGAGTACCGGCGCGGCAGGCGGAGCGAGATCCCCGACCCGATCGGCCCGTTCGCGGCCGCCGCGCTCCGCGACGACCAGGTCGAGTTCCTGGAGACCCTGCCCACCACCCTCACCCTGACCGTCCGCGGCCTCGGCCCCGTCCTCTTCTGCCACGCCACACCGCGCGACGACGAGGAGGTCGTCCTCGTCGACTCCCGCCCGGCCCGCTGGGCGGAGGTCTTCGAGGGCCTGGACGAGGAGGTGCGCACGGTGGTGTGCGGCCACACGCACATGCCGTACGTCCGTCTCGCGCACGGCCGGCTGGTGGTCAACCCGGGCAGCGTCGGGATGCCGTACGGCCGCCCGGGCGCGCACTGGTGCCTGCTGGGGCCGGGGACCGACCTGCGAGTGACGCCGTACGACGTTCCGGCGGCCGTCGCCCGGCTCGTCGCTGAGTGCGCCTACCCGGGCATCGCCGAGTGGGCGGACCTCCATCTGCACGCGCGCGTGACGGACTCACAGGCACTGGAGGCTTTCGGCCCCCGCGACGGCCGAGCCTGACCTCCTGGGCCCAGTCGGCGGAACGGGGCCCCTGATCCGGCGGACGTGGCCACGAGTGCCGTCGTGCCACCGGCCGCGCTGTCCGGTATCCGAGACGTGGGTGGGACAGTGGTGTTATGGCTTCACACGCCTGACAGGGTCCATTACCCTGAACTCGGTAGTGCAGCGTGATGAACGCAGACTGTCGCCCCCGTCGCTCTGAGCACCAGGAACGCCCGTGAGTACCTCACCCTCCGCCACCACATCCGCCCGGTCGGCCGCAGCAGTCGAGGCGGTGCGCGGCCCGGGCCGCCGGGGGGCGCTCGGTCCCGTCGGGCTGGTGCTCGCCGGGGGCGTCTCCGTCCAGTTCGGCGGCGCGCTCGCGGTGATGCTGATGCCGAGGGCGGGTGCGCTGGGCGTCGTGGCGCTGCGGCTGCTGGTGGCGGCCGTCGTGCTCCTCGTCGTCTGCCGGCCCCGGTTGCGCGGGCACTCCCGGGCCGACTGGGGCACCGTCGTGGTCTTCGGCGTCACGATGGCCGCCATGAACGGCCTCTTCTACCAGGCCGTCGCCCGCATCCCGCTCGGCCCGGCGGTCACCCTGGAGGTCCTCGGCCCCCTCGCCCTGTCCGTCCTGGCCTCCCGGCGTGCGATCAACCTGGTCTGGGCGGGACTGGCCCTGGCCGGCGTCTTCCTGCTCGGTGGCGGGGGGTTCGGCGACCTCGATCCGATGGGGGTCGCGTTCGCGCTGGGCGCGGGCGCGATGTGGGCCGCGTACATCGTCTTCAGTGCCCGTACGGGCCGCCGTTTCCCGCAGGCCGACGGGCTCGCCCTCGCGATGGGGGTGGGCGCGCTGCTCTTCCTGCCGCTGGGCATCGCCGAGTCGGGCATGAAGCTGGCCGACCCGGTGACGCTGGGCCTCGGCGCGGCGGTGGCGCTCCTGTCGTCCGTCCTGCCCTACACCCTCGAGCTCCTCGCCCTGCGCCGTCTGCCCGCCTCCACCTTCGCCATCCTCATGAGCCTGGAGCCCGCCATCGCGGCCACCGCCGGCTTCCTCCTCCTCGACCAGGCTCTGTCCGCCATGGAGGCGGCCGCGATCGCGCTTGTCATCGCGGCGAGCATGGGGGCGGTGCGGACGCAGGTGGGGCGGGGAAGGGCGGCCGTGCCGGAGGCCTGACGGGGCGGCCGCCGACCTGGCGGCGGGCCGAGCCCGCGAGGACCATTTGAGCCTCCGCGACGCCAGTCGCGTCGTGAACCGCGCCCAAGACATCGCCGGAGCAGTGCGGTTCACGGCAGGCGGCACCGACCCCGTCACGGAAATTCATGCAAGCATGCTTGCTTGTTTCTGGGCCCGCTGCCATGCTCCTCCCCATGGCCGACCCGACGCCCGTGCTCGACGACCTGCGTGCCGAAAGCGACGAACTGGACCGTCTCGTCGCGGAGTTGGAGCCGGAGCGGTGGACGCTTCCGACCCCCGCCCCCGGCTGGACGATCGCCCACCAGATCGCCCACCTCGCCTGGACCGACCGCTCGGCCCTCCTCGCCGTCACCGACGAGGACGGCTTCCGCGAACTGGTCGAACAGGCCCTGGCCGCCCCCGACACCTTCGTCGACCGGGGCGCCGAGGAGATCGCCGGACTGCCGCCCACCGACCTCCTCTCGCGCTGGCGCGCGGACCGCGCCGCCCTCGACGAGGCACTCCGCAAGGCGCCCGAGGCCGCCCGCTTCCCCTGGTACGGCCCGCCGATGTCCGCCGCCTCCCTCGCCACCGCCCGCCTCATGGAGACCTGGGCCCACGGCCTGGACGTGGCGGACGCCCTCGGCGTCACCCACGCTCCCACCGACCGCATCCGGCACATCGCCTGGCTCGGCGTCCGCACCCGGGACTTCGCCTTCGGCGTGCACGGACTGCCGGCCCCGGCCGAGCCGGTCCGCGTCGAACTGACCGGTCCGGCCGGCGACCTGTGGGGCTACGGCCCCGAGGACGCCCCGCAACGCGTCACCGGCCCGGCCCTCGACTTCTGCCTCCTGGTCACCCAGCGCGCCCACCGCGCGGACATCGCCCTGCACGCCGACGGTCCCGACGCCGACCGCTGGCTGGACATCGCCCAGGCCTTCGCCGGGCCGCCCGGCAGCGGTCGCCCGCCGAAGGGCGACGCCGGATGACCCACCCCGCCCCCCGCGCCCTCCGCATCGGCAACGCCTCCGGCTTCTACGGCGACCGCTTCGACGCCTTCCGCGAGATGCTCACCGGCGGCGAACTCGACGTCCTCACCGGCGACTACCTCGCCGAACTGACCATGCTGATCCTCGGGCGGGACCGCCTGAAGGACCCCTCCGCCGGCTACGCCCGCACCTTCCTCCGCCAGATGGAGGAGTGCCTCGGCCTCGCCCACGACCGCAGGGTCCGCGTCGTCACGAACGCCGGCGGCCTCAACCCGGCCGGACTGGCCGACGCCGTGCGGGAGGTGGCCGGCCGGCTCGGCATTCCCGTACGGGTCGCGCACGTCGAGGGCGACGACCTCGGCCCTCGCTACCCCGACAGTCTCACCGCCCACGCCTACCTCGGCGGTTTCGGCATCACCGCCTGCCTGAAGGAGGGCGCCGGCATCGTGGTCACCGGCCGGGTCACCGACGCGGCCCTCGTCACCGGTCCCGCCGCCGCCCACTTCGGCTGGGGGCCCACGGAGTACGACCGGCTCGCGGGGGCCGTCGTCGCCGGGCACGTCCTGGAGTGCGGCACGCAGGCCACCGGCGGCAACTACGCCTTCTTCCGCGACGGCGACGTCCGCCGCCCCGGCTTCCCGCTCGTCGAACTCCACGCCGACGGCACCGGTGTCATCACCAAGCACCCCGGCACGGGCGGCTTCGTCGACGTCGGCACGGTGACCGCCCAGCTGCTGTACGAGACGGGCGGCGCCCGGTACGCGGGACCGGACGTCACCGCCCGCCTGGACACCGTACGGCTCACCCAGGACGGGCCCGACCGCGTACGGATCGACGGCGTGCGCGGCGAGGCGCCGCCCCCGACCCTCAAGGTGGGCCGCAGCCGCCTCGGCGGGTTCCGCAACGAGGTCGTCTTCGTGCTCACCGGACTCGACGTCGAGGCGAAGGCCGCGCTGGTGCGGGAGCAGATGGGGGAGGCGCTCGCCAAGTCCCGCCCGAAGGACGTCACGTGGGAACTCGTCCGCACCGACCGGCCCGACGCCGGCACCGAGGAGACCGCGAGCGCGCTGCTGCGCCTCGTCGTGCGGGACCCCGACGAGGCGGTCGTCGGACGCGCGCTGAGCGGCGCGGCCGTGGAGCTCGCACTGGCCAGCTACCCCGGCTTCCACGTCCTCGCCCCGCCCGGTAAGGGGTCCCCGTACGGGGTCTTCGAGGCCGCGTACGTCCCCCGGGGCGACGTCGAGCAGGTCGCCGTCCTCGACGACGGACGCCGCATCCCCGTGCCGCCGCTCGCCGAGATCCCCGTACGCGATGGGATCGACGACGGACCCGAGCCCCCGCTTCCCGAGCCCCCGCTCCCCGACCCCCTGCCGGTCGGGCCCGTGCGGCGTGCGCCGCTCGGGCTCGTCGCGGGCGCGCGCAGCGGCGACAAGGGCGGGGACGCCAACGTCGGGGTGTGGGTGCACACGGACGAGGCCTGGCGGTGGCTCGCCCACACGCTGACCGTCGAGCGCTTCCGCGCGCTGGTCCCGGAGAGCCGCGAGCTGACGGTCACCCGGCACGTCCTGCCCCGCCTCCGCGCCCTGAACTTCGTCGTCGAGGGCATCCTCGGCGCCGGCGTCGCCTCCCGGCACCGCTTCGACCCGCAGGCCAAGGCCCTCGGCGAATGGCTGCGCTCCCGCCACCTGGACATCCCGGAGGACCTGCTGTGACCGTCCTGCCGTCGGCCCTGGACACCAACGGCCCCGACTACCGGGCCAACCGTGAGGCGATGCTCGCCAAGCTCGCCGACCTCGACGCCGAACACGCCAAGGCGCTGGCCGGCGGCGGGGAGAAGTACGTGGCCCGGCATCGCGCGCGCGGCAAGCTGCTCGCCCGTGAGCGCATCGAACTGCTCCTCGACCCGGACACGCCCTTCCTGGAGCTGTCGCCGCTGGCCGCCTGGGGCAGCGAGTACGCGGTCGGCGCCTCGCTCGTCACCGGGATCGGGGTCGTCGAGGGAGTGGAGTGCCTGATCACCGCCAACGACCCCACCGTGCGCGGCGGCGCCAGCAATCCCTGGTCGCTGAAGAAGGCCCTGCGGGCCAACGACATCGCGCTCGCCAACCGGCTGCCCTGCATCAGCCTGGTGGAGTCGGGCGGGGCCGACCTGCCGTCGCAGAAGGAGATCTTCATCCCGGGCGGAGCCGTCTTCCGGGACCTCACCCGGCTCTCCGCCGCCGGCATCCCGACCGTCGCGGTCGTCTTCGGCAACTCCACCGCCGGGGGCGCGTACATCCCCGGCATGTCCGACCACGTGATCATGGTCAAGGAGCGGGCGAAGGTGTTCCTCGGCGGGCCGCCCCTGGTGAAGATGGCCACCGGGGAGGAGAGCGACGACGAGTCGCTGGGCGGGGCGGAGATGCACGCGCGCGTGTCGGGCCTCGCCGACTACTTCGCCGTCGACGAAAGGGACGCCCTGCGGCAGGCCCGCCGGGTGGTCGCCCGCCTCAACCACCGCAAGGCGTACGAGGACCCGGGACCGGCCGCGCCGCCGAAGTACGACCCGGAGGAGCTCCTGGGGGTCGTCCCCGGCGACCTGAAGGTCCCCTTCGACCCGCGCGAGGTGATCGCCCGCGTCGTCGACGCCTCCGACTTCGACGAGTTCAAGCCGCTGTACGGGACGAGCCTGGCCACCGGCTGGGCGACCCTGCACGGCTACCCGGTCGGCATCCTGGCGAACGCCCAGGGCGTCCTCTTCAGCGAGGAGTCCCAGAAGGCCGCCCAGTTCATCCAGCTCGCCAACCAGCGCGACATCCCGCTGCTCTTCCTGCACAACACCACCGGCTACATGGTCGGCAAGGAGTACGAGCAGGGCGGCATCATCAAGCACGGCGCCATGATGATCAACGCGGTGTCCAACTCCCGCGTGCCCCACCTGTCCGTCCTGATGGGCGCCTCCTACGGCGCCGGGCACTACGGCATGTGCGGGCGCGCCTACGACCCCCGTTTCCTGTTCGCCTGGCCCGGCGCCAAGTCCGCCGTCATGGGCCCGCAGCAGCTCGCCGGCGTGCTGTCGATCGTCGCCCGGCAGTCGGCCACCGCCAAGGGACAGCCCTACGACGAGGACGCCGACGCCGCCCTGCGCGCCATGGTCGAGCAGCAGATCGAGTCCGAGTCGCTGCCGATGTTCCTGTCCGGGCGGCTGTACGACGACGGGGTCATCGACCCGCGCGACACCCGCACCGTCCTCGGCCTGTGCCTGTCGGCCGTCCACACCGCGCCCTACGAGGGTGCGCGGGGCGGCTTCGGCGTCTTCCGGATGTGAGGGATCACGTGATTGCAACAGTCCTCGTCGCCAACCGGGGCGAGATCGCCTGCCGCATCTTCCGCACCTGCCGGGCGTTGGGTGTCCGGACGGTCGCCGTGCACTCGGACGCCGACGAGAGCGCCCTCCACGCGCGCGTGGCAGACACGGCGGTACGGCTGCCGGGAGCGGCGCCCGCCGACACGTACCTGCGTGCCGACCTGATCGTGAAGGCGGCCGTGACGGCGGGCGCGGACGCCGTGCACCCGGGGTACGGCTTCCTCTCCGAGAACGCCGACTTCGCGCGCGCCGTCCTGGACGCGGGCCTGGTGTGGATCGGCCCGCCCCCGGACGCCATCGAGGCGATGGCCTCCAAGACGCGCGCCAAGCAGCTCATGGGGCTCGCGCCGCTGCGCGAGGACGAGCTGACCGAGGCCGACCTGCCGGTGCTGGTGAAGGCGGCCGCGGGCGGCGGCGGGCGCGGAATGCGCGTCGTGCGCCGCCTGGAGGAGCTGAGCGCCGCGATGGAGGGCGCCCGCGCCGAGGCCGCGAGCGCCTTCGGCGACGGGGAGGTCTTCGTCGAGCCCTACGTCGAGAACGGGCGCCACGTGGAGGTGCAGGTGCTCGCCGACACCCACGGCACGGTGTGGGCGCTCGGCACCCGTGACTGCTCCCTCCAGCGCCGCCACCAGAAGGTGATCGAGGAGGCGCCGGCGCCCGCGCTCCCCGGGGACCTC
Organism: Streptomyces sp. NPDC052016; assembly: GCF_044548445.1. Lineage (NCBI taxonomy): Bacteria > Bacillati > Actinomycetota > Actinomycetes > Kitasatosporales > Streptomycetaceae > Streptomyces > Streptomyces sp. NPDC052016. The sequence continues at coordinate 101,427 of NZ_JBIUBX010000019.1, forward strand.
ACGGAGGAGGTGTGCGCGCTGGCCGTGCGCGCCGCACGCGCCGTCGACTACGTCGGCGCCGGAACCGTCGAGTTCCTCGTCGCCGACGGCAGGGCCCACTTCCTGGAGATGAACACCCGCCTCCAGGTCGAGCACCCCGTCACGGAAGCCGTGTTCGGCCTCGACCTGGTCGCGGAGCAGATCCGGATCGCCGAGGGCCACGCCCTCGGCGACGAGCCCCCGCGCGCACGGGGCCACGCGATCGAGGCCCGCCTCTACGCGGAGGACCCGGCGAACGACTGGACCCCGCAGACCGGGACCCTCCACCGCCTGACCGTCCCGGAAGGCGTCCGCCTGGACACCGGCTACGGCGACGGCGACGAGGTCGGCGTCCACTACGACCCCCTGCTCGCCAAGGTCGTCGCGCACGCCCCGACCCGCGCGGAAGCCCTCCGCAGACTGGCGGGCGCACTGGAGCGGGCCACGGTCCACGGCCCCGTGACCAACCGCGACCTCCTGGTCCGGTCCCTGCGCCACGAGGAGTTCACCTCCGCCCGCATGACCACCGGCTTCTACGACCGCCACCTCGCCTCCCTCACCGCACCGGCCCCCGACCCGTACGCCCCCCTGGCGGCGGCCCTCGCGGAGGCACACGGCCGCTCCCGCTTCGGCGGCTGGCGCAACCTGCCGTCGCAGCCGCAGACGAAGCGGTACGAGATGGCGGGGGAGGAGCACGAGGTCCGCTACCACCACACGCGCACCGGGCCCGCCGCCGACGGAGTCCGGGTCGTGCACGCCGACGCGGGTCTCGTGGTCCTGGAGGCGGACGGCGTCCGGCGCAGGTACGAGGTGGCGGGCTACGGCGACCGGGTCCACGTCAACGGCACGACGCTCACGGCCCTGCCCCGTTTCCCCGCCCCGGCCGCCGAGCGCGCCCCGGGCTCCCTGCTGGCTCCCATGCCCGGCACGGTCGTCAAGATCGCGGACGGTCTCCTCACCGGATCGAGTGTCCAGGCGGGCGAACCGATCGTCTGGCTCGAAGCGATGAAGATGCAGCACGCCATCTCGGCCCCGGTGACGGGGACGGTGACGGAACTGCCGGTGACGGAAGGACAGCAGGTGCAGGTCGGCACCCTGCTGGCGGTGGTGCAAGCGACGTAAGGGCGCGGGACCGCATCGGCATGCGGCTCCGCCGCGTGCGCGCGACCGGCCACGACGAACCCGCACACGAAGGAGCCACATTGACCACCCTCATCGAATCCGAAGAGCACAAGGCCCTCCGCAAGGCGGTCTCGTCCTTCGCCGGGAGCCACCACGACGTGGGCAACAGGGCCCTCTGGCGGGAGGCGGCCAGGCTCGGCTACATCGGCGTCAACCTGCCGGAGGCGTACGGCGGCGGAGGCGGCGGCATCACCGAGCTCTCCCTGGTCCTCGAGGAGCTGGGCGCCGCGGGCAACCCCCTCCTGATGATGATCGTCTCCCCGGCGATCTGCGGCACGGTGATCGCCCGCTTCGGCACGGAGGCCCAGAAGCGGGAGTGGCTCCCCGCGCTGGCGGACGGCTCCCGCCTGATGGCCTTCGGCATCACGGAGCCCGACGCCGGCTCCAACAGTCACCGCATCACCACCACCGCCCGCCGCGACGGCGCCGACTGGCTCCTCACCGGCCGCAAGGTCTTCGTCTCCGGCGTCGACATCGCCGACGCGACACTGATCGTCGGCCGCACCGAGGACGCCCGCACCGGCCGCCTCAAGCCCTGCCTGTTCATCGTCCCGCGCGACGCGGAAGGGTTCTCGCGGCGCCGCATCGAGATGGAACTGCACGGCGAGGAGAAGCAGTTCGAGCTGGTCCTGGAGGACGTGCGGCTCCCCGCGGACGCGCTCGTCGGGGATGAGGACGCCGGCCTCCTCCAGCTCTTCGCCGGCCTGAACCCCGAGCGCATCATGACGGCCGCCTTCGCGATCGGCATGGGCCGGCACGCCCTCGCGAAAGCCGTCGAATACGCTCGCGACCGCACCGTCTGGAAGACCCCCATCGGCGCCCACCAGGCCATCGCCCACCCCCTCGCACAGGCGCACATCGACCTCGAACTGGCCCGCCTGATGATGCAGAAGGCGGCCCACCTGTACGACGCGGGCGACGACGCCGGCGCGGGCGAGGCCGCCAACATGGCGAAGTACGCGGCCGGGGAGGCCTGCGTGAAGGCCGTCGACCAGGCCGTGCACACCCTCGGCGGAAACGGCCTCACCCGCGAGTTCGGTCTCGCCCGGCTGATAACGGCGGCGCGCGTGGCTCGTATTGCCCCGGTGAGCCGGGAGATGATTCTCAACTACGTCTCCCACCAGACCCTGGGCCTGCCCAAGTCGTACTGAACGGCACCCGGTCGTGCCCGTGGCGCGAGGAGGAACCATGTTCCGCAGCGAGTACGCAGACGTCCCGCCCGTAGAACTCCCCATCCACGACGCTGTGCTGGGCCGCGCCGCGGAGTTCGGCGACCAGCCGGCCCTCGTCGACGGCACCGACGGAACCACCCTCACCTACGAACAGCTGGACCGGTTCCACCGCCGGATCGCCGCCGCCCTCGCCGAGGCCGGCCTCCGCAAGGGCGACGTCCTCGCCCTGCACAGCCCCAACACCATCGCCTTCCCGACCGCTTTCTACGCCGCCACGCGCGCGGGAGCCACCGTCACCACCGTGCACCCGCTCGCCACGCCCGAGGAGTTCGCCAAGCAGCTCGGCGACTCGGCCGCCCGTTGGATCGTCACCGTCTCGCCCCTGCTGGAGACCGCCCGCCGCGCCGCCGAACTCGCGGGCGGCATCCAGGAGATCCTGGTCTGCGACAGCGCCCCCGGCCACCGCTCCCTGATCGACATGCTCGCCTCGGCCGCCCCCGAGCCGGACATCACCATCGACGCCGCCGAGGACGTCGCGGCCCTGCCGTACTCCTCCGGCACCACCGGCATGCCCAAGGGCGTGATGCTCACGCACCGGCAGATCGCCACCAACCTCGCCCAGCTCGAACCGGCGATCCCGGCCGGCCCCGGCGACCGCATCCTCGCCGTGCTGCCCTTCTTCCACATCTACGGCCTCACCGCTCTGATGAACGCGCCCCTGCGCAAGGGGGCCACCGTCGTCGTCCTGCCCCGCTTCGACCTGGAGACGTTCCTCGCCGCCATCCAGACCCACCGCATCACCGGCCTGTACGTCGCCCCGCCGATCGTCCTCGCCCTCGCCAAGCACCCGGCCGTCGCCCAGTACGACCTCTCCTCCCTCCAGTACGTCATCAGCGCCGCCGCGCCCCTCGACGCCGACCTCGCCGCCGCCTGCTCCCGGCGCCTGAACCTGCCCCCCGTCGGCCAGGCCTACGGCATGACGGAACTGTCCCCGGGCACCCACGTCGTCCCCCTCGACGCCATGCGCGACGCCCCCGCCGGCACCGTCGGCAAACTCATCGCCGGCACCGAGATGCGCATCGTCTCCCTCGACGACCCCGGCAGGGACCTCGGCGTCGGCGAACCGGGCGAGATCCTCATCCGGGGCCCGCAGATCATGAAGGGCTACCTGAACCGCCCCGACGCCACCGCCGGCATGATCGACACCGAGGGCTGGCTGCACACCGGCGACATCGGCCGCGTCGACGAGGACGGCTGGCTCTTCGTCGTCGACCGCGTCAAGGAACTCATCAAGTACAAGGGCTTCCAGGTCGCCCCCGCGGAGCTGGAAGCCCTGCTCCTCACCCACCCCGGCATAGCGGACGCCGCCGTCATCGGCGTCTACAACGACGACGGCAACGAAGTCCCCCACGCCTACGTCGTCCGCCAGCCCACCGCCCCCGACCTCTCCGAAGGAGAGATCGCCATGTTCGTCGCCGAACGGGTCGCCCCCTACAAACGCGTCCGCCACGTCACCTTCATCGACGCCGTACCGAGGGCGGTCTCGGGCAAGATCCTGCGCCGCCGCCTCAGGGAGACCACGTGACATCGATCGGCCGCGCCCACGCGCGGGGCGTCGAGACACTCAGCCTCGACGCCACCGGCACCCGCAACGCCCTGTCGGCGGCCCTCGTCGGCGAGCTCGCCGACGCCCTCACCGACTGCGCCGAGGATCCCGGCGTCCGCGCGGCCGTCCTCACCCATACCGGCACCACCTTCTGCGCGGGCGCCGACCTGCGCGACCCGCCCGACCCGGACGCCTTCGTCGGCCTGCTGCGGCAGATCGTCGAGCTGCCCAAGCCGGTCGTCGCCCGCGTCACCGGCCACGTCCGCGCGGGCGGCCTGGGCCTCCTGGCCGCCTGCGACATCACGGCCGCCTCCACCGAGTCGACCTTCGCGTTCACGGAGGTGCGCATAGGGGTGGCGCCGGCGGTGATCTCCCTGCCGCTGTTGCCCCGCACCGACCCCCGCGCCCTGTCCCGCTACTACCTCACCGGTGAGCGCTTCGACGCCCCCGAGGCCGCCCGCATCGGCCTGCTCACCGCGACCGGCGACGACGTCGACGCCGTGCTCGCCCCCGTCCTCGACGGACTGCGCAGGTCCGCCCCCCAGGGCCTGGCCGAGACGAAACGGCTGCTCACGACTAGGGTGCTGGAGACATTCGACCGGGAGGCGGCCGACCTCACCGCGCTCTCGGCCCGGCTGTTCTCCTCCCCGCAGGCCCGCGAGGGGATGACGGCCTTCCTCGAACGACGGGATCCCGCATGGGTGCTGTGACCTCGGTCGACCGTGTCCCGGGCGACCGCGCCCCCAAACAGGACCGCAGCCGGGCCACCCGGCAGCGGCTCCTGGAAGCCGCCGTGGCCTGCCTCGCCGAACACGGCTGGGCGGGCTCCACGGTCTCCGTCGTCGCCGAACGCGCGGGCGTCTCCCGCGGCGCCGCCCAGCACCACTTCCCCACCCGCGAGGACCTCTTCACCGCGGCCGTCGAGTACGTCGCCGAGGAACGCTCCCTCGCCCTGCGCGCCCTCTTCCCCGAAGGCGCCGCGGACGACCGGCGCGCCGTCGTCTCCGCCCTCGTCGACCTCTACACCGGCCCGCTGTTCCGCGCCGCACTCCACCTCTGGGTCGCCGCCTCCAACGAGGAGCAGCTCCGCCCCCGCGTCACCGAACTCGAGGCCCGCGTCGGCCGCGAGACCCACCGCATAGCCGTCGACCTCCTCGGCGCCGACGAGTCCCGCCCCGGCGTCCGCGAGACCGTCCAGGGCCTGCTGGACATGGCCCGCGGCCTGGGCCTGGCCAACCTCCTCACGGACGACGCGGGGCGCCGCGAGCGGGTGGTGGCGCAGTGGGCGGACCTGCTGGACGAGACGCTGGGCTAAGGGCGTCGCCGGCCGGGCCGCGGGCGTTGTCAGTGGCGGGCTCTACGGTGCGGCCATGGGAGACACCTACCAGACGATCGTCGACCGCGACGCGAGCCCCCAGGACGCGGCACGCCTCGCGCGGCCCGTGGTGGACTGGCTCGTCGCCGAGGGCATCGTCCTCGCCGAGGCGAAGCCCGGCTGGGCGCTGGGAGACCATCCGGCCCACCCGCCCGGCCCGAACTGGCGGAAGGCCGTCACCGACGCCCGCTGGGGATCGCCGGAAGGCCTCGCCGTGTACACCGAACGCCACGTCTTCTACGGCACCTACTCCATCACGCCCGACTCGACGGCGACCTGCCCGCGCTGCGGTACGGCCGCCGATCCCTGTGACGAGGCCTGGTCGTCGCGTCTGTCCATGGCGACCGACGCCTGGTACGAGACGGGCATCGCCGACGTCGCCTGCACGGCCTGCGCCGAGACGGTCCCCCTCCCCGCCTGGAACTGGACCGACGACCACCTGGCCTTCGTCCACCTCGGCTTCGAGTTCTGGAACTGGCCCTGGCTCAGCGACGGGTTCCGCGCCCGGGTGGCGGAACTCCTGCCGGGGCACCGCACCGGATTCCTCTCGGGAAAAATCTGACCCGCCCCGGGGCGTGCGCCTCACGGGCTGAGCCGCTCCACCCGCCAGCTCCCGTCCGCCTCCGCCACGTACCGCAGCCGGTCGTGCAGCCGGTTCTCCCGCCCCTGCCAGAACTCCACCACCTCCGGCGCCACCCGGAAGCCGCCCCAGTGCGGCGGGACCGGCACCTGCTCGCCCTCCGGGTAGCGGGCCTCCAGCTCGGCGTAGGACGCGTCGAGACCCACGCGGCTCGGGATGACCGACGACTGCCTGCTGGCCCACGCGCCCAGCTGCGAGCCGTGCGGCCGGCTCCGGAAGTACGCGGCCGTCTCGTCCCGCCCGGTCCGCCGGGCCACCCCCTGCACGATGACCTGCCGGGCCATCGGATGCCACGGGAAGAGCAGGGAGACGTAAGGATTCTCCGCGAGGTCGCGGGCCTTGCGGGAGTCGTAGTTGGTGTAGAAGACGAAGCCCCGCTGGTCGAAGTGCTTGAGCAGCACCGTACGGGAGCTGGGCCGGCCCTCGGCGTCCGCCGTGGAGACCACCATGGCGTTCGGCTCGAACAGGTGGGCCTCGGCCGCGGCCTGCCTGAACCAGCGCGCGAACTGCTCGACGGGCGTCGCGGCCAGGTCGGACTCGGCGAGACCCTCGGCCCGGTAGTGCTTGCGCATGGAGGCGGGATCGGGAGATGCGGCGTCTGCGGCGTTCACGCGGTCATCTTGCCGTATGGAACATCACCCACCGGAAGCCCTCCCGTCGCATCCCACCCCCCGCGGATGGCACTCAGTGCCGCAAGGACTCCCCAAAGGTGACACTCGGGGATATGGTGCTGATGCCGTCCCGGTCGGATGACCGCCGACCGGGCGGGGCATCACAGGGGTGACCGCCCAGGACCGCGAGTCCCGCACGGACCGCGGAACCACCGGCGCCACCCCTCGCACAGCTTGTCGAAACATCTGTCGCACACACCTCGAGGAGCCGCCTGATGTCCGACTTCGTACCCGGGCTCGAAGGAGTCGTCGCGTTCGAGACGGAGATCGCCGAACCGGACAAGGAGGGCGGCGCACTCCGGTACCGGGGCGTCGACATCGAGGACCTGGTCGGCCACGTCTCCTTCGGCAACGTCTGGGGCCTGCTCGTCGACGGCGCCTTCAACCCCGGCCTGCCGCCCGCCGAACCCTTCCCCATCCCCGTCCACTCCGGCGACATCCGCGTCGACGTCCAGTCCGCCCTCGCCATGCTGGCGCCCGTCTGGGGCCTGAAACCGCTCCTCGACATCGATGCCGAACAGGCCCGCGAGGACCTCGCCCGCGCCGCCGTCATGGCCCTCTCCTACGTCGCCCAGTCCGCCCGCGGACAAGGCCGCCCCATGGTCCCCCAGCGCGAGATCGACAAGGCTCAGTCCGTCGTCGAACGCTTCATGATCCGCTGGCGCGGCGAACCCGACCCCAAGCACGTGGCAGCCGTCGACGCCTACTGGACCAGCGCCGCCGAACACGGCATGAACGCCTCCACCTTCACCGCCCGCGTGATCGCCTCCACCGGCGCCGACGTGGCCGCCGCCCTCTCCGGCGCCGTGGGAGCCATGTCCGGGCCGCTCCACGGCGGCGCCCCCTCCCGCGTCCTCGGCATGATCGAGGAGATCGAACGCACCGGCGACGCCGAGGCCTACGTCAAGCAGGCCCTCGACCGCGGCGAACGCCTGATGGGCTTCGGCCACCGCGTCTACCGCGCCGAGGACCCCCGCGCCCGCGTCCTGCGCCGTACGGCCCGCGACCTCGGCGCCCCCCGCTTCGAGGTCGCCGAAGCCCTGGAGAAGGCCGCCCTGGCGGAACTCCACGCCCGCCGCCCGGACCGCGTCCTCGCCACGAACGTCGAGTTCTGGGCGGCCATCGTCCTGGACTTCGCCGAGGTCCCGGCGCACATGTTCACGTCCATGTTCACCTGCGCGCGCACGGCCGGCTGGTCCGCCCACATCCTCGAGCAGAAGCGCACCGGCCGCCTCGTCCGCCCCTCCGCCCGCTACATCGGCCCGGGCCCCCGCGACCCCCGTGCCATCCCGGGCCACGAGGACATCGCACGCTAGGCGACGCCGACGGTGGTCACGCGGGGCTGAGCAGCTCCGCGTGATGCCGTCGAGCCACCAGCGGATGCGCCCGCAGCTTGCCCTTCAGCTCGTTGAACCCGTACTCCGCGAACAGCGGATTCCCCGGATCGTCGGTCACACCCGGCGCCACGGAGGCGTGCGGGAAGGGCAGCGGCTCCACACGCGCGTCCAGCCGCGGGTTGTAGAAGAACGGGACGGAGAACCGCTCGACGGCGCTCGGCGGCGAGACGACCCGGTGGTTCGTGGCGAGCAGATACCCGTTCGTCGCCACCTCCAGCAGCTCCCCGAGATTGACCACGAAGGCACCGGGCAGCGGCGGCACATCGTGGAACAGCCCGTCCTCCCGCTGCACCTGAAGCCCACCCACCCGGTCCTGGAGCAGCAGGGTCAGGAACCCGTAGTCCTTGTGCGCCCCGACCCCCTGACCGGCACCGTCCCCCGCACTCCCCGGATACCGCACCAGCTTCAGATGCGGATGCGCCCGCTCCCCGAAGACCGGGTCGTAGAAGCCGGCGGGCGCCCCGATCGAGGCGAGCAGCTCGTGCAACAGCTTCTCGGCCACCCCACTGAGCCGCTCGATCCACCCCAGCGCGGCCGCCCGCAGCTCGGGCAGCCGTTCGGGCCACTGGTTGGGCCCTTGCAGCCACCAGTACGCGGGTTCACCGGGCCCCGGCACCGGGGCCGGTCGCTCCGCCCCGATGTCGAGCTGATCCCGCCAGTCCTGCCGCCCGCCGGTGCGCTCGTCACCGGTCCTGGTGTAGCCGCGGAAGTGCGGCGAGTTCACGTTGTCGATCGCGAGCCGCTCGGCCTCCGGCAGGGCGAAGAACCTCCGCATGGCCGACAGCAGTTCCTCGGTCTCCCGCTCGGTGACTCCGTGCCCCACGAGCTGGAAGAACCCCACGTCATGGGCCGCGCTGTGCAACCGCGCGTGCAACAGGGCGCGGGCGTCCGGCCCCTGGTCGGCGGCGGAGAGATCGATGATCGGCAGCTGCTGGTACGACGTTTTCGTCATGATGCGTCCGTAGGGTGTACGGGTCCCGCGCGAGCGCCATGGGTGGGCGGGCGCACGGGTGCCGGGTGGGCGAAAAGGGGGAAAGCGCGCGGGCGGTCCGACGGGACCGCGCGGGAAAGGCCGGACAGCTCAGACGGAGCGTCGACAGCCCATGCTCGTGACGCGGACGTAGTCCACGTGGCGGCGTCGAACGAGCGAAAGCATGGCCTCAGCGTACTGCGCGACAGGAAATCCGTACGTGACGCGGATCACGCACCGCACGATGTGCGGCGACCGGAACGAACTGCCGAACCCCGGAAACGCAGACGACCCGCGAGTCTGGTCCTCCAGAGGAGGGGGCCGGCCGGACGTACCGGCGACTCGCGGGTCGGGTGACTGCGTTGGATTGGCCGGCTGCGTGCGTCTCGCACACGCTGGTCCGGCGCCGAACCGAGTTTGACGACGGGCCGCTAGCCCGCAGTCACCTCTTCCGTCCGGTATTCATACATCTGCCGAACCACCTCCCTTCCGAAGTGCTAACCACCCTAAGAAACGGTTCGCCGTTCGCTCAACTGTTTTTCCGAGATGTTGACCGCCCCGGCTCGGGGTCACATGTCGTCGACTTCTCGTTCGGGCAGGAAGAGTATTCGTAGGCGTCGGCGGCGGCGTTCATGGCGGTGACTGTGTCAGGCGGGTCCGGCATCGGGGCGTGTGACCGTGGTCAGCAGGTGCTTGACCAGGGGATTCGCGTCCCCCGTCCGCCATGCCGCCGCCACCGTCGTGCGGGCCGTCGGCGGCGCGATCGGGCGGTGGGCGACGCCCTCCAGGCCGATGCGGCGGATTCCCGCGGGGGCCAGGGAGACGCCTAGGCCGGCTTCCACCAGGGCGCAGACCGTCACCCATTCCACGGCCTCCTGGGTCACGTGCGGAGTGAAGCCGGCGGTGGCGCAGAGGGCGGTGATGCGGTCGTGGAGGCCGGGGCCGGCCTCGCGGGGGAGGAGGACGAAGGGGGCGTCCCTGAGGTCCGCGAGACGCACGGTCGGATGGGCGGTCAGGCGGTGGGCGGCCGGGAGGACCGCGACGAAGGGTTCGGTCAGGAGGGTCGTGAAGGACAGGCCGGGGTCGTGGGACGGCGGTTCGCGGAGGAGGCCCACGTCGATGGTGCCGTCGCGCAGGGCGGCGAGTTGGGGCGCGGTCGTCATCTCCCGGAGGTCGAGGTGGACGTCGGGGAAGCGGTCGCGGTGGGTGCGCAGGAGGCCCGGCAGGACGGTGAGCGCGAGGGAGGCGGCGAAGGCGACGCGGAGGCGGCCGGCGCGGCCGTCGCCGGCGGCGCGGGCCGCGGCCAGTCCGTCGGCGAGGCCGGTGAGGGCGCGGCGGGCGGCGGGCAGGAGTCCGCGTCCGGCGGGGGTGAGCGCGACCGCGCCGGGGGCGCGGGTGAACAGGGGGTGGCCGACCTTGTCCTCCAGGCGCCGGATCTGCTGGCTCAGGGGCGGCTGGGCGATGCCGAGGCGGGCGGCGGCCCGACCGAAGTGGAGTTCCTCGGCCAGGACGACGAAGGCGTGCAGCTGGGCGAGGGGGAGTTCGGGACGCTCCATATCTCCAGAGGTATCACAGGCCATACGAATGCGTATTGGACGTATTACTGCCGCTCACCTAGCGTTCCGGCCATGAGCGAGCGACGCGCCATTCTCAGCGGCTCCGTGTTCGAGGAGCAGATCGGCTACGCCCGGGCCGTCGTCGACGGTGACTGGGTGCACGTGTCGGGGACGACGGGCTACGACTACGCGACGATGACCATTTCGGACGACGTGGTCGAGCAGGCCGAGCAGTGTCTGCGCAACGTCGGTGCCGCCCTCGCGGAAGCGGGGTGCGGCTTCGGTGACGTCGTGCGGGTGCGTTATCTGCTGCCGGACCGGGCCGACTTCGAGCCCTGCTGGCCGGTGCTGCGCCGCTGCTTCGGTGAGGTGCGGCCCGCGGCGACGATGATGGTGTGCGGGCTGGCCGACCCCCGGATGAGATTCGAGATCGAGGTGTACGCACGGCGTCCGCGAACGCGTTGACGCGCGCCTGGGGGCACGCTTGCCTGCTCCCATGACTGATCTCCGTATCGAGCCCGTCGCCGGCGAGGCGATGCTCGAGCAGTGGCGCCACGTCCACAACGCGATCGTGCCGCCGGCCGCCATGTCCCTCGACGAGGTACGAACGCGTGCGGCGCGGTACCACCTGGAGAACGCCTACGCCGGTGACGTCCTGGTCGGCTGTTCGACCGTGCGGCCGCCGGAGGGTGAGGAGGCGGTCGCGACGGTCATCGCGCGCGTGCTGCCCGAGTTCCGCCGTCGCGGTCACGGCGCCGCGCTGTACGACCGCGGTCTCACGCACGCGCGCGTGCTCGGTGCCCGGGTCGTCGAGACGTGTGTGCTGGCCGTGAACGAGGACGGACTGCGGTTCGCGGCGGCGCGCGGGTTCGTGGAGACCGAGCGGTACGTGCTGGACGGCGAGAGCGATCTCTGGGTCGACCTGCGGCTGACCGGCACGTGACGTGCCCGGCCTGCGGCGCAACGATTCGTCTGCAATCTTGCGGGAACCATATGTGGGCTGCGTCACGTTCAAGTTGAATGAGGGCAAGTGAGCGAACCTGCAGGGGGTCCAGGTGAGTGCTTCCCGGCGTAGTGGGACCACCGACGAGTTGGGGCCCGAGGAGCCCGAGCGGGCCGGGCCGGTCGGCCCGGACGGCTCGGATCTGCTCGCCGCGCTGCTCGACGGGATGGACGCGGCCCTGTGCGCGTTCGACGCGGACGGGGTCGTCACCCACTGGAACCGGGAGGCCGAGCGCATCCTCGGCTGGACCGCGGAGGAGGCCGTGGGCCGCCGTGGCTTCACGGGGTGGGCGGTGCGCGAGGCGGACGCCGAGGAGGTCGAGGGCCGTCTGATGTCCGCGACGCGGGCGCCCGGCCGGCAGGTACACGAGTTCGCCCTGGTGACGAAGGACGGCGGGCGGGTCCTCGTGCGCACCCAGTCCGCCGCGGTCCGCGGCCCGGACGGCGAACCGGCCGGCCTGTACTGCGCGTTCAGCGAGGTGCACGCCCAGATCGATCTGGAGCGTTCCATCGCGCTCAGCGAGGCGCTGTTCGAGGACGCGTCCTGGGGCGTCGTCCTCGTCGACGCCGACCTGCGCCCCGCCGTGGTCAACGCGCACGCCGCCCGGGCGCTCGGCACGGGCCGTACGGCGGTCCTGGGCCGTCCGCTGGGCGAGCTGCTCACGCGCGGTGTGGAGGAGCTGGAGAACGCGCTGACGCATGTCCTCGCCGAGGGCGCGCCGCCCGCGCCCGCCGAGATGTGGGTGGGGGTGCGCACCCCGGAGGGCGAGCGACGGCGCTGCTGGCGGAGCGGGTTCCTGCGGCTGGCCTCGCCGCTGGCCGAGGAACCGGTGCCGTTGGGGGTCGGCTGGCTCTTCCAGGACGTCACGGAGGCCAAGCAGAGCGAGCAGGAGGCCGCTTCGCTGCGCTTCCGCGCCAATCAGCTGCACCGTGCCTCCCGTGCGGCCGCCGAGTGCGAGGACCCGGCGGAGGCGGCCACGGTCCACCTGGACTTCGCGCTCGCCGGCTTCGCCGATCACGCGGTGATCGACCGCGTCGCGGGCGTTCCGGCGGCCGACGGCGACTCCGTGGCGCCGCCCCGGCTGGTGCGGGTGGCGGCGACGCCCTCGGGTGGGCCCGGCCCGAGCGCGCTGAGCGGCCACGCGGGTCTGCCCGTGCGCTACGCCGAGGGGCATCCGGCCCTGCAGTGCGTGACCCGCGCCGGCTCGGTGCGCGCGTCGGCCGGGAGCGTGGCGCCGGACCGTTCCCGTGAGTGGGCACGCGCGCGTCAGTGGCCCGAGGACACCGTGCACGCCCTGTGCGCCGTGCTGCGCAGCCGGGGCCGCACCCTGGGCGTCGTGACATTTCTGCGCGGCTCGGCGCGCGCCTCGTTCGAGCGGTCCGACGCGACGTACGCCGAGGACGTCGCCGTGCGCATAGCGACGGCGCTGGACCTGGCCGGGGTGGTCGGGCGCGGCGAGGACGCCTGAGCGGGGCCTGTGCCCGTGTGGGGCCCGTGCCCGTGTGGGTCAGCGCCGGTAGAAGATCCGGTCCCCGTACTCGTCCATGATCCGTCCGTTCCACTCGTGTCCGCCGTCCACGTTGCCGGAGCGCAGCAGGGGCGGCTCGATGCCGCGGTCGGCGAGGGCGGCGGCCGCGGTGGCCATGACGGCCTGGAGCAGGGCGGTGGTGACGACCGTGGAGGCCGGCGCGAAGGGCACGGGGACGGTGTCGAGGGTCAGTTCGGCGTCGCCCACGGCGATCTTGGAGTCGAGGACCACGTCGCAGTGGTCCTTCAGGAACGTCCCCGAGGCGTGCCGCGACGTGGTCTGCGTGGCGTACGCCACCGACGTCACGCCGATGACCTTCACACCGAGGGCACGTGCGTTCAGGGCCATCTCCACGGGCAGGGCGTTGCGGCCGGACAGGGAGATGATCACGAGGGCGTCGCCCGCGCGCACGGGCGAGGTGTCCAGGACGGCGGCGGCCAGGCCGTCGACGCGCTCCAGGGCGGAGCCGAGGGTGGCGGGCACGACGTCGACGCCGACGACGCCGGGGACGGCGAGCAGGTTCATCAGGGCCAGGCCGCCGGCCCGGTAGACGACGTCCTGCGCGGCCAGCGAGGAGTGGCCCGCGCCGAAGGCGAAGAGGCGGCCGCCGGAGGCCACGGTGTCGGCGAGGATGCCGCCCGCGGCCTCGATGGCCCGGGCCTCCTCGTCGCGGACCCGGTGCAGCAGGCCGATCGCGGCGTCGAAGAACTGGGCGGCGGGCGTGCGGTCGCTCATCCGAAGGGCCCCTCTGCCGTGTCCGGTGTCCGTGTCGGGATCACGGTGCGGTCTGGACCAGAGCCCTGTCAACACGGCACGACGCAACCCACACGCGGGCACCCGCCGACGGCCCCGGGCACCCGCCGGCGGCCCCGGGCACCCGCCGGCGGCCCTGGGCGGACGCTCGCCACCGCCCTCACCTGGGCCGGCCCTCGCCCGAGCAAGCCGCCGGACGGCCGCCGGAGGCCGCCCCGGCTCTCGCCGGGTCTCCTCGGCGAGGCCTTGATCGAGGCCTAGGTCCTCGCCGTAACCGTTCGGTTTCGACGGCGCGGCACGCTTGTCAGTGGTATCCGGCAGAATTGAAGACAGGGCCAGCGCACGCGCCGGAGAGCCGTCGAGCCTTCGGCACACTCATCGAGGGGCACGTATGTCCGGACTGATCGACACCACGGAGATGTATCTCCGCACCATCCTCGAGCTGGAGGAGGAAGGTGTGGTCCCCATGCGTGCCCGGATCGCCGAGCGGCTCGACCAGAGCGGGCCGACGGTCAGCCAGACGGTGGCGCGCATGGAGCGGGACGGCCTGGTCTCCGTGGCCAGCGACCGGCACCTGGAGCTGACGGACGAGGGTCGCCGGCTGGCGACGCGCGTGATGCGCAAGCACCGCCTCGCCGAGTGTCTTCTCGTCGACGTGATCGGCCTGGAGTGGGAGCAGGTGCACGCCGAGGCCTGCCGCTGGGAGCACGTGATGAGCGAGGCCGTCGAGCGCCGCGTGCTCGAGCTGCTGCGGCACCCGACCGAGTCGCCGTACGGCAACCCGATCCCGGGCCTGGAGGAGCTGGGCGAGAAGGACGGCGCCGACCCGTTCCTGGACGAGGGCATGGTCTCGCTCGCCGACCTCGACCCGGGGCTGGAGGGCAAGACGGTCGTCGTCCGCAGGATCGGTGAGCCGATCCAGACCGACGCGCAGCTGATGTACACGCTGCGCCGCGCCGGCGTGCAGCCCGGTTCCGTGGTGAGCGTCACGGAGTCGGCCGGGGGTGTGCTGGTGGGCAGCGGCGGTGAGGCGGCCGAACTGGAGTCGGACGTCGCCTCGCACGTCTTCGTCGCCAAGCGCTGAGCCGCTGCTCCGCGGCGGATCGAGACAGGCCGAAGGCGGTTCAAGGTCGGTTCGAGGCCGGTTCGCGGCCGTTCCCGGCCTGTTTCGGGGTCGCCCCCCAAGCCGCTATAGAGCTGCTGGGGAGCCGTTTCGGAGCCGCCGGGGGGCGGTCTCAAGACTGAGCCTTGTTCAACTCCTGCGACCCGCGGTGCAGTTGAGGCGCGGCGTCGATGTCGTCGGATCGGGGATTCCCTGCGCGGAATCGCAGCGCTGCGCCGCTTCGCGTGCCAATCTGTCGCGTGAGGCATATGACCTGAGGGGGCGGGATGATGTGCCGCAGACGAAGGGAGGGCCCCGGTGCCGTTCGGCACCGGGGCCTGTCCTCCCCTGTTCTGACCCGGAGCCCCGAGCTCTCAGGGTCATTCCCGACGGACCGGTTTCCCCGAGCGGTCCGCCTCCCGCTGAAGATCTCCCCTCGGCGGCGGCGATCATTCCTTGAGCGAGGTCACTCGAACGAGGGGTGTTGGCTGGGGAGAGGCGTATTTTCGAATAGGCATTCGATAATCTGCGGGTGAGTGAGCCCGCGTGTGACGGATCACGCGCGGCGCGCGATGACTGAAGGCAGTGCGCAGCACATCAGTACGAGGGCAGACACGACGCGTGACCGGACCGGCCGCTTCGAGTGGGAGCGAGGGGTCCGAGTGGAGCTAGGGGGTGCCAGGAGCTATGGCGCGACGCATCGACGTGACCGGGGCGGGCGGCGTACGCCTGGCGGCCTGGGAGTTCGGCGACCCGCCCAAGGGTGACCCGTCGGACAACGGGTCGGAACCCACGATTCCGGCGCAGTCGGCGGGGGAGCCGACGGCGTCGGCCGGTGAACCGACGGCTTCGGCCGGTGGACTGGCGGCGCCGGCCGACCCCGACCGGCCGACCGGCATCCTGTTACTGCACGGCCTGATGGGCCGGGCCTCGCACTGGGCGTCCACCGCCCGCTGGCTCTGCGAACGGCACCGCGCGGTCGCCCTCGACCAGCGCGGCCACGGCCAGAGCGAGAAGCCCCCACAGGCCGCCTTCACCCGCGAGGCGTATGTCGAGGACGCCGAGGCCGCCCTCGAACAGCTCGGCCTCGCCCCCGCCGTCCTCATCGGGCACGCCATGGGCGCCCTGACCGCGTGGCAGCTCGCCGCCAAGCGCCCCGACCTGGTCTCCGGGCTGATCATCTGCGACATGCGGGCCTCCGCGCTCGGCGCGGCCTCGCAGCGCGAGTGGGCCGACTGGTTCAAGTCCTGGCCCGTCCCCTTCGCCACCCTCGCCGACGTCCGCAAGTGGTTCGGCGAGGACGACCCCTGGGTGGAGCGCCCGAACCCGGCGCGCGGCGAGTTCTACGCCGAGGTCATGCACGAGTCCGCCGACGGCTGGCGGCCCGTCTTCGAACTCGAGCAGATGCTGAAGTCCCGCGAGACCTGGGTCTACGACGCCCACTGGGAGGAACTGGCCCAGGTGCAGTGCCCCACGCTGGTCGTCCGCGGCCTCGACGGCGAACTCGGCCGCGCCGAGGCCCAGGAAATGGTCCGCGTCCTGCCCCGCGGGGAGTACGCCGAGGTCGCCGACGCCGGGCACCTCGTCCACTACGACCAGCCGGAGGCCTGGCGGGTGGCTGTCGAGCCGTTCCTGGACGCGGTGCTCACGGTGTGAGGCCGGGCCGGGCGCCTTCCCGTCCGCGTGGGCGCGGTGCGTCGGCGGCCGCACCCCGTCCGTGCGTTCTCGTGCCGTTCCCCGTGCCCATGAGCGGGCCGCACGCCCCTGCCCGCGTGTCCTTCGCACTCGTCCGTCGTCGGCGTCCGTCCGTCGCGCCGCGCCTGTCCGTCGCGTTCCGCACCCCGTCCGTGCGTTCTCGTGCCGTTCCCCGTGCCCCTGAGCGGGCCGCACGCCTCTGCCCGCGTGCCCTTCGCACTCGTCCGTCGTCGGCGTCCGTCCGTCGCGCCGCGCCTGTCCGTCGCGTTCCGCACCCCGTCCGGTGCGTTCTCGTGCCGTTCCCCGTGCCCCTGAGCGGGCCGCACGCCTCCGCCCGCGTGCCCTTCGCACTCGTCCGTCCTCGGTGCCCGTCCGTCGCCCCGCGCCCGTCCGCTCTCGGCGTCCGTCAGCCGTCCCGCACCCGCCCGTCCTCGGCGCCCGTCGGTCGTCCCCGCACCGCCGCCCGCGGCCCCCGCCCGCGTGCGCCCGTCCCGCGCCGGTCAGCCGTCCCGCACGCCTCCGCCCGCGGCGCCCGTCACCCCTTGCTCACCGCTGTGAGGATCTCCGGCAGCCGGGTCGCTGTTCGGGGTGCCGCCAGGCGGAGGCCCAGCCAGGTGATCGCGGTTCCGTAGGCCGCGCCCACCGGCAGCAGGACCCAGCTCCACGCCTCCCCGCCCTCGCTCACGTTCAGCCAGATCGTCACCGTGATGACGGGAGCGCACAGGAGGGCGGAGGCGACCATGCCGCCGAAGATCGCGATCCAGGCCAGCCCGGCCTGACCGGGGGCCACGTTCTTGTGGCCCTCCTGCGGGATGGAGTACGGGAAGCGGGCCGAGGTCCAGGCGCCCGTGGCCAGCATCGCGCCCAGCAGTGCGAAGGACAGCCCAAGCACCTCCGGCAGCTTCCCCCAGGCGCCGAGGAGCGCCGTCGTCAGGACGGTCACCAGCGTCGTGTACGGCAGGGTGATCACCAGCAGGGCCAGGGCCCGGGCGCGCAGTTCGGCGTACGCGTCCCGCCGCGACGAGATCGTCATCGCGACCATCCAGAACGCGGACGTGTCCTGCCCGAACTGGTTGTACATCTGGATGCCGAGCATCCCGGCGGCGAAGCAGGCGAAGTAGATCGAGCCGGTGCCCTGCGAGGCGTTGAAGACGGGCACGATCAGGCCGATGGCCAGCGAGGTCACCCAGGCCGCCTTCGTCTTCGGGTCGCGCCAGACGTAGCGCAGGCTGCGCTCCATGACCGTGCCGGTGCGCCCTCCCGGCAGCAGCCGGCCGAGGCCCGCCGAGGTCCGCCGGTCCCGTGCGGCCGGCTCGGCGGCCTGGAGGGTGGACCCGTCCGGCGCGGTCATCAGCCGCGTCAGTGTCCGCGCCCACAGCGCGACCAGCAGCACGAGCGCCCCCGCGCTCACGACCAGGCGCGCGACGGCGACGCCGTACGCTCCCTCGCTCGCCGCGTCCACCGCGCCGATCGTGGACGCGGGCGGCACCCAGGCCAGCACCCCCGCCGCCGGATCGAGCTGCCCGAGCCCGGCCGTCCCGAGCCGCTGGGCCCCGAAGTTGACGACCTGCGCCCCGATCGCGATCACCAGCCCGCTCAGCACCGCGAGATCGCGGCCCCTCCGGCTGGTCAGCAGACGGAGGTTGGCGGTGGCGACCGCCCGCGCGAGCGCCACGCACACCAGCAGCCCGATCACGACGGCGACCACGGCCACTCCGTACGCGAAGGCCCCGTGGCCCACGGCGATCGCCGAGCCCAGCAGCATCAGCAGGGTGAACAGCGGTCCGATGCCCACCAGGGACGCCGCCAGCAGTGCCCGCACCAGCGGCCGGGGCCGCAGCGGCAGCATCACCAGCCGGGTGGGATCGAGCGTCTCGTCACCGTCGGGGAAGAACAGCGGCATCACCGCCCACCCCAGCCCCAGGACCGCGACCAGGAGCACCACCAGCGACGCGGCGTGCGCGTGCCCCCGCAGGGCGATGAGCCCGGCCAACTGCAGCGCGGCGAACAGCAGGGTCGCCACCGCGGACGCGACGTACGCCGCCCGCCGTCCCGTGGACTGCCGCAGCCCGTTGCGCAGCAGCGACCACTTCAGCCGTACGACGGTGGAGGTCAGGCCGCTCACCGGGAGCCGCCGCCCAGCCAGTCGAGGTGGGAGCCGGCGTCCCGCCCCCGCGCACCGACGAGTTCGAGGAACGCCTGCTGCAGGGAGGGGGCGGACCCGCGGACCTCCGCCAGGGGCCCGTGGGCGCGAATGCGGCCCGCCGCCATCACCGCCACCCAGTCGCACAGCGACTCGACGAGCTCCATGACGTGCGAGGAGAAGACGACCGTCGCGCCGGACGCGGTGTACCGCTCCAGCACTCCGCGGATGGTCTGCGCGGAGACGGGGTCGACGCCCTCGAACGGCTCGTCGAGGAAGAGCACTTCGGGGTTGTGCAGCAGCGCCGCCGCGAGGCCGATCTTCTTCCGCATGCCGGTCGAGTAGTCGACGACGAGCTTGTGCTGGGCGCCGGCCAGGTCGAGGACGTCGAGAAGTTGCGCGGCCCGCTTGTCGACCTCGTCGCCGGGGAGCCCGCGCAACCGGCCGCTGTACCCGAGCAGTTCGCGCCCGGACAGCCGCTCGAACAGCCGCAGCCCCTCGGGCAGCACCCCGATCCGCGCCTTCACCTCCACCGGATCACGCCACACGTCGTGTCCGACGACCTCGACGCTCCCCTGGTCGGGCCGCAGCAACCCGGTCACCATCGACAACGTGGTGGTCTTTCCGGCCCCGTTGGGCCCGACGAGCCCGATGAACTTCCCCGCCGGCAGATCCAGATCGATCCCGGCCACGGCGACCTGCTGCCCGAACCGCTTCCAGAGCCCACGCACCCGTACGGCGGCGGCACCCACGACTGCTTCCGAGGTCATGCCCGAACCCTACGGCGGGCCGGGCGCGCCGAAAGGGGCGCGAGGACTGCGCGAGCCATCACGCACGACCCGCACCCGCCGACGGCGAGCGCCCCCGGGGCCGGGGGGCGCCCCTACCGGTCCCTGCCGCACGCATAGGCGAGCGGCGAAATCAACTCCTCCGCGTCCGGCAGCCACCGGTTCGCCGGAGTCGGCCGGCAGGCCCACTGCACGGCGCCCCGCGACCCGAACCGCGTGGGCGGCGCGGCCACGTACGCGCCCTCGCCCAACGCCACGAGGTCCAGCGACCCCGGAGACCAGCCGAGCTTGCGCACCAGATCCGGAACCTTCACCGCCGCGCCGGGCAGGACGAAGAAGTGCATCCGGCGGTCCGGCGTCAACGTCACCGGCCCCAGCGTCAACTCCATCCGCTCCATCCGTGCCAACGCCAGGAAACCCGCCGTCTCCGCCACGGAGATCGCGTCGAACGTGCGCCCGGTGGGCAGCAGGATCGATGCCGTCGGCTGCTTCTGCCACATCCGGCGCGCGACGGTCGCACTGCCCGTCGCCTGCGTCGCCCAGTCCTCCCGTGAGGGGTGCGCGCCGGGCGCCGGACACGCCGCGTCGCCGCAGGAGCACCGCTGCACGCCGTCGACGGCTTCGAGCCAGGTGCCGGGGAAGACGTCCCAGTGACGCTCCTCGGCGTAGCGCACAGCGGTGTCCAGCAGCGAATTCCCGCGCTGCTTCGGGATCTGGGTGGCTTCGGTGCCCACGATGGTCTCTTCCACGATGAGCACAACTCTGGGCGTCACCAGGGGTTACGCACGCCCGTGTGCGCGGGGGGAGAGCATCCGTTCACCGGCCGGGGCGCATGGGTGCATGGCTGGGGGCGCGCGGGAGGAATGAGCGCGGGAGCGGGTAGTCACGCTTGGGGGTCGGCTTCCGCCTTTACCCCGGCAATCCGCGCATGCCTCGCATTTTCGCCCTGTTCGCGGGGCATTGATCTTCACGGCCGGAACCAATCGGTGGAAGACACGTCAACTCGGTGCGCGGGAAGGCACCGCAGTCACATGGCGAGCGAGCCGAAGGCGAGCCGCCAGGACACAGGGGGTAGTGCCATGGCCGCAAGGCCTCTCGTCGCGCGGCAGCCCAACGAACGGCTGCAGGCGCTCATCCAGGAAGCGGCATGCTCGAACGCCGGACTCGCCCGCCGCGTCAACATGTGCGGCGCCGAACACGGCCTCGACCTGCGCTACGACAAGACCTCCGTGGCCCGTTGGCTGCGCGGGCAGCAGCCACGGGGCCGTGCGCCGGCGATCATCGCCGAGGCCCTGGGCCGCAAACTCGGCCGTACGGTCACGATCGACGAGATCGGCATGGCCAACGGCAAGAACCTCGCGTCGGGTGTCGGTCTCCAGTTCTCGCCGACGGTGCTGGGGGCCATCGAGCAGGTCTGCGAGTTGTGGCGCAGTGACGTGGGCCGCCGGGACTTCCTCTCCGGGTCGTCCGTGGCCGCCTCGGCGCTGGTCGAGCCGAGCCGCGACTGGCTGATCTCCTCACCCGACGCCCAGGTGGCGCGTTCGGCGGGTCCCCGGGTGGGCCTGTCCGACGTGGCGGCCGTGCGGGCGATGACCCAGGCGCTGGTCGACCTGGACCACCAGTACGGCAGCGGACATGTGCGTCCGGTCGTCGTGCACTACCTCAACAGCGTCGTCTCCGGGCTGCTCGCCGGCTCCTACCGGGAGTCTGTGGGGCGTGAACTGTTCGCGGCCGTGGCCCGCCTGACGGAGCTGGCGGGCTACATGGCCGTCGACACCGGCCAACCCGGCCTGGCCCAGCGCTACTACATCCAGGCCCTGCGCCTCGCCCAGGCGGCGGGCGACCGCGGTTACGGCGGCTATGTGCTCGCCGCCTCCATGAGCCACCTCGCGGCCCAGCTCGGAAACCCGCGGGAGATCGCCCAGTTGGCGCGCGCGGCGCAGGAGGGCGCGCGGGGGCGCGTGACACCGCGGACCGAGGCGATGTTCCACGCGGCCGAGGCGCGCGGACACGCGCTCATGGGCGACGCGCGGGCGGCGCAACTGGCCTCGGGGCGGGCGCTGTCGGCGCTGGAGGCGGCCGATCCGTCCTCCGGGGACGACCCGGCGTGGATCGCGCACTTCGACGAGGCCTACCTGGCCGACGAGTTGGCGCACTGCCATCGCGACCTGGGACAGGCGGAGGCGGCGGCGCGGTGCGCGCAGCAGTCCCTGGCCGGGCACCCGGAGAGCCGGGCGCGGCGGCGGGCCATCGGATATGTGCTGTTGGCCACCGCGCAGGTGCAGCAGCGAGAGGTGGAACAGGCCTGCGCCACCGGTCTGAAGGCGGTGGAACTGCTGGAGACCCTCCGCTCCGACCGGGGCGCGGAGTACCTGGAGGACCTCCAGCAGCGGCTGGAGCCGTTCCGGGAGGAGCCGGTGGTCAGGGAGTTCGGGGCGCGCCTGGAGCTGCAGGCCGCCGCGTGAGAGGACGGGCCACCGGGCGTCGACGGCCGGGGCACCGGCCGCGGTCGCGCGATGGCCCGGCGGACACAGCGCACGGCGCTCCGGTTCCGTCACTGGAGGCATTTGGGAGGGAGCTCACGTTCTGAGGTGCGTGGCACGGGGTTCCGGGGACCCGGTAGCGTGAGCCGACGATTCCGAAGGTCCCCCATCAGTAGGAGTCCCGGTGACGCAGAGTGGACAGGGCGAGGAGCCCTCGGCGCGGCCCGCGCACGAAGGCATCGTGCTGCCCTCCGACGGCGGGGAACCCCTGCTGCCGGGCATGAGGAGCGGTGCCCACGACGGCGGGCAGCAGTACGGGCAGCAGGCGCCGCCCGCCTCCGCGCCGCCCGGCGGGCAGACCTGGGGGCAGCCGTGGGGCCCGGAACAGCAGCAGCCGGGCTCCGCCGGCCAGGGCTGGCCGCTGCCGACGGAGCAGCAGGGGTGGCACACTCCGCGGCCGACCGGCCCCGACGGGTGGGGCTCCGCGTCCCGCCCGGGCGGCGCCCCGCTGCCGCCGGAGGGCGCCCCGGCCCCGTCGTCGTACGGGCACGGCGCCCCGTCCGCGCCCCTGCCGCCGCCCGCCGACGGGGGCGTCACGCAGTACATATCGCCGGTCCCTGTGACGCCGGTGGACGACGGCGCGACGCAGTACATATCGCCGGTCCCTGTCACGCCGGTGGACGACGGCGCGACGCAGTACATATCGCCGGTCCCTGCCACGCCGGTGAACGAGGGCGCGACGCAGTACATACCGCCGGTCACGGCCGCCCCCGTGGACGAGGGCGCGACGCAGTACCTGCCGCCGGTCGGCCCGGGCGCCCTGCCCCCGGAAACCCCGTCGGAGTCGACCCACTTCCTCGGCAGCACCGCCCAGAGAGGCCCGGGCCCGATGCCGGGCGCCGGTGCCCGGCCCGCCGGCTCCTTCCCGGGCGCTCCCTCGCACCCCGGTGCCCCGGCGTACCCGGGTGACCCCTCCTACCCGGGCGCGGGCGGCCCTCTGCCCGGGGCGTCCCACCCCGACGCCGACGCCACGCAGTACATCCCGCCGGTGACCGGCCGTACGCCGTACGGCGGGGGCGACGGGGAGCGGCAGCCGCCCGCGGAGTTCGAGAACCTCTTCAGGAACGGGCCGGCGGGTGACGGACCGGCCGCCTCCACGCAGCATTTGCCGCGGTTCGCGGAGCCGGGAGCCGCCGCCGGACACGGCGGTTACGGTGCCGGACACGGCGGCCCTCACGGCGGCGGCCACGGCGGTCACGGTGCCGGGACCGGCGGCCCCGCCCGGCCCTCGCGCGCGATACGGGACGACGACGATCACGGGCGCGGCCGGGGAGGCCGTACCGGGTCGCGGCTGCCGTTGTTCGCGGCGGTCGGGGTCGGTATCGCGGTCGTCGGGATCGGCGCGGGTGCGCTGCTCGCCGGCGGAGGCGGCGGCGACCAGGGCGACGACAACAAGACCGTCGCCGCGTCCGCTCCCGCCACCGAGGCCTCCCCGTCGGCGTCCGCCGCCGATCCGGCCGAACAGCAGGCGATCGCGCTGGACAAGCTGCTCGCCGACAGCGGCAGCAGCCGGGCCAGTGTGATCAGCGCGGTGGCCGACGTGAAGAAGTGCGGCAACCTCGCGCAGGCCGCCTCGGACCTGCGGGACGCGGCGAAGCAGCGCAACGAGCTGGTGACCAAGCTGTCGGGGCTGAGCGTCGACAAGCTCCCGAACCACGCCGCCCTGACCACCGCCCTCACCAAGGCGTGGCAGGCCTCGGCGTCCGCCGACAACCACTACGCGGCCTGGGCGGACCAGGTCGCCGGGGACAAGAAGAACTGCAGGAAGGGCCAGGCCCGCACCACGGCCCAGACGCAGGCCGGCAACCGGGCGAGCGGCACGGCCAGCGCCCAGAAGACCCAGGCCGCGAAGTTGTGGAACGAGATAGCGAAGACGTACGGCCTGACGCAGCGCCAGCCGACCCAGCTCTGACGTGAGGCGGGCGCCGCTCAGTCGACGTCCGCGTTCTCCAGCGTCTTCGTCACGTCGACGAAGCCGTTCTTGGCGGCCACGAGCTGGCCCTTCCGCACCGTCTGGAGGGTGACGTCGGCGTTGACCAGGCGCGGGAAGCCGATCGAGGCGAGCTTGTCGGTGAACCCCCACCGCAGTTCGGGCGTGAGCCCGCCCGTGCTGATCCTCAGCCCGTCGTCCAGCGCGTCGCGCACGCTGTCGGCGGTCACCTCGCCGCCGCCCAGCGACTCCACGACCTGCCGGAACACGGTGTAGGCGATCCAGGTGGTCTGCACCCCGGTGTCCGCCGCGTCGATCCGGGTGTCGGAGAAGGCCTGCTCGCTGATGACCTTCTTCATCGCGTCCCAGCGGGTGTCGCTCGCCACCGGGTACCAGCCGGTGACGTACGCCCCCTCGAAGGGACTCGACGCGCCGCCGGTGGAGTTGATGACCGTCTGGTCGACGCTGCCGAGCACGGTGGCGGTGCGCACGGCGGGGTGGTCCCCGCGGCTGCGGCGGAAGGAGTCCATGAAGGTGCGGGTCCGGTCGCCGAGCGCGGGCACCACGCACCCCTTCTCGCCGGTGTCTCCGGCCGCGTGCTCCAGGGCCGTCTCGGCCTGCGCGGAGTACTCGGCGGCGTCCTCCGCCGCCCGCTGGTCGTCCGCGGCTTCGTGCCCGCCCGCCTTCAGCCCGGCGTCGAGCATGACGGGCAGGGCGTCGCCCGCGATGGTGTCGGGGCGGACGAGCGAGACGGGGCCGCAGACCGCGGAGAGTTCCCTGCCCAGACCGGCCAGCAGCGCGGGCTGGCCGCCGTTGACGGGGTAGGAGAGCGGGCTGGTGAATTCGGCGTTCGTGACGCCGTAGCCCCCGATGTAGGGGATGCCGGCGCCCTCCAGGTGCGGGAGGAAGGACTCGGAGTGCTGGCTGTAGGAGCCGACGACCGCGACCGCGCCCTCCTTGATCGCGCGGCGGGCGCACTGCGCGGCGTCCACGGTGTCGTTGTGGTCGTTGCAGGTCAGGACGGTCAGTTCGCGGCCGCCCAGCCCGCCGTGGGCGTTGACCCAGCGGGCGTAGGCGCGGGCGAAGGCGGGCATTCCGGGCTTGTTGGTCGCGGCCGTGCCCTCGGGGGCCCAGGTCATGACGACGATCGGATCGTCCCCGGAACCCCCCGTGGTACCGGGGACGATCCCGCATCCGGCGGCGAGTGACGCACACGCCGCCAGAGCTCCCGCCGACAGGGCGGTGGCTCTGGCAGATCTGCTGCTGCGGAGGAACCTGGGGAGGAAGGTGCTTCGCGGACGTCGCCTGCCGGTCATGGGCACACACGATTCCGTCACATCGATAACCCGGGAGTGACCCTCGGTCAACGGCCGGTGACGTGCAGGTGAATTGCAGGGGCGGCTGAGGCGCCGGGGACGCGGAACGTACGATCGATGACCGTGCAACAAGGTTCGGAGAACTCTTCCCGTCGCGGCCGTCGCTCATC
Organism: Streptomyces sp. NPDC052016; assembly: GCF_044548445.1. Taxonomy (NCBI): domain Bacteria; kingdom Bacillati; phylum Actinomycetota; class Actinomycetes; order Kitasatosporales; family Streptomycetaceae; genus Streptomyces; species Streptomyces sp. NPDC052016. Next base: position 126,985 of record NZ_JBIUBX010000019.1, read on the forward strand.
CACCATGGGCGGCATGCCACTCAACGACATGCCGTGGTGGCGCTGGCGCAGCAATGTGCGCTCCGCGCTGCACATGCTCTCCGATCCGGTGTTCCAGCGGGACGTCTGGCTGGCCGGCGTGGACGGGTACGGCGACGTCACCGACGCCGTGTACCGCCTGGTCGAGGACACCTGGCTGGACAACTGGTCCGCGGAGAAGTACGTCGGCACGATATTCCGCGACTCCCAGGAGGCGGCGCTCGTCGACACGGCCGTGCTGCGGGTGCTGCGGATCATGCACCAGGTCGGCCCGGACGCGCCGGTCTCCGCCTACCTCGACCACCAGGCGTGGCCGGAGGCGGTGCGGGCGGCCCGCGACGCGCACGTCCGCATGGCCGTGGCCGACGGGGAGGACCCGGACGCGCCGCCGCGCACCCTCGAGGTGCTGCGGATCCTCACGAGGTCCGCGTAGGACCGCACGGGTCCACGGGTCCGAGTCCGCGTCGAGCGCGCGGGTTCACGGGTCCGAGTCGGCGTCGAACCGCGAGGGCCCACGGGGCCGATGAGGGCGCCCGCCACCGGTCCGCCCTGCGGACGGGGTTCCGCCGGGCCCGTACCGTCATGAGACCCTGTCCTGCATGAGTGAGCAGTCCACCCGAGCCGCGGCCACCCCCGCCGACCAGTACGTCCTCACCCTGTCCTGCCCCGACAAGCAGGGCATCGTGCACGCCGTGTCGAGCTACCTCTTCATGACCGGTTGCAACATCGAGGACAGCCAGCAGTTCGGCGACCACGACACGGGACTGTTCTTCATGCGCGTCCACTTCTCGGCGGAGGCGCCGGTGACCGTGGACAAGCTGCGGGCGAGCTTCGCGGCGATCGGTGACTCCTTCCACATGGACTGGCAGATCCACCGGGCCGACGAGAAGATGCGCATCGTCCTGATGGTCAGCAAGTTCGGCCACTGCCTGAACGACCTGCTGTTCCGCGCCCGCATCGGCGCACTGCCGGTGGAGATCGCGGCGGTGGTCTCCAACCACACCGACTTCGCCGAGCTGGTGGCCTCGTACGACATCCCCTTCCACCACATCCCGGTGACCAGGGACAACAAGCCCGAGGCCGAGGCGCAACTCCTGGAGATCGTCCGCGGGGAGAACGTCGAGCTGGTGGTCCTCGCCCGTTACATGCAGGTCCTCTCCGACGACCTGTGCAAGCAGCTCAGTGGGCGGATCATCAACATCCACCACTCCTTCCTGCCGAGCTTCAAGGGCGCGAAGCCGTACCACCAGGCGCACGCGCGGGGCGTGAAGCTGATCGGCGCGACGGCGCACTACGTCACCGCCGACCTCGACGAGGGGCCGATCATCGAGCAGGAGGTCGAGCGGGTGGGGCACGACGTCACACCGGACCAACTGGTCGCGGTCGGCCGGGACGTGGAGTGCCAGGCGCTGGCGCGGGCCGTGAAGTGGCATGCGGAACGCCGCATCCTGCTGAACGGGCGGCGCACGGTCGTCTTCGCGTAGGCCGTCGCCGGTCCGCGGGGCCCGGGCGCCGCTCGCGCCCCCACCGCGGATCCGCACGCACGACGACGGCCCCGCGCCGCGCCTCGGCTCCGACCCCCCGCTACATCCGGCTCAGGGACGCCGCCGCGGACAGGACCTCCCTGATCGCCGCCCGGTCGCCCACCTGACCGGCCGCGGCCTCCTCCGGTGACACATGGCCCGCGGCCAGCTTGCAGAACTCCACGTCGTCCAGGGCGACATGGGCGACCTGGTGGTCGGCGGAGCCCACCGCGCCGGGGGAGTCCAGCGGGATGAGCCACTCGCCGCCGCCCAGCCCCTCGATCTCCAGCCGCAGGCTGCGGCCGGGCTGTCCGGCGGCGACCAGGTGCCGGCTGGACACCGGTGCGGTGAGCCCCGCGCGGCGGCGTTCGGCGAGGACGCCGGGCAGCATGCGGGCGGCCAGGTCGATCATGTCGTGGAGGTGGCGCGGCGCGGGCGGCGCGTACGGGTAGTCCACGGCCTCCGCGATGTCCTCGGCGTGCACCCAGCACTCGAAGGCCCGGTCGAGCAGCGCGTCCCGCAGCGGCAGTTCGAAGTCGCCGTACGAGACCGGCAGGGTGCCCGGGCCGGCGCCGGTGAAGGAGACCGTGCGGACGAGGGCGTGGGCCTGCTCCCGCCACGGCCCCCGCACGGAACGCGTCGGCGGGAAGTGCGAGGCCTCCCAGAACGCCTCCGTGCGCTCGGCGGGCGTCCCGGCCGGCTTGTCGCCGGGCCTGTCGCCGGCGAGCGGGTCGTCAAGGCCCAGCGCGACGGCGACCAGACCGTCCACCGCGAGCAGATGCGCGATCACGCCGGCGACGGTCGTACGCCGGTTCACCCCGCCCTCGCCGCGGAACCAGCGCAGCCGGACGGGCGCGTGCCACTCGGCGTCCCCGAAGTCCTGGAGCAGGGCGTCCAGGCGCGCGGTCTCGGCGTCGTACGGCATCGCCCACCCGGGAACCGGGATGCGGGGCGGGCGCCGGTCCAGGCAGCCGTCCAGGACGCGGGTGCGCAGGCCGGGGTCGAGGTCGAGGCTCTCGGGCCGCTGGAGCAGGCCGACCGCCTCGCGCAGCCGCCGGGCCTCGTCGGCGCAGGCGCCGCAGCCGCCGAGGTGATCCTCGACGGCGGCGGTCTCCTCGGCCGAGCAGGCGGCCAGCGCCCACGCGCCCAGCAGCGACTTGAGCACCGGGTGCTCGAGCCGGGGAGGCGCGGGGTCCACGAAATCCGGCAGCGGCAGTCCGCCGTCCTCCACGGAGGCGCGGGGAGTGGGGATGCGGGGGGTCCGGCCGGGGACGGGGAGCGGGCGCGCAGGGGTGTCGTCGCCGGTGCCGTCACCGTGGTCGTCGCCGTGGCCGGTGCGGCCGTCGTGGTGGTGGCCGCTGTCGGCGTCGCCGCCTTCGGCGTCGGGCGGACCGCCGGGCGCCCCCGTCCCCCGGGTCGGGAACTCCCCTTCCTCGTCCTTGCCGTCGCCCCGGCCCTCGCCGTACGCCCCGAAGCGATCCGGGCCGCTCATGCCGCACCTCCGTAGCCGGGCGGCGCTCCGGGCGCGGCGGCGTCGTGGGCCGTGGACAGCAGTTGCAGTCCGAGGCGGAGGCGGCGGCGGGCCTCGTCCTCGGTCACGCCGAGGTCCACGGCGGTCTGGCGGTAGTCACGGCGCTGGAAGTACGCCAGTTCGAGGGCGGCGCGCAGCGGGGCCGGCATGGACTGGACGATGTAGTCGGCGCGGGCGGCGACGGAGGCGTGACGGACCTTGTCCTCCAGTTCCTCCGCGGTGCCCGGGCCGCCGTGGGCGAGGGCCGCGGTCTCGGTGGCGCGCAGTTTCCGCACGGCCAGGTGGTGGGTCAGCGCGGCCACATAGGTGCGCAGGGGGCCCTGCCGGGGGTCGTAGGCGTCGGGGTGCTCCCAGACGTGGGCGAAGACCTCGCGGGTGATGCCGTCGGCGGCTCGTTCATCTCCGAGCACGCGGTGGGCGAGACCGTGCACGAGCGAAGCGAATCGGTCATAGAGCTCGCCGAGAGCGGCCGCCTCGCCGCGCGCGAGCCGCTGCTGCATTTTGCGGTCCCAGCGGGGCGGTGCGTCCTTCTTCGCCATACGGCCCCCTCACCGTGCTCCTGTCCGCGTCCAGCGTGCGTCCACCGTCAGCTCGAATGTAGTCGGCACGTCCGGCACCGCACGCCCCTTTGTTCCAATGTGCGCCCCCTGCCCGTCGGGGGGTGGTATAGGCCTCGCCTACCCGTGGGGACGATTGATCAGGCCCGATCGTGTCTATTCAGTCCTGATCGACAGTGATCGAACAGGACTGAATACGACTGGAACAAGCCTCTTTCCTCAAGCGTCCGTTTTCCGCCCCGTGTTTCGGGGCAACGCCGCTGGGCAGCCGCGCTGCAAGGAAGCGAAGGGACGGCTTCCGTTTACGGCGAGCGAAGGGCGTGGTGGTGGCCTTCAAAGTGACCGGCGGCGAGCGGGGCGAATGGGCCGTGCTCCATGTGTCGGGCGAGCTGGACCTGGTGACGTCGCCCCTGTTGCGGCAGCGGGTCCACGACGCGGTGGCCGAGGGCCGCCACGACCTCGTCCTCGACCTCTCCGAGGTGCATTTCTGCGACTCCAGCGGCGTCGGCGTCCTCATCGCCGCCCGTCGCCTCATCCGATCCTGCCAAGGCCGCCTGCGCCTGATCCTTCCGGCGCGCGGTGCCGTGGAGGACTCCCATGTCAACCGGGTCCTCGGCGCGTTGGGCGTGCGCCGGCTCTTCGACGTCTACGGCGATGTCGCGGAGGCCGTGGACGACGGCACGGAGCCGCTGTCGGCGTAGACGGGATCGGCCCCGCGGCCCGCCCGAACTGCGCCGGAAAATAGCCGCATATGCCAGAACCGTGCCGGAACGCGTGCCGACCGGACCCTTCGGCGTGCCTTCGGCCGCGGCGAACTCCCTCAGGCGCCCGGCAGCGTTGCCGGCACCGCTGTGACACGCGCCACCACCGCTTCCGTGTCCGACGGTGGATCACATCACGGCTCGGCCACACGCCTGTCCCGAAATTCCCCCGGTCTTGGCACAACCGTCACCTTCCCGCTGCCGGAGCGTCGTCGGCGTCGTACGCTCCCTGGCGGAAGCACCCCCACGCGAGATGTAAGGCGGCCCGAGGAGACATGGTCAGCAGCGAGTACGAGCGCAGGATCGCCGGCCGGTTCGCCACCTTCGACCAGGACGGCAACGGCTACATCGACCGCGAGGACTTCGGCGCCGCCGCCAAGGCGCTGCTCGCCGAGTTCGGTACGCCGGCCCGGTCGGACAAGGGGCAGGCCCTGTACGCCGGTGCGGAGGCGTTCTGGCAGGGCATGGCCGGGATCGCGGACCGGGACGGCGACCAGCGCATCACCCGCGACGAGTTCGTCCACGGCGCGGTCAAGCGCCTGCGCGACAACCCCGACCGGTTCGCCGAGATCGCCCGGCCCTTCCTGCACGCCGCGCTCGACATCGCCGACGCCGACGGCGACGGCCGCGCCACCGTCGAGGACACCGTACGGGGCCTGAGGGCCCTCGGCGCGACCGAGGAGACCGCCCGGGCAGCCGCCGCGGCCCTCGACGCCGACGCGGACGGGAAGGTCGGCGAGGCGGAGATCGTCCCGGCGTTCGCCCGCTACTTCACTGTCCCGGAGTAGCCCTCCTCGTGGCTCCGCCCCGGCCCCCGGGGGGCGTTGCCCGCCCGCCCGACTCGGTCGGGTGAGGAGTCCCCTCTCTTCGGGGCTCCGCCCCGGGCCCCGGGGGAGTTCGCCCGCCCGCCTGCCTGGCTCGGTCGGGTGGGGAGTCGCCTTTCTTCGGGGCTTCGCCCCGGGTCCCGGGGGTGTTCGCCCGCCCGCCTGGCTCGGTTCGCCTCGGATTCCGCGGGCGTTGCCCGCCCGTCTGAGGGCCGCTCGGTGGGGTGAGAGGCCATCTCCGCTGTGGGCGGAGGAGCCTCACCCCTCCGAGAACCTCTCCCGCAGCTTGTACTTCAGTACCTTCCGCAGCGTCTCGTTGCGGGGCAGCGCGTCCACCAGTTCCAGCTGTTCCGGCAGCTTGTGCGGGGAGAGGCCTTTCGCGCGGAGGTAGGACGTCACCGTCTCCAGGGTCAACCGCCGGCCCGCCTCCGCGCGTTCGACCACCGCGCAGACCCGTTCCCCTCGCTCCGCGTCCGGGAGTCCGATCACGGCCACGTCCCCGACGGCCGGGTGGGTGTGCAGCAGGTCCTCGATCTCCTTCGCCGACACGTTCTCGCCCTTCCGGATGATGACGTCCTTCAGGCGGCCGGTGAGGACCAGATGGCCCTCGTCCGTGAGGTGCCCGAGGTCGCCGGTGCGCAGGAAGCCCTCCTCGTCGAAGGCCTCCGCCGTCTGGGACGGGTCCAGGTAGCCGCTGCATACCGCCTCGCCGCGCAGGCGCACCTCGCCGTCGACGATGCGGATCCGCATCCCCTCCGGAGGCCGCCCCTCCGTCGTCGCCAGGTTCTCCGGGGTGTCGTCGGGCGAGCCCATGGTGATCATCGGGACTTCGGTCATCCCGTACCCGTGGGTGAGCTGTACGCCCATCTCGCGGACGACGGAGTGGTACAGCTCGGGCGGCTTGGGAGCCCCGCCGCCGGCCAGCAGGCGCAGGGTGGGGATCAGCCTCGTGTCCGGCCGCTTGCGCTGCTCGGCGAGGAACATCGAGTAGAACGCCGTCGAGCCGCCCGCCACCGTCACCCCGTGCCGCCGGTACTCGGTCAGCGCGTCCGGCAGCGCGAAGTGCTCGAACATCACCGCCGGGAAGCCGTACAGCAACAGCATGACGGTGTAGTCGGGGCCGGCGATGTGGGCGTAGGGGAAGGCCATGGAGCCGACGTCGTCGGCGGAGAGGCGCAGCGCGTGGGCGAGGCAGGAGCCGCCCGCGATCAGCGAACGGTCCGTGTGCAGCACTCCCTTGGGATCGGAGGTGGTCCCGGAGGTCCAGTAGATCCAGCGGACGGACGTGCCGTCGGCGGGCGGGGCGGGCAGGACGGCCGGGTCGCCGTCCGGGAGGTCGTCGTAGGCCTCGAAGACGCCCTTGGCGCCCAGTCGCCGCGCCATCTCGCCGTGGTCGAAGCCGCGCCAGACACCCGGCACGGCGAAGTACTCCGCCCTGGACTCGCGCAGCGCGAAACCGACCTCGCGGTCGCGGTAGAACGGGATGACCGGGCTCTGCACGGCGCCCAGGCGGGCCAGCGCGAAGGTCAGGACGGCCGTCTCCAGGCGGGTGGGGAGCTGCCAGGCGACGACCGTGCCGGGGCGTACGCCCCTCTCGTACAGGCCGGCCGCGGTGCGTTCGGCGCGCTCGCGCAGGGCGCCGAAGGTCAGGACGCGGTCGCCCTGGAGGAGGACCGGACGGTCGGGGGTGAGGGCGGCGCGGCGGGCGAGCAGGTCCCAGAGCGTGCGGGACGCGCTCAGGGCGTGGGCGGTGTCGGTCACGGCGAACCCCCAAGAGCTGACGGTCAGTCAGATTGTGGGCAGAGCGTAGGGCTCGTCGCCTTGTCGGTCCAGGGGGTGCGGACTAGCCTGCTGGGCGAGAGGCCGATCTGACGAACCGTCAGTTACCCATGAATCGCCCGGTTCGGGCGGCGCTCGCAAGACCTCCATCGGAGTCGGCTCGCCGGAAAAGGTCCATCGGCACAGCCCGCCAGCAACAGCCCACGACGGCCCACCACGGCCCACCAGCAACGGTCCATCAGGACGCGTCCGCCAGGCGGAGGGGACCCATGACCGAACTGCCCCGCATCATCAGCGTCGACGACCACGTCATCGAGCCCGCGCACCTCTTCGAGACCTGGCTGCCGCGGAAGTACCGCGACCGCGGCCCTCAGCCCCTCACCGCCGGGATCGGCGAGCTGGCCTACGTCGGCGGCAAGTACCAGATCACGATGGACCCGGCCGGCCAGCCCACCGACTGGTGGATCTACGAGGACCTGAAGTTCCCGTACAAGCGCAACATCGCCGCCGTGGGCTTCGACCGCGACGAGATGACGCTGGAGGGCATCACGCGGGCGGAGATGCGGCGGGGGTGCTGGGACCCCAGGGCGCGGCTGGCGGACATGGACCTCAACCACGTCGAGGCCTCGCTCTGCTTCCCGACCTTCCCCCGCTTCTGCGGGCAGACCTTCGCCGAGGCGCACGACAAGGAGGTCGCCCTGGCCTGTGTGCGCGCCTACAACGACTGGATGGTCGAGGAGTGGTGTGGGGACAGCGGCGGGCGGCTCATCCCGCTGTGCCTGATCCCGCTGTGGGACATCGACCTCGCGGTGGCGGAGATCCGGCGCAACGCCGCCCGCGGGGTGCGCGCGGTGACCTTCTCCGAGATCCCCACCTACCTGGGCCTGCCGTCCATCCACTCCGGCTACTGGGACCCGTTCTTCGCGGTCTGCCAGGAGACCGGGACGGTGATCAACATGCACATCGGCAGCAGTTCGCAGATGCCGGCAGCGTCCCCGGACGCCCCGCCCGCCGTCCAGGCGTCGCTGTCCTTCAACAACGCCATGGCCTCGATGATGGACTTCCTCTTCAGCGGGGTCCTGGTGAAGTTCCCGACGCTGAAACTGGCCTATTCGGAGGGGCAGATGGGCTGGGTGCCGTACGCCCTGGAACGCGCCGACGACGTCTGGGAGGAGCACCGCGCCTGGGGCGGGGTCCGCGACCTGGTCCCCGAGCCGCCGTCGACGTACTACTACCGGCAGATCTTCTGCTGCTTCTTCCGCGACAAGCACGGCGTGGCCTCGATCGACGTCGTCGGCCGGGACAACGCCACCTTCGAGACCGACTACCCGCACGTCGACTCGACGTTCCCGCACACCAAGGAGGTCGCCCTCGACCATGTGAAGGGCCTCGACGACGAGACGGTGCACAAGCTGATGCGCGGCAACGCGATCCGCATGCTCGGCCTCGACCTCGACCGTGCGCCCGACGGCGGCACCGGAGCCGGCGCCGGCCGCGCTCCCCACCCCGGCCGTGCCCCCGGCCCCGACGGCGACCTCGGCCCGAGCCGCTGATGGACCTCGCGGACGCACCGGAGGAGGCGGAGTTCCGGGCCCGCCTGCGCGAGTGGCTGGCCAAGGCGCTCCCGACGCTGCCGGCGAAGCCGTCCCCGGAGGACTGGCCGGCCCGCAGGGCCTACGACCTCGGCTGGCAGCGGATGCTGTACGAGGCGGGGTACGCGCACGTGCACTGGGACGCCCCGCCGGGCGTCCGTCTGATCTTCCTGGAGGAGACGGAGAAGGCGGGCGCGCCCTACGTGGGCGCGAACTTCGTCGGGCTGCTGCACGCCGGTCCGACCGTCGCCGCCGAGGGCACGGACGCCCAGCGGGCCCGCTGGCTGCCGCCGATCCTGCGCGGCGAGGAGGTCTGGTGCCAGGGCTTCAGCGAGCCCGGCGCCGGTTCCGACCTCGCCTCCCTGCGCACGCGCGCGTGGCGCGACGCAGACCACTACGTGGTGAGCGGCTCCAAGATCTGGACCTCGCACGCCGAAGTCGCCGACTGGTGCGAGCTGCTGGTCCGCACGGACCCGCGGGCGCCCCGGCACCGCGGCATCACCTGGCTCGCCATGCCGATGGACGCGCCCGGCGTCACCGTACGGCCGCTGCGCACGCTCGCCGGGTCCGCCGAGTTCGCCGAGGTGTTCCTCGACGAGGTGCGGGTGCCGGTCGCGAACCGGGTGGGCGAGGAGAACGACGGCTGGCGGGTGACGATGGTGACCCTGTCCTTCGAGCGCGGCACCGCCTTCGTGGGCGAGGTCGTCGCCTGCCGCCGCGTGCTCGGCGAACTCGCCGGCGAGGCGCGGCGCAACGGGCGCTGGGACGATCCCGCGCTGCGGCGGCGGCTCGGCCGGCTCAACGCCGAGTTCCGGGCGCTGTGGCGGCTCACGCAGTGGAACGTGAGCGAGGCGCAGGCCACGGGCGGTGTGCCCGGCGTCAGGGGTTCGGTTTTCAAACTGAGGTACTCGCACGCGCGCCAGGAGCTGTACGACGCCGCCGCCGACGTCCTCGGCGACGGCGCCCTCGACCTGGACCGGCCCTGGGTGCTCGACCGGCTGTCGTCGCTGTCGTACACCATCGCGGCCGGGACCTCGCAGGTCCAGCGGAACATCGTGGGCGAGCGGATCCTGGGGCTGCCGAAGGGGCGGTGAGGCTGCGCGATGCGTTTTCGACTGACGGAGGACCAGCGGGCGCTGCGGGACGGCGTGCGGGCCGTGCTGGCCCGGCGGTTCGGCCCCGGGGAGCTGCGCGCGGCCGTCGAGCGGCCGGTACTGGACCGGGCGCTGTGGCGGGAGCTCGGGGACGCCGGGTTCTTCGCGCTGCGGCTGCCGGAGGCGGACGGCGGGGTCGGACTCGGGCTGCCCGAGGCGGTGTTGGCCTTCGAGGAGGCGGGCCGGGCACTCCTGCCGGGTCCGCTGGTGGCCACCCATCTCGCGGCGGGCGGGACGCCGGGGGCGGCCACCGGGGAGACGGTCGTGGCGGCCGTCGACGGCGGGCTGGTGGAGTGGCTGGACGAGGCGGACGTGGTCCTGGGGGAGGCGGAGGGGGCCGTGGCCGTGCGGTCGGTGGATCCCCTGACGCCACTGCACCGGGTCCCCGCCCGGGGGGCCCCGGATCCCGTCGCGGTCCTCCTGACCGCCGCCGAACAGCTCGGCACGGCCACGCGCGCGTGCGAGCTCGCCGTGCAACACGCCCGGACACGCGAGCAGTTCGGCCGGCCCGTCGGCGCGTTCCAGGCCGTCAAACACCTGTGCGCCGACCTGTGGGTGCGGGTGGAGGTGGCCCGTGCGGCCGTCCACGCGGCGGCCGTCACCGTCGACCCGGCCGACGTCGCGGCCGCCCGGCTCCTCGCCGACGAGGCCGCCGTGCGCGGCGCCCGCGACTGTCTCCAGGTGTACGGCGGTATGGGGTTCACCTGGGAGGCGGAGGTGCACCTGCTGCTGAAGCGCGCGTGGGTGCGCACCCGGCGTGCGGGAGGTGCTACGGAGAGTGAGGAACTGCTCGCGCGGGACCTGCTGTCGGGAAGCGGGCGGCAGGGCGCCGGCCTGCGGTGACGCCGGATCGGCGGGCCGGATGTCGCGGATCGTGGCGCACCGCAGTCACGGAGCGTGAATTGTGGTTGTGTCCGAGGCGTGACCCGTCACGGCCCGGAGTCGGGGAGTCGCTCGGGTACCGTCTGTGAGATGCGAGTGGTTCCGAGCGCGAGCCGTGCCGGTGGTGCCCCCGGGGCTGCCTCCGCTGCCGCCGTGCACCCGCCTGCTCGCAGGGCGGATGTCCGTCGGAGCCCCGTCTGTTCGACTCTTCCGGGTGAGCGTCGCACAGTATGCCGCACGAGTACTCCTTCGCGCTGGAATATGCCCGAAGCGCTTGTTGAGGTGACTGTACGTCAATCAAGCTGTCTCGTAAGGGATTCACGTTCCGTCACCCTGCCTCTGGCTGTTGTTCTGGTCATGCAGAAAATGGCTACGATCGTGGCCCTCGTCGTCATGGTGCTCGCGTGGCTTGCGTGGCTCACGTGGCGCGCGGCCATGTGTCCGCCGGTTCGGATGGTGTGAGCGGTGCAGGTGCTTCAAGTGCAGCTGGAGATCCGGCCCGACCCCGCTGAGGTGGGTCGGGCCCGGAGGTGGGCCCGTTCGCGCCTCGCCGGGTCCGGGATAGAGGTCGACGAGGCGCTCGCCGAGACGCTGGTCCTGCTCGTCTCCGAGCTGGTCACCAACGCCGTGGTGCACACCGGTCGCCCCGCCGTGCTGCGGCTCTCCCTGCCGCGCGGTCAGGACGAGGAGGCGGGGGAGTCCACCGTCCGCCTGGAGGTGGCCGACAGCAGTAGCAGGGCCCCCGTTCCCCGGTGTCTGGACGACGACGCCACCGGTGGCCGCGGCCTGGCCCTCGTCGACGGTCTCGCGGACCGCTGGGGCTGGGTCGTCGAGTCGCCCGGCAAGCGCATCTGGTGTGAACTCGACCGCTGTGCGCGGCCCGTCGCGGGCGCGGTCGACCGCGGGACGACGGTGGACCGCGCGGGCGCGGCGGAGCGTGGGGCCGGGGCCCTGCCCGAGCCGGCGGTGGCGTACCAGGGGCCCGCCTACGGCGGGTTCGCGTACGAGGCCGTGTGAGGCGCACGGGCGTGGGGGCGTCCGGGCGGAGGCGTGGCGGACGGAGTGACGCCCGCGGTGCACGGGTGTGCGGGTGCGCAACCGTGCGGGGTCGAGGTGCACGGATGCAGAAAGCGCTGTCGCCGCCTCTCCGGCGGGACGTCGGTGCGCCCGGGTGTGCTTCTGTGCGCGCCCGTCACAAACGGGGCGAAAGGAATGAATCCCCGATCGGGTGTTGACGCGACGTGTCCGTTTGATCACGCTTGTGGGCAGCGATTCGCTGCGAGGGGACGGCGAGGGCTTCGGTGACGGGAGCCCTCGGCGAGTGCGGGTCGTTGACTCGGCGTCGGGTCTCTCAGGGTCGAGGGGAGCCGATGGGGGTCCCCCGCTCGAGCGGAGCGGAGAGCGGGGGAAGGTACGCCGAGTCGGATGGCGGCGCGCGGTGCCGTGCTCGGGGCGGGGTTCGAGGCACCTCCCGCTCGAGCGCGGTCGAGAGTGGGGGAGGCGCGCGCCGCCATCCGGCGTTCTTCCGTCTAGAGAACGGCCACCGGCGCCACCGGAGTGCCGGTCCCGCCGACGAACGGCTCGGGCATCGCCGACAGCAGGAACGTGTAACGCCCCTCTTGTCCACAGGCTGTGGACAACTCTTCGAGATTCCAGTTCTGGCCCTGCAGCATCCCCATCTCGACCAGGTCGAGGGCGTGCACCGGCAGCCACAGGTCGTCGATCTCGGGCGGAAACACCTCGAAGGTGAGGGTGTCGTTGGCGACCGCCGCCACATCGCGCGTGTGGAACCACTCCGGCGTCCGCAGCGACAGGCCCGGCGACGGATGCGCGTACCCGTGCTTGTCGCCGGAGAGGTACAGCCGGACCTGCCCGGTCCGGACGAGCGCGATGTCGCCGGCCCGCACCCGTGTCCCCGCCAGCTCCTCCGCCGCCTCGAGGTCCTCCGGGGTGACCGCGTGCCCGCCGTCCAGCCGGTCGACGCCGCGCGCGCGTGCCACGTCCAGCAGCACCCCGCGCGAGACCACGTGCCGCGCCTTGTCGATGCCGCTGAACTCGGCGCCCCCGTGCGGGGTGATGGTGCCGGCCGGGCGGCCGTTGTAGAGCCGGCCCGAGTGCGAGACGTGCGTCAGCGCGTCCCAGTGGGTGGCCGCCTGCAGCCCCATGGTCACGGCGTCGTCGCTGCACGCGACCGTGCCCGGGCCGAAGATCTCCTGGTTGATCTGCACCATCGTGTGCAGGGGGTTGACCCGCCCCGGGATCATCCCGGTCTGCACGCCGTCCTCGCGCAGGGGGAGGGCGAGCGGGACGCGCCGGCCGGTGCGGATCTCGGCGGCCGCCCGCCGCACGACCTCGTCGGTGATCAGGTTGAGGGTGCCGATCTCGTCGTCGGCGCCCCAGCGCCCCCAGTTGTTGACGCGCTCGGCGATGTCGTGGAACTCGGCGGGCAGTGCCATTCGGTGCCTCCCCGGGGCTTGTCGCCGGGTGTCCTACGGGTCAAAAATCTAACGGACCGTCAGAAACCGTGGGAAGGGGCCGGGCGTGGGGAACTTCTTGACCGGCAGGACCGTGGCCGTCACCGGCGCGGGGCGAGGCATCGGGCGGGCGGTGGCGCTCGCCGCGGCGGCGGAGGGGGCCCGGGTCGTCGTCAACGACCACGGCGTCACCGTGGACGGCGCCTCACCCACCAGCGAGGTCGCCGAGGCCGTTGTCAAGGAGATCGAGGCGGCCGGCGGGCAGGCCGTCGCGGTCGCCGACGACATCTCCACGATGGCGGGCGGGCAGCGGGTCGTGGACACGGCCATGGCGGCGTACGGACGGCTCGACGGGGTCGTGTGCGTGGCCGGGATCCTGCGCGAGCGGATGCTGTTCAACATGACCGAGGAGGAGTGGGACCCGGTCGTCGCCACGCACCTGAAGGGCACGTTCACCGTCTTTCGGGCCGCCTCCGCGGTCATGCGCGCGCAACGGTCGGGCACCCTGATCGGTTTCACCAGCGGCAACCACCAGGGCTCCGTCTCCCAGGCCAACTACAGCGCCGCCAAGGGCGGCGTCATCTCCCTCGTGCGCAGCGCCGCGCTCGGGCTGCACAAGTACGGCGTGACCGCCAACGCGGTGGCGCCGGTCGCGCGGACGCGGATGTCGGCGGGGGTCCCCGTGGAGCTGGCGGAGATCGGGGAACCGGAGGACGTCGCCCCGCTGGTCGTGTACCTGCTGTCCGACCGCGCGCGCGAGCAGGGCGTCACCGGGCAGGTGTACACGGTCGCCGGGCCGAAGATCGCGGTGTGGGCGCAGCCGCGTGAACTGCGTGCGGCTTACACGGAGGGCGGCTCCTGGACGCCGGAGCGGATCGCGGACGTGCTGCCCGGGTCGGTGGGCACGGATCCGATGCCGATGCTGGCGCGGGTGGAGGAGATGGCTCGCGCCGCCCGGGAAGGGGAGAGGCCGAATGTGTGAGCGCGCCTGTCGCAGACCTCGGGGTGCGGGGCGTCCCCGGCCGGCCGCTCGGTTCCCCGCGCCCCTCGAGCCGTTCGACTCGACCCCGGCCTGAGGCGGTGCCGTGGATTTCGCACCCGTACCCGAGGACGACGCGTTCCGTACCGAAGCCCGGGACTGGCTGGCCGCGAACGCACCGCACGCCCCCGACCGCCGCATCTGGGAGCGCACCCTCGGCGCGGCCGGGTGGGTCGGGATCGGCTGGCCGGAGGGGGGATACGGCAACCGCACCGCCACCCTCACCCAGCAGGTCGTCTGGGCCGAGGAGTACGCCCGGTCGGCCGCCCCGCCCCGCTCGGGGCACATCGGGGAGAACCTCCTCGCCCCCACCCTTCTCGCGCACGGCACCCCGGAGCAGAAGGCCCGCTTCCTGCGGCCGATCGCCGCCGGAACCGAGCTGTGGTGCCAGGGCTACAGCGAACCGGGCGCGGGATCCGACCTCGCCGGAGTCCGTACGCGGGCCGAACTCGCCGCCGGAGGACGGTCGTACCGCGTCACCGGCCGGAAGATCTGGACCTCGCTGGCGCACGAGGCCGACTGGTGCTTCGTGCTCGCCCGTACCGACCCGGGGTCGACGCGGCACCGGGGGCTGTCCTTCCTGCTCGTGCCGATGGATCAGCCGGGGCACGTCGAGGTGCGGCCCATCCGGCAGATGACCGGCACGAGCGACTTCAACGAGGTCTGCTTCGACGGGGCGCAGGCGCGCGCGGAGCACGTCGTCGGTGAGGTGGGCGACGGATGGCGGGTCGCGATGAGCCTGCTCGGCTTCGAGCGCGGGGTGTCGACGCTCGCCCAGCAGATCGGGTTCGCGCAGGAGCTCGGGCGGGTGCTGCGGACGGCCGTGGAGACCGGGGCGGCCGAGGATCCCGTCGTACGGGACCGGCTGGTGGGGCTGTGGGCCGAGCTGCGGGCCATGCGGTGGAACGCGCTGCGGACGCTGGGGGGCTCCGGCGGGCCGGGGGCGCCCAGCGCGGCCAAGCTGCTGTGGGCGGGCTGGCACCAGCGGCTGGGGGAGGCCGCGGTGCTGGTGCGGGGGGCGGCGGCGGGCGTCGGGCCGGTGGAGTGGTCGCCCTCGGCGCCGTACGAACTCGACGACGCGCAGCACCTGTTCCTGTTCTCACGGGCCGACACGATCTACGGCGGCACGGACCAGATCCAGCGCACGATCATCGCCGAGCGCGTGCTCGGCCTGCCCAGGGAGCGCAAGGGGGTCGTCTGATGCGAGGCGTGGTGTTCGACGGGAAGCGGGCCGAGGTCGTCGACGACCTCGTCGTACGGGATCCGGCGCCCGGTGAGGTGCTCGTGGCGGTCTCGGCGGCGGGGCTGTGCCACAGCGACCTGTCGGTGGTGGACGGGACGATCCCGTTCCCGGCGCCCGTGGTGCTCGGGCACGAGGGCGCGGGCGTGGTGGAGGCGGTCGGGGCGGGCGTCACGCACGTCGTCCCCGGGGACCACGTCGCGCTGTCCACGCTCGCCAACTGCGGGACGTGCGCGGAGTGCGACCGGGGGCGGCCGACGATGTGCCGGTGGGCCATCGGGCGGCCGGGGCAGCCGTTCACCCGCGGGGAGCGGCCGGTGTACCAGTTCGCGTCGAACTCCGCCTTCGCCGAGCGGACCGTGGTCAAGGCCGTGCAGGCGGTCCGGATCCCGAAGGACGTCCCGCCGGCCTCCGCCGCGCTGATCGGGTGCGGGGTGCTGACCGGTGTGGGGGCCGTGCTCAACCGGGCGCGCGTGGACCACGGGGAGAGCGTGGTCGTCATCGGCACGGGCGGGATCGGGCTCAACGTCCTCCAGGGCGCCCGGATCGCGGGCGCGTCGCGGATCGTGGCCGTCGACGCGAACCCGGCGAAGGAGGCGGTGGCGCGGCGGTTCGGCGCGACCCACTTCCTGACGTCCGCCGAGGGGGTGCGGGAGGTGCTGCCGACGGGCGCCGACCACGTCTTCGAGTGCGTCGGGCGGGTGGAGCTGATCCGGCAGGCGATCGACCTGCTCGACCGGCACGGCCAGGCCGTTCTGCTGGGCGTGCCGCCCGCGGCCGCGGAGGCCTCCTTCCGCGTCTCGTCCCTCTACCTGGACAAGTCGGTCCTGGGCTGCCGCTACGGCTCCTCCCGTCCGCAACGGGACATCGCCCTGTACACGGACCTGTACCGCGAGGGGCGGCTCCTCCTCGACGAACTCGTCACGCGGACCTACCCGGTCGAGGACTTCGGGAAGGCCGCGGCGGACGCGGAGGCGGGGCGGGTGGCGCGGGCGGTCCTCACCTTCTGACCGCGGGCCCGCTCACGGCCCGACGGCGGTCCGGAAGGTGCGCCGGTACGCCGTCGGCGTCACCCCCAGTGCCGCCTGGAGGTGCTGCCGCATCGACTGGGCGGTGCCGAACCCGGCGTCGCGGGCGACCTGGTCGACGGACAGGTCGGTGGACTCCAGCAGGTGCCGGGCGCGCTCGACGCGCTGCTGGGTGAGCCACTGGCCCGGGCTGACGCCGACCTCCTCGCGGAAGCGGCGCGTGAAGGTCCGTACCGACATGGACTCCTGCGCGGCCATGTCGCGCAGCTGGATGGGCTCGTGGAGGCGCCCGAGCGCCCATGCGCGCGCGGAGGTCGTGGTGGCGTGCTGCGGATGCGGGACGGGCCGCTCGATGTACTGCGCCTGCCCGCCGTCGCGGTGCGGCGGTACGACCGTACGGCGGGCGACCTCGTTGGCGAAGGCGGTGCCGTGGTCGCGGCGGACCATGTGCAGGCACAGGTCGATGCCGGCGGCGACGCCCGCCGAGGTCAGGACGTCGCCGTCGTCGATGAACAGCACGTCCGGGTCGACCGCGATCCGCGGGAAGAGCCGCTGGAGGCGCTCGGCGTCGGCCCAGTGGGTGGTCGCCGGGCGGCCGTCGAGGAAGCCGGCGGCGGCCAGGACATAGACGCCGGTGCAGATGGAGGCGAGGCGGGTGCCGGGGCGCAGGTGCGCGAGGGCGGCGGCCAGCTCGTCGGTCAGCACGCCCTGCTCGAAGACCGGGCCCAGCTCGTAGGAGGCGGGGACGATCAGGGTGTCGGCGGTGGCCAGGGTCTCCGGGCCGTGCGCGACCTGGACGGCGAAGTCGGCGTCCGTCTCGACCGGGCCGGGCGGGCGGACCGAGCAGGTCACGACCTCGTACAGGCGCCGTCCGTCGGGGCCCTTGGGGCGGCCGAAGATGCGGTGCGGGATGCCCAGCTCGAAGGGGAGCAGGCCGTCGAGGGCGAGCACGACGACTCGGTGCGGACGGAAAGCGGCGGGCTCCGGCTCTCGGCTCATGGCCCGATCCTAACGAACACTGTCCTTCGGGCCACTCGATGGGCGTGGTCCGGTACCGGAAGCTCTAGGGCGTGACCCAGACATCCGAAACCGCGGCAGAGATCGCAGGACAGGCGCCCCGTGCCGGAAGGCCCCGCATCCACCGGGCGTGGTTCGTCGCCGCCGTCACCTTCGTCACGATCATCGGCGCGGCGGCCTTCCGCTCGCTGCCCGGACTGCTCATCGACCCGCTGCACCAGGAGTACGGCTGGTCGCGCGGCACGATCGCCGCGGCCGTCTCGGTCAACCTCGCGCTGTACGGGCTCACCGCGCCGTTCGCGGCCGCGCTGATGGACCGTTTCGGCATCCGCCGGGTCGTGGCCGTGGCCCTGACCGTGATCGCGATCGGCTCGGGCCTGACGGTGTGGATGACGGCGGCCTGGCAACTGCTCCTGTACTGGGGGCTGCTGGTCGGCCTGGGCTCGGGCTCGATGGCCCTGGCGTTCGCGGCGACGGTCACCAACCGCTGGTTCACCGAGCGCCGGGGCCTGGTCAGCGGCATCCTCACCGCGGCCTCCGCCTCCGGCCAGCTGATCTTCCTGCCGCTGCTGTCCTGGATGGTCACCCGGTACGAGTGGCGCCCGGCGGCGGTGACCGTGGCCCTCTCCGCCCTGGTCGTCGTCCCCTTCGTGTGGCTGCTGCTGCGCGACCACCCGGCGGACGTGGGCCTGAAGCCGTACGGAGCGCGGGAGTTCGTGCCGAAGCCCGCGCCGGTGACGGGTGCCGCGCGCCGGGCCGTCACGGTCCTCCTCTCCGCGATGCGCACCGGCCCGTTCTGGCTGCTGGCCGGCAGCTTCGCCATCTGCGGCGCCTCGACGAACGGCCTGGTCCAGACCCACTTCGTGCCCGCGGCCCACGACCACGGCATGCCCGTCACGGCGGCGGCCTCGCTGCTCGCGGTCATCGGCGTGTTCGACGTCGTCGGCACCATCGCCTCCGGCTGGTTCACCGACCGCTTCGAACCGCGCCGCCTGCTGGCGGTGTACTACGCCCTGCGCGGCATCTCCCTGCTCTTCCTCCCCATGCTGCTGGCCCCGACGGTCCATCCGCCGATGATCTTCTTCATCGTCTTCTACGGCCTCGACTGGGTCGCCACCG
This sequence comes from Streptomyces sp. NPDC052016, assembly GCF_044548445.1. NCBI lineage: Bacteria > Bacillati > Actinomycetota > Actinomycetes > Kitasatosporales > Streptomycetaceae > Streptomyces > Streptomyces sp. NPDC052016. The sequence goes on from NZ_JBIUBX010000019.1 coordinate 145,523, forward strand.
TCCCGCCCACCCTGGCCCTGTGCCGCGAGCAGTACGGCGACGACAGCGCCATCGTCTTCGGCTGGGTCCTCGCCTCCCACCAGGTCGGCGCCGCCCTGGTCGCCTTCCTCGGCGGCGTCGCCCGGGACGTCTTCGGCTCCTACGACGTCGTCTGGTACGCCTCGGGCGCGCTGTGCGCGGCGGCGGCGCTGATGGCGCTGGTGATCCGGCGGCGGCCGGTGGCGGCGCCGGGGCTGTCCGCGGCCTGACGGCGCCCGCCCTCGCGGCGGTCTGATTCGGGGCGGTCTGATTCGGGGCGGTCTGATCGGGGCGGTCTACAGAAACCGTCCCTTGTGGAAGAGCAGCGGCGCCGCCTCCTCGCCGGTGCCCAGCGCCTCCACCCGCCCGACGACGATCAGATGGTCGCCGCCCGTGTGCACCGCGTGGATCGTGCAGTCGATCCAGGCGAGCGTGCCCGCCAGGCGCGGCGAGCCGGAGGCGGGGGCCCTGTCGTGGGCGACGCCCGCGAACTTGTCGGCCCCGCTCACCGCGAAGGCGCGGCACAGGCCTGCCTGTGCCGCGCTGAGGACGTTGACGCAGAAGACGCCCGAGCGGGCGATGCGCGGCCAGGTCGCGGACGTGCGGCCCACCATGAAGGCGACCAGGGGCGGGTCGAGGGAGAGGGAGGAGAAGGACTGGCAGGCGAAACCGGCGGGGGTGTCCTCGTCGTCGGCCGCGGGGGCCGTGATGACGCTGACGCCCGTCGCGAAGTGTCCCAGGACGCGGCGGAACTCGCCGGGGTCGACTGGCGCGCGCTCGTGGTCGCGGACGCAGCGCAGTTCGGGGCGGGGGAGCGGCTCGACCGGCGCCGCCCGGTGGGTCCGGAGAAAGCGGACGGCCGCCGCCGCCATGCCTGCGTGTCCCATCACGCCCCCATTGAAACTGACGGGGTGTCAGATAGGAAGGGCCGTGCACGCGGGAGGGAAGGGGGCCCGTACGCTGCCGCCGAGGGGTGGGGTGGCATGCACACGAAGACGGCGTCGAAGCGGCCGGGGACCGAGGCGACCGCGGCGATAGCGGCCGGAGCGGCACAGCTCCCTGCGGTGTTCCTGCTCTGGTGGCTGGTCGGCCTGCCTTCCGACCCGTACGGCCGCGACTACGGCGGCGCCCTGGCCCTGCTCTGCGTGTTCCTCTTCGCGCCCGTGTACGTGCCGCTGCTGGGCCTGCTGCACGCGCTCGCCCACACGCTGCCCGGCGCAGCCCTCGCCGACCTCGCGTTCGGACGGCTCCGACGGCCGTCCGGGGCCCGGCATCTGCTGGGCGCGGTCTCGGTCGGGGCGGTGTGGGCCGTGGTGACCGCCGTTCTATGGGACTGGCCGTTCGTCACCACCGCCCCGGTGCTCATGGCGCTCGGAGTCCTGCCGGTCCTCGCGATGGCGTACGCGCGCCGGACGGTGCCGGGCACCTGGGGCATCTGGTGGCGCGCGGGCGCGGCGTCCGTCGCCTTGTCCGTCCTCGCGTTCTCGGGTGGAGCGCTGGCCACCGCTACGGGCCTGGTCCGGGGGTACGAGCCTCCGGAACTGTCCGCGACCCGGGTCGCCGGGGTCTGGCGTGGCGACGACGGCGCGGAACTGCGGCTGCTGCCGGGCGGGCGGGCCGAGCTGACGCGGATGCCGGCGGAGCCGGAGCCCTTCGCGGACGCCGACCCGGTCGTGTGCGACGGCACCGGGACCTGGTCCCTCGACCGGGCGGACGAGGACGGGCGCCCGGACGTGGTCGTGGTGCGCCTCGACGAGGGCCGTGGTACCGGCAGCGGCTGCGGGAACGAGGCGGCCTGGACGATCGGCGGGACCGGGCGCGCTCCCGAGCTGTTCATGTTCGTGGGCGGCCCGGTCGTGGGAGAACTGCGGATCCTGACGCAGGCCGAGGCCTGAGCGTCACCGGCCCCGGAACCGGGCCTCCCGGCGCTCCACGAAGCTCGCCACGCCCTCCCTCGCGTCCGCCGTCGTCATGTTGATCTCCTGCGCGGCGGCCTCGGCGGCGAAGGCGGTGGCGCGGTCGGAGTCGAGGGAGGCGTTGACGAGCTGCTTGGTCAGGGCGAGGGCCCGGGTGGGGCCGGCGGCGAGACGGGCGGCCCACGCGCGGGCCGTCCTGTCCAGCTCCCCGTCCGGGACGACCCGGTTGACCAGGCCGAGGCGTTCGGCGTCGGCCGCGGTGAGGGCGTCGCCGAAGAACATCAGCTCCTTGGCGCGCCGGGGGCCGATCAGGCGGGGGAGGAGGTAGGCGCCGCCGCCGTCCGGGACCAGCCCGCGCCGTACGAACACCTCGATGAAGCGGGCCGACTCGGCGGCCAGGACGAGGTCGCAGGCCAGGGCGAGATGGACGCCGAGGCCCGCCGCCGTCCCGTTCACGGCGGCGACGACCGGCTTCTCGCAGTCGAGGACGGCGGCGATCAGGCGCTGTGCGCCGAGGCGGAGGGTGCGGGCCACGTCGCCGGGGATCCGCTCCCCGGCCGGCGGGCCGCCCCGCAGGTCCGCGCCCGCGCAGAAGCCGCGGCCCGTCCCCGTGAGGACGACGGCCCGCACCTCCGGGTCGGCGGAGGCCTCGGCGAGGTGCCGGATCAGGCGTTCGCGCTGGTCGGGGGTGATGGCGTTGAGGGCTTCGGGGCGGTTGAGGGTGAGGGTCGAGACGTGCTTGTCAGTGGCGTGCAGTATCCATGACGCGCGGGCGTTGTCCGGCTTGTCGGTCGATGCCGGCGTACGGGGGGAATCGGACATGTTCATCTCAGCGACACACCGCCAGCGCGTCCAGCGCCACCGCTCCCTGCCCGCACGGCAGCACCACCAGCGGGTTGATGTCGAGCTCCGCGAGGTCGTCCCCGAGTTCCAGCGCCATGCGCTGCACGCGCAGGACGACCTCGACGAGCGCGTCCAGGTCGGCCGGGGGACGCCCGCGGACCCCGTCCAGCAGAGCCCGCCCCCGTAGTTCGGCGAGCATGTCGCGGGCCTGGTCCTCCCCGAAGGGCGGCACGCGCACGGCGGCGTCCCGCAGCACTTCGACGAGCACCCCGCCGAGTCCGGCCGTCACCGTGGGCCCGAAGAGGTCGTCGTGCGTGACGCCGACGAACATCTCCACGCCCCGCTCGACCATCTGGCACACCAGGACGCCGTCCAGGTCGACGCCCTCGTAGCGGGCGATGTCGGTCAGCTCGCGGTAGGCGTCGCGGACCTGGCTGGCCGAGGTCAGGCCGATCTTCACCAGGCCCAGCTCGGTCTTGTGGGCGATCTGTGCGCCGGACGCCTTCATCACCACCGGGTAGCCGACGAGCCCCGCCGCCCGTACGGCCGCCGCCGCGCTGGTCACCAGCTGCTCGCGCGGGACCCGGATGCCGTACGCCCGCAGCAGCTGCTTCGCCGCGTGCTCGCTGAGCTGCTGTCCCGGCCGCATCAGCATCCGGGCCTTGCGGAAGGACGGGGACGGGGTGCGGGGGGCCTGGTCGAAGGGGGAGCGGTAGTCCCGTACGAAGCGGTGGTGGTCGAGGTGGGCGCGGACGGCCGTGAGGCAGTTGGCGACGGTGCGGAAGGTCGCCACCCGGGAGGAGCGGAGGAGGACGTCGCGGTAGGCGGGCTCCGTGCCCACCGGGGATCCCCAGACCACGCACACCAGCTTGTCCGTCCGCTCCGCCGCGTCCACCAGGTCCTGCACGAGGCGGTCGCTCAACGGCGGGAAGGGGCCCGTGATCGGACAGATCAGGACGCCGACCTCGGGGTCGTCGAGGATCGCGTCGATGATCTGCCGGCCGCGCCGGTCCCCCACCGGATGGCCGCCGTTGTCGACGGGGTTGGCCACGTGCAGGTAGTCGGGGATCCACTGGTGCAGTTCGGCCTGCTTGGCGGCCGACAGCGTCGGAAGGCGCAGGCCCGCCGCCGTCGCCAGATCGGCCGCGTGGGCGCCGGTGCCCCCCGAGATCGAGTAGATCACCACCCCGTCGGCCCGCGGCGGGCGGGCGCGCGCCAGCAGGGTCGCCGTGTCCTGGAGTTCGTCGAGCCCGTCCACGCGGATCACGCCGTACTGGCGCATCGCCGCGTCCACGACCTCGTCCGCACCGGTCAGTTTGCCGGTGTGGGAGGCGGCGGTGCGGGCGCCGGTCTCGGTGCGGCCCACCTTGACCGCGACGACCGGCACCCCGCGCCGGGCGGCCCGGTCGGCGGCGAGCAGGAAGGCGCGGCCGTCCTTGAGACCCTCGACGTAACAGGCGATGGCGCCGACTTCGGGGCGCTCGGCGAAGTAGGAGAGGAAGTCGGCGGTCTCCAGGTCGGCCTCGTTGCCCGTCGGCGCCCAGTGGGAGAGCCGGATGCCGAGCTCCTGGAGGGCGAAGACGGGGCGGCCCTGGTGGCCGGACTGGGTGATCAGGGCGATCGCCGGTCCGTCGAGGTCGTCGCGGAAGCGCTCGAAGGCGTTGAGGTTGGTGTTGGGGCCGAGCAGGCGCATGCCCGAGCGTTCCACGGCCGCCGTGAGGCGGCCTTGCGCGGCGGCGCCCTCCTCGCCCGTCTCCGCGAAGCCCGAGGCGAAGACGACCGCGAACCTGGCCTTCGCCTCGGCGAGACGCTCGATCACGGGCAGCGGGTCGGCGACCAGGACCACCGCCAGGTCGACCTGCTCCGGCAGGTCGGTGACGGACCGGACGCAGGGGATGCCGAAGACCGAGTCGCGGATGGGGTGCACGGGATGCAGCCGCGCCCCCACCCGCTCCGCCCAGCCCACCAGTTGCCGGGTGACACCGGTGTTCGGGCGTCCTTCGGCGTCCGAGGCGCCGACGACGGCGACCGACTCGGGCCGGAAGAAGCGGTCCAGGTCGGGGACGTCCGCATACAGCGGGCGGCCGCTGACGTCGAGGTCGTCCGCGTCGGCCGGCCGCCCGTGCACGGTCGGACCGGGCTGCTCGCCGCACGCGATGACCCGGGCCCGGCGGGAGTCGGTGGTGAGGGTGCCGTGGGTTGATCCAAGCATCGGTCCGCCCGCTCCTGTGTGACTGCCAAGTAACTGACGCTCTGTCAGATTACAGAACTGACGGCCTGTCAGAAATGGTCGTGCACACAGAAACGAACGGGCCCGGATCGGGCGGACCGGCGGGGCCTACAGGACCGCCAGCACCTCCCGCGCCACCCGCTCGCCCGACCGCACGGCCCCGTCCATGAAGCCCGTCCAGTAGGTGGAGGTCTCGGTGCCGGCCCAGTGGATGCCGCCCACGGGCCGGCGCAGGGCCGGGCCGTACTGGGTCAGGACGCCGGGCGCGGCGATGGAGACGGGGCCGCCGCGCGTGTAGCCCTCGTTGTTCCAGCGTTGCAGGACGAAGGAGGAAGGGGAGGCGGCTTTCTCGCCGAAGTAGGTCGCGTAGTCCTTCAGCACGGCGGTCCTGACCTCCGCCTCGCTCGCCGCGTCCAGGGCCCGGGCCTTGTCGGCCTCGATGAAGCCCATCAGCGCGCCGTACGAGCCGTCGGGCGGGGAGTTGTCGAAGGTGGAGCTGACCACGCCGGTGTCGCTGACGACCTGGCCGTTGAGGCCGTCGGCACGCCAGAAGGGCGTGTCGTAGATCGCGATCGCCTTGCCCACCGAGGCCATCGGCAGGCGCTGGGTGAGCTGGTCGCGGCTCGCGGGCAGGAGGGGGTCGTACGTGATGCGGGCGGCGAGGGGCGGGGGTACGGCGACGACGACCTTCCTGGCGTTGACGGTGACGCCGTCGGCGGTCACGACGTACGAGTTGCCGCCCGTCCGGGTGATCGCGCGGACCGGGGCGTTCAGCACCACCCGGTCGCCGAGGGTGGCGGCGAGTCTGATCGGGATCAGCTGGGAGCCCCCGACGAAGCGCAGTTCCTGGGCGCCGTTCGCGGTCTCGGTGAGGCGCTCCAGAGTGCCGGGGTTCGAGGCGCTGCCGGCCGCGGCGATGTAGAAGAGCACGAACAGGAAGGACAGTTCACGGGGCTCGGCCGAGAAGATCGACGTGCACGCCACGTCGAGGAGGAACTTGGCGGACGGGACGACGGCGTTGGCGCGCAGCCAGGTCTCGAACGTCTGCCGGTCCCACTCCGCGGCCTTCGCGGCGGTCCAGGGCGCGTCGACCGGGATCTGCTTCGCCAGGTCGTCGAGCGTGGCCTGCACGATCGCCGCGTTGGCGAGCCCGGCCGCGTCGATCGGCGGGACGGCGCCGAGCAGTCCGTCGGTGGCGTACGGCGTCTTCCTGCCGTCCTTGTAGAGGAGGTTCCTGCCGGTGTTGTAGGTGGCGAAGGTCGCCACGCCGAGGGAGTCGGCGAGCGCCTTGATGCGGTCCTGGGTGGGGCCGATGAACTCGCCGCCGCCCTCGGTGACGCCGCCGTTGGCGAGGGGCAGACCCACCACCCGGCCGCCGACGCGGTCGCGGGCCTCCAGGACGGCGACGGTCCGGCCGGCCGCGACCAGGTCGCGGGCCGCGGTGAGTCCGGCGAGCCCGGCGCCGACGATCGCGACGTCGACGTCCGCGGTGGCCGCGGACGCCGTGGCGGCGGTGGTCGCGGTGAGGGCGGTCGCGCCGGCGGCCACGGCGGCGGTGCGGCCGAGCAGGGAACGGCGGGAGAGGCCGTCGCCGGAGCGGCCGGAAGGGCCGTCGCCGGAGCGGCGGGAGAGCTGTCTTTCACGTGCCACGTGCGTCCTCCGTCGAGAGGGAGTGGAGCCGGAAAGGTGAACAGGGCTCACATTCTGGCTTCGCACGTAGGCGCGGGACAACGCTCCCGTCACATCCGGTGCACGGGTAACGAGGAGAGGGATCAAGCGAGTTGGCGGCGCACGGCCTTCGCGATCCGTTCCGCGTCGAGGGCCACCTCGCGCAGCGTGCCGCTGATCGGGGTGGTGAATCCGGTGAAGTACAGGCCGGGCGCGTTCTTCGGGGTGCGGGGGCCGTGCGCGACCGGGCGGCCGTGCTCGTCGAGCACGCCGAGGTGGCCGACCAGGCCCTCCAGCGCGCGCACGTACCCGGTGGCGGCGACGACCGCGTCCGGGGAGATCCGGGTGCCGTCGGCGAGCAGGACCTTGCCGTCCTCGAAGCCCTCCACCGCGGCCACCACCTCGATCCTCCCCTTGCGCACGGCGTCGATCAGGCCGACGTCCAGCACGGGCACGGCACCCTGCCTGGCCCGGGTGTACAGGCCGGTGTCGGGGCGCGGCAGCCCGTGCGCGGACAGGTCGGGCACGCTCGCCCTGGCCGCCACCCGGCAGAGCCGGTCGACGAGGCCGACGGGCAGCCGGCGGACGAGGATGCCGCTGTACTGACCGGCCCAGCCGGCGGTCGAGCGGCGCATGATGTGCGGGACGGTCCGCACGGCCAGCCGCACCCGCCCGGCGCCGTGCTCCACCAGGTCGACGGCGATCTCCGCCCCGGTGTTGCCGATGCCGACCACCAGGACGTCCCGGCCGGCGTAGGGCGTGCCGTTGCGGTAGGCGGAAGCGTGTACGAGGTCACCCGTGTACGCCTCCCGGCCCGGCCAGTCCGGCAGGTGCGGGGTGTGGTTGTGGCCGGTGGCGACGACGACCGCGGAGCCCGTCAGTTCCCGCCCGCCGGAGGCGTGCAGCAGCCAGCCGGTGCCGTCGGGGGTGCGCTCGACGCGGGAGACCTCGACCCCGGTGACGAGCTCCAGCTCGTGGTGCTCGGCGTACTTCTCCAGGTACCGCACCACGTCGTCGCGGGCCACCCACCGCCCGAACCGGCGTGGCATGGCCAGACCCGGCAGGGCCGACAGGCGCCGGGTGGTGTGCAGGTGCAGCCGGTCGTAGTGGCGCAGCCAGGACGCGCCGACCCGGTCGGCCCGCTCCACCACGACGGCACGTATCCCCCGCGAGCGCAGCGCGTGCGCGGCGGCGAGGCCGCCCGGTCCGCCGCCGATGACGTACACGGGGCGGTCGGCGGGGTTCGCAGCGGTGATCGCGGCGGGGGTCGCGTGCGGTGCGGAGTCTTCCATGAGCGCGAGCGTAATCACGCACAGGATTGATGGGTCTCGGTCAAGACCGGAATTGGTTGCGGATCGATCACGCCTGTACGACTCGTGTGTGGGGCCGGTGACGTAGGTCACCTGATTGTGGACGCCCCGCGACGCCGGGCCCAGGTGCGCGGGGGCCCGGCGTCGCGGGGGCGGACGGTGTCCGGTCGTCATGACGGGAAACGGGACACCGCCGTTCGGGAGCCTCGGCAGCGCCCGGGGACGGGCTTCCTGCCGGGCCGGCTTCCTACTTCCTGGTCTTGGTCCGGTGACCCGTCACCTTCGCGATCCACTCGATGAAGTCGCCCGCGTCGGTGTTGGCGCCGTGGCCCTGGTCCCAGTAGTAGAGGTGGCTGACGTCGTCGCCGAGGGTGTGTGCGGCGGCGGCCAGGTTGGCGGACACCGTGTGCGAGGTGTCGGAGTCCTTGGCGCCGAGGCGGATCCACCAGTGCTTGGTGCGGTTCGGGTTGGCCTTCTCGACCAGGAAGTACATCGGGTTCATCAGCCGCAGCAGCTCGGGGATGTCGCTGTCCAGCCGCTTGCTCGTCAGCCCCGTGGTGTCGTTCTTCAGGCTGTACGCCGTGAAGTGGCGGGAGACGGTCGTGCCCTTGCCGAACAGGTTGTTCTCGCCGGTCGACAGGTCGAAGGCGTCGAAGGCCGGGGCGGTCTTCTTGCGGGCGCCGACGTGGGTGAGGAAGTCGGCCCAGGAGAAGGAGGCCCTGCCGTTCTTCCAGGTGATGAAGGTGTGGGCGTCGAGGTAGGTGGCGCGCTCGGAGTCCGGGAGGGCCGCGAGGTAGGTCGTCGCGGACGGCTCCAGGTACTGCTTGACCAGGTACTCGTCGTAGTTGCGGGCGTTGAGCGTGCCGAAGCCGTTCAGGCCCTCGAGCTTCAGGGAGGCCTGGTACTCGGCGAACCGGGCCCGCAGTTGCGTCGACACCGTCTGGTCGACCTTCGAGCCCGAACCGGTGGCGTTGGAGCCCCAGTTCCACTCGTAGGCGCCGTCGGCGTGCTCCAGGTCCGTGATCGGGCACCAGGCGCCGGTCGCGAAGATCGCGTCGCTCGCGTCCGCCGCGCCGATCTCCTCGAGGTACTCGTCGTAGAGCGGGCTGTCGCCGGAGGCGCCGAGCAGGGAGGAGAGCGCGCCGCCCGCGCTGGTTCCGGCGGAGACGATCCGGTCGGTGTTGCCGGGAATGCGGCCCTTGTTGGCGCGCACGTACCGCACGGCGGCCTTCAGGTCGACGATCGCGGCCGGGGCCACGCCGTAGTACTCGCCGGCGGAGTTCTTGAGCGTACGGCCGCGGGCGCCGGGCTCGACGACGACGTAACCGGCGGCCAGGGCCAGGAGTTGGTTGGTGCTCAGGGCGCCGCCGGTGGCGTTGGTGTTGCCGTTGGCGCCGGGGGCCGTGGCAGCGGCCGAGGCGCTGCCGGAGGGCGCCCCGCTGGGCGTGCCGCCCCCCATTCCGCCGCCCATGCCCCCGCCGCCGATCCCGGTCGCGTTCGCGACGGAGGACGGCATGTACCCGCCGACGGAGTTGGCGAACAGGATCGGCGCGTCGGAGGCGTCCACGGCGGTGCCGTCGATCGTGACGGGGACGCTGACGTTCAGGCTCTGGTAGGTCGCGTCGACCGGCTTGGCGACGTAGGTGATCGCCTTCCAGAAGTGGTAGGTGACCTCGTGGTCGGTGCCCTCCGTGTCCGTGACCGTGGTGGTCAGCTCGGTGTAGGCGTCCGGGTCGAAGACCAGGGAGCCCGAGGCGGAGGACGAGGACGCGGAGGCGTCACCGGACGCCTGCGCGGTGAGGGCGACGCCGCCCACCGCCGCGACGCCCGCGGCGGCGCCGATGCCCATGACGACCGACCTGCGCTTGACTGCCCTGTGCTTCACGGTTCGACTCCCTCGTTCGACGGGTTGCGTCTGCGAACCTAGCCTGACTGCCAACAAGATTGCCAACAATCCGTGCGTATTCATGGAGGACCCACAGCTTCACGGCGGACGCACAGGCTTGCCTCGTCGGGCACCCGAGGACTTCCCGGATCCCTTCACCTGACGTACCGTCAGATTTATGGATGCGATCTGGCTCACCGGTGCGGAATGGCTGGCCGTCCTGCGGATCGGGCTGGGTCTGTGGTGGCTGGAGAGCTGGCGGCACAAGGACAGGAAGAGCTGGCTCGAGGGCTCCGGCATCGCGTGGGCGGCGGACGTCGCGGCCAGGCACCGCTGGAACGCCGTCCGCTCCGGCTTCGCCGTGGTCGTCCGGCCCCGCCCGCGCGTGATGGCCCACGTCGTCCTCTCTGCGGAACTGGCGCTCGGCCTAGGGCTGGTCCTGGGCTTCCTCACCCCGGTCGCCCTGGCCGCCGGTCTGCTCCTCAACCTGATCTACCTGATCCTCATGATCCACGACTGGGCCGAGCAGGGGCAGAACGGGATGATGGCGCTGATCTCGGTCGTGGCGCTCTTCGGGATGTCCTGGCAGACGTGGTCGGTGGACGACGCGCTGGGGTTCTTCCGATGAGCGCGCGGTACGACGTCCCCGAGACCGACGCCTTCACCCGCGCGTACTGGGACGCGGCCGCCGAGGGCCGGCTGCTGATCCGGCGCTGCGAGGCGTGCGGGCGGGCCCACCACTACCCGCGGGAGTTCTGTCCGTACTGCTGGAGCGAGGACGTGACCTGGGAGACGGCGAGCGGCCGGGCGACCCTCTACACCTGGTCCGTCGTCCACCGCAACGACCTGCCGCCCTTCGGGGAGCGCACGCCGTACGTCGTCGCGGTCGTCGATCTCGCCGAGGGGCCGCGGATGGCGACGGAGGTCGTGGGGGTGCGCGCGGAGGACCTCCGCGCCGGGACGGAGCTGTGGGTGGCCTTCCGCGAGGGATTGCCGGTGTTCGCGCGGGGGTGACGGGCGGACGGCGCGGGGGACGCGAGCACGGGCGGCTGGAACGGGTGTTTCAATGAACGGATGACCGACATCCGTGAGTCGTCCGCTCTTCCGGCAGGCCCCCGACTCGAAGGCCACGGACTGCTGCTGCGCCTTTGGGATCCCGACTCCGAGACCGACGTGGACGCATGGTTGCGCGGGCTCCTCGACCCCGACTTCCTGCGCTGGAACACCCCCCTGCGCACGATCACGGATGCCGCCGGAGCGCGGGAGTCGCTCCGGGCGAAGGCTGCGGACGCGGAGGCCGGGACCGGCCTGACCCTCTGCGTGACCGACGCCGGTGACGGGACGGTCCTCGGACAGATCGGCCTCAACGCGATCGACCGCGTGCAGAGCGCAGGCAACATCGGTTACTGGGTCCTGCCCGAGGCCCGTGGGCGCCAGGTGGCCACCCGGTCCCTGCTGCTGGTGTCCCGCTGGGCGTTCACCGAGCTCGGACTGCACCGACTGGAGCTCGGGCACGCCCTCGGCCACGAGGCGTCCTGCCGGATCGCCGAGCGCTGCGGGTTCCTGTACGAGGGAACCCTGCGCGGGGCGATGTGGGAGGCCGGCCGCCGGGACGCCTGGCGGGACGTCCACCGGCACGGACGCCTGGCGACGGACCCGGAGCCGCGGGTCGGGGAACGCGCGTGAGCCCCGCCGAAACGGCGCCTCACCCACGACCTCGATGGCCGGTACCAGCGGATCGGGTACCGGCCGGTGGGGGACTTCGCGGTGTACGAGTGCGGCGGGTGAGCGCGGTACGCCCTCAGTGCCGGGCGAACTGGACCCGCGTCGCCTGGACGGCCTCCGCCCGCAGGGCGATGCCCTCGACGGTCAGCCGCTCCCCGTGGATGTCGGTGATCCTGATCGCGCCTCCGCACCCGCTGCCCTGCTCGGAGAGGAAGTAGTTGTACTCGGTGCGCGGCAGCGCGATCCACGCGCCGCCCGTGCGCACCTCCAGCCGCGCCAGCGGATTCCGGTGGCCGATCGCCTGGATGCCGCACCAGTACCGGGTGGACCCCGTCTTGTAGCGGATCGACACCGTGTCGGAGGTGCTGGGGCTCAGCAGGCTCCAGGTGATCGCTATCCGGCCCGCCGAGAGGGGGGCCAGCTCGGCGAACGCCTGCCGGCTCAGGTCCAGTTGGCCTGCCTCGCAGGGCGCGGGGCACTCGTTCGTGATCCGGACGGTGACGGACGTGCCGCCCGCGCGGACCAGGACGTACGCCCCGCACGCCTTGGACGTCTCGTAGTCCGCCGTGTTCATGGCCGCGGTCATGACGTCGTCGGTCGGGCCGAAGGAGCAGGCGCCGTCGCCGTTCCCGACGTCGTAGGAGGTCGCCACGCCCTGGTAGGAGACACCGGGGCGGATGCGTCCCGCCAGTGACGCCGTGCCGGACGGTGTCCGGGGGCGACTCGCGGCGGTCGGCCGCGCGGAGGCGGCCGGTGCGGCGGGGGAGGGGGTGGCCCGAGGGGTGGCCGGGGCCGCGGCCGTGGCGCTCGGCGAGGCGGGGGAGGCCGTGGCCGGCGTCGGGGCCGTCGGAGCCGACGCCGCCGGGGAACCGGCGGCCCCGGCGCCCGCGACGGACGTGGCCGCGGCCTTCCCGGCCCGGGTCCCGTCCCCGGACCCGGGCCCGAAGGCCGCCACCAGGGTCACGAACAGCGTCACGGCCGCGACGGCCGCCACGGCGACGGCGGGGCCTGGGGCGATACGTCTCTTGCCGCGGGAACGGCGGTGCGAAGGGGCAGCCACGGAGGGTCCTTACGGCTCGGAAGAACACGTCGTCCCCTCTCGGTCGCCGCCGGACGCGGAAAGGTTGCCGCGCACGCGGAACGGCGGGCGACCGCGCCTCCCGGCCTTGACGCCGGGACGAGCCCGCGATGGGGGGCAGGACCGTGGACTTCGAAGAGCACGCGGCCGGAACCGGGCGGCCCCGGCGGCTCGCGGCTCACGGCTCGCGGCTCGCGGCTCACGGCCAGAGCAACACCCGCTCCCAGTCCGGATCCGTACGCCGGTAGAGGAGCCGTACGTGCCGCCGCCTCTCGTCCCCCTGGAAGAACTCCACCGCGTCCGGCCGCAGCCGGTACAGCGTCCAGGAGGCCGCCTGGGCGTCCGGCTCCCGTCCCGCCCGTTCCCAGGCCGCCTCCGATGCCCGCGCCAGCTCCTCCAGCGATCCCAGGGCCTCGCTCTGCCGCCCGGTCAGGGCGGCGGCCAGCGCTCCCGTCGAGCGCATCCGCAGGTCGGCCCGGGCGGCCTCCGCCGGGGCCGTGCTCACCGGGCCCCGGACGCGGACCTGGCGGCCCAGGGCGGGCCAGTAGAAGGTGAGGGCGGCATAGGGGCGGGCCGCGAGCTGGCGGCCCTTGCGGCTGGTGACGTGGGACGCGAAGGACCAGCCGTCCTCGTCGGCGCCGTGCAGCATCACGATCCGGGCGTCGGGCAGGCCGTCCTCGTCCGCCGTCGCCAGCGTCATCGTGTGCGGCTCCCGCTCACCGGCCGCCACCGCCTCGGCGAACCACCGCGTGAACAGCTCCACCGGTTCGGCGGGCGCGGCCCCCGGGTCGAAGGGCGGCAGCGCGGTCACCTCCGGGGCCCACACCCGCAGCGACCTGAGCAGCTCGTGAAGATCCGTTCCCATGGCCCCGAGTATCCCCGTGCCCCCGGCCCCGGCCGCCACCGACGGGCCCGGGGCGCACGCCCCTAATCCCGCCCCAGCACCACCGTGCCCGAGGAACAGAACCACCCGCCGGTGCCCGAGGCCACCCCCAGTCGCGGAAGCTGCCCGTCCCGCGCGCGCACCTGCCGCGCACCCGCTTCCCCCCGTAGCTGACGTACCGCCTCCACGAGGAGGAACAGGCCCCGCATGCCCGGGTGCTGGGCCGACAGGCCGCCCCCGTCCGTGTTCACCGGCAGTTCCCCGCCGGCCGCCAGCAGCCGGCCCTTCTCCACGAACGCCCCGCCCTCGCCCTTCCCGCAGAAGCCCAGGTCCTCGAGGGTCACCAGCGTCATGTAGGTGAAGGCGTCGTAGATCTGCGCGAAGTCCATCTCCCCGGGGCCCACCCCGGCCCGCTCGAACGCCAGGCGTCCGCTCACCGCCGCCGGGGACACCGTGAAGTCGTCCCACTGCGTCATGCCGGCGTGCGACACGTGCTCGCCGGTGCCGAGGACCCACACCGGGGCCGTACGGCAGTCCCGCACGTACTCCCCGGCCGCGAGCAGGACGGCCGCGCCGCCGTCGGAGCGGATGCAGCAGTGCAGTTTCGTGAACGGGTCGGCGATCATCGGGCCGGACAGGACGTCGTCCACCGTCACCGGGGTGCGGAACATCGCCTCTGGGTTCAGGGCGGCGTTCGCCCGGGCCTGCACGGCGACCTCCGCCAACTGCTCGACGGTGGTGCCGTGTTCGATCATGTGGCGGCGGGCCGCCATCGCGTACTTGGCGATCAGGGTGTGGCCGTAGGGGACTTCGAACTGCAGCGGGCCGCGCGCGCCGAAGGCGAACGTGCCCGTGCGGCGGCCCGCCCTGACGTCCGCGCGCGCCGTCGAGCCGTACACCAGCAGCACCGCCCGCGCGTGGCCGGCCGCGATCGCGTCCGCCGCGTGGGCCGCCATGACCTCCCAGGTCGAGCCGCCGACCGAGGTGGAGTCCACCCAGGTGGGGCGCAGGCCCAGGTAGTCGGCCACCTCGACGGGGGCGAGGGTGCCCAGCCCGGCGGAGGCGAAGCCGTCCACGAGCGACCGGTCGAGTCCCGCGTCCGCCAGCGCCCGGCGGGCCGCCTGGGCGTGCAGGGCGTACGGCGTCGCGTCGTCCACCCGGCCGCAGTCGGAGAGGGCCACGCCGACCACGGCCACCCCGCGGTTACCCGGGTTGCTCCCCGGCTTCCCTGGCATCCCCATAGATCTGACGGTACATCAGATCCGATCGGGGTGGCAGGTGCCGTACGCCTGGGCATTCCCGTCCCGCCGACCTAACATGACGCCCCGTCAGAACCGGAGGGAGCGCCCGCCATGGACCCCAGCTTCACCGCCGAACAGGACGAGATCCGCCGCACACTGCGGGAGCTGCTCCACGAACGCTCCGGCCCGCACGACCTGCGGGCCGCCCTCGACACCCCCGCCGGCCACGACCCCGCCCTCTGGACCGCCCTCGCCGGGCAGCTCGGCCTCCCCGGCCTCGCCCTCCCGGAGGAGTACGGCGGCGTCGGCTGCCCCGTCACCGACCTCGCCCTCGCCTGCGAGGAGACCGGCCGCGCCCTCACCCCGTCCCCCCTCCTCGCGACCGGCGTCCTCGCCGCCCCGGCGCTCCTCGCCCTCGGCGCCGACGCCCAGCGCCGCACCCTCCTCCCGCGTCTCGCCTCCGGCGCCCTCACCGCCACCCTCGCCGTCCCCGCCCCCGCCCTGTCCACCGCCCTCGCGCTGACCCGCGGCAACGACGGCGACTGGGCCGGCGGCGGGCGCGCCGGAGGGGTCCAGGCCCGGCGCGTGGGCGGCGAGTGGCGGCTGTACGGGGAGGCCGCGCAGGTCCTCGACGGACACAGTGCCGGGCTGCTGCTGGTCGCCGCCCACACCGGAGGGTTCGTGCGCTCCCGGATCCTGCTCTTCCTCGTGCGGGGGGACGCCGACGGAGTCGTCCGGGCGCGGCAGACCGCGCTGGACGCGACCCGGCCGCAGGGGCGGATCCAACTCCGCGACGTGGCGGCCGACCTGCTGGGGGACGGCGAGGGCCAGGACGTGCCCGCCGCCCTCGCCCGGCTCGGCGACTCCGCGGCCGCCGTCCTCGCCTGCGAGGCCGTCGGCGCCGCCGACCGCGCGCTGGAGCGGACCGTCGAGTACGTCGGGCAGCGTGAGCAGTTCGGGCGGGTGATCGGCTCCTTCCAGGCGGTCCAGCACCGGCTCGCCGACGTGTACGTGCAGGTGCAGGCGGCCCGGTCCGCCGCCTACTACGCCGCCTGGGCGACCGGGCGGGGCGAGCGCGTGGGCGGGCTCGCCCTCGCCCAGGCCCTGCAGGCCCTGTGCACCGCGGCCGGGGAGGCGGTCCAGCTGCACGGCGGCATCGGTTTCACCTGGGAGCACGACGCCCACCTGTACTTCAAGCGCGCCGCCGGGGACGAGCTGCTGTTCGGCCCGGTGCACCGGCTGCGCGCCCGCGCGGCGGAAACGGCCCGGCTCTTCGAGCGGAAGGAGGTGGCGGTGTGATCACCGTCGGGGTGCGGCTCGTGCGGAAGATCTCCTCGGCCCCGGCCTTCGCCAAGGTCGCCCCGCACGTCATCCCGGCCCTGGACCGGGCCGTCCACCGGCTCACCCGCGGAAAGGTGCTGCTTAGCGCCCAGATGCTGCCGGGTGTCCTGCTCACCTCCACAGGCGCCCGCAGCGGGCTGGCCCGGCACACGCCCCTCGCCTGCATGCCCGAGGAAGGCGGCCGAAGTTGGATCCTGGTCGGCTCCAACTTCGGCCGCCCCGGCCACCCCGCCTGGACCGCCAACCTCCTCGCCCACCCGGACGCCGAGATCAGCTGGAAGGGCACGGACATCCCCGTGACGGCCCGGCTGCTGGAGGGGGAGGAGCGGGCGGCGGTCTGGAAGGCGGCGCTGGCGTTCTGGCCGCCGTACGCGACGTACCAGGCGCGGGTGGACCGGGAGATCAGGCTGTTCCGGCTCACCCCGCGGTCCTAGGGGATGTCCGCGAAGTCTCGCCTGGCCCGCGACGCCCTGCGGGCGGACGACGCGACTTTGCGGACACCCCCTGGCGCCGCCACCTCCGGGCATGGCGCCATGGCGTCGCCCCCGCCCGCCCGCCCGTCGCGCGGTCACAGTGTGGCCAGTCGCTGGACCAGCAGGAACGCCCCGATCCCCAGCATCGCCGCCCCCGACGTCCGGGTCACCGCGCGGGCGGCGGCCGGGCGGGCGCCCAGCACCGCGCGGGCCAGGACGCCCACCGTCAGGTAGACGGCGGCACAGCACGCCATGTGCAGCAGTCCGAGCGCGGCGGTCTGGACGGGGACCGGCAGGTGGGCGTCCCGGGTGGTCAGGAACTGGGGCAGGACCGAGAGGTAGAGCAGCAGCCCCTTGGGGTTGAGGCCGCTGATCGCTGCCCCGCGCAGGAAGACCCGCCCCCGGCTCTCGCCGCCGGCGTCCCCCGCCTCGGGCAGCGCGGGCCGGCGCAGCACCCCCCATCCCAGCCACAGCAGGTACCCCGCGCCCGCCACCGTCAGCGCGGTGAGCAGCGCGGAAGACCCGGCGACCAGCACCGCGAGTCCCGCCGCGGCCAGCGCGGTGTGCAGGGCGTAGCCGCTCACCAGGCCGCCCACGGCGGCGCCCACGGCCGCGCCCGCCGACCGGCCGCGCAGCCCGGCGGCGATCACGTACGCCCAGTCGGCCCCCGGCACGCACACCAGCAGCAGGTCGACGGCGAGGAAGGAGAGCAGCGTTCCCGAATCCATGGAAGTGACATTAGGCGCGAGACCGCCGAAGGTGTTCCCGAACTTTTCCCTGGAACGGGCTTTCTGAGGCAAGATCTACCTCATGGACGACGTGGACCGGAAAATCCTTGCCGAGCTTCAGCAGGACGGGCGGCTGACCGTGACCGAGCTGGCCGCGCGGGTGCGGCTGAGCGTCTCGCCGTGCCACCGGCGGCTGCGCGAGCTGGAGCGGACCGGGGCGATCAGCGGCTACCGGGCGATCGTGGAACCGGCCGCCGTCGGGCTCACCTTCGAGGCGCTGGTCTTCGTCTCGATGCGGCAGGAGGACCGGGACACGGTCGCCGAGTTCGAGAGCGCGCTGGCCGGCATCCCGCACGTCCTGGAGGCGGAGCGGTTGTTCGGGGAGCCGGACTACCTGCTGCGGGTGGCCACCGCCGACCTCGCGGCCTTCCAGCGGCTGTACGACGAGCGGCTGGCGACGCTGCCGGGGGTGCAGCGGCTGACGTCCACGCTGGTGATGAAGCACGTGGTGAAGGCCCGGCCGCTGCCGGCCTGAGCGCCGTTCCCCCGCGTTCCGCTCGCTCCGCCGCTCCTTGTGAGACAAGCGCCCGCATAGCGCGACAGGCGGTGGTCCGCCCGGGGAAACCGGGTGAACCACCGCCTGCCAGACAGGACTTCGGATGGATAAAAGGAGAAGTGCCGCTACGGGCTATTTCGTCGGCTTCCTGCCGGTGATGCCCAGGTAGACCAACAGCGCCAGATTGGGCTTCAGTTCAGCCTGTTTGACGCCCCACGTCTGGAATCCCTTCTGGTGCGAGGCGACCGCCGCCAGCATCGCGACCAGCGAACCGGCGATCGCGGCCGGATTCACGTCCTTGTCGACCCTGCCCTTGGACTGCAACTCGGTGACGGAGTCCGCCAGGGAGTTGTTCACCGAGTTCAGGATCTTCATACGGAGTTTGTAGAAGCGCTTGTCGCCCTCGGCGGCCCCGAGGTCGACGACGCGCAGGATCGCGTCGTTCCTCTTCCAGAACTCCAGGAAACCGTCGACGAGTTCCTGCGCCGTCTGCCAGCCCGCCTTGCCGACCCAGGAGCGGCCCTCGAGCAGCTCGGTCAACGCGGCGCCCTCGGCGGCCATTTGCTCGGCGATCTCCAGGACGGCGCCCTCGACGTCCGGAAAGTACTGGTAGAAGGTCGCGGGCGAAGTGCCCGCCTTCCGGGCGACGTCGATGACCTTGACGTCCCGGTACGGAGAGGAGCTGAGCATCTCACTGAGGCAGTCGAGCAGCTTCTGCCGCGTCGCCTGCCCACGTCGACCGGCCACGCGGCCGTCGACGGTACGCACTTGTCCTGTCATGTCGTCAGCTTACCGAGGGGTGATCGGAGCGCGATTCGGCCGACTGCAAATGGGGTGCGAGGGGCTGCGGAGGCGGGTGTGCCTGGTCTGCGGCTTGCGTGAAGCGCCGTTAGCTTGGCTGTATGGCCGAAAACAGGGCATCGGTGTACGCAGAGGGCGTCCCCTGCTGGGTGGACGCGCAGCTCCCCGACGTGGAAGCGGGGCAGCGGTTCTACGGGGCGCTCTTCGGATGGACCTTCGAGACGGCGTACGGCGCCGCCGTGTGGGCCCTGCTGGACGGTGAACCGGTCGCCGCGCTGGCCCACAAGGCGGACGGCCGCATGCCCACCGTCTGGACGGTGTACTTCGCGACCCCGGACGCGGAGGCCACCACCCGCCGGATCCGGGCGGCCGGCGGCCAGGTCGTCACGGCCCCGTTCCCGGTCCACGGGCTGGGCACCGCCGCCCTCGCCACCGACCCCGAGGGCGCCGTCTTCGGCCTGTGGCAGGCGGCCGGCCACCAGGGCTTCGGCGTCCGCCACCGGCCCGGCGCCTTCGCCTGGGCGCAGCTCTACGCCCGCGACACCGAGACCGTGAACACCTTCTACGGCCACCTCTTCCACGACGCCCTCTTCGGCCCCGGCGCCCGGCCCGACTTCGGCCGGGTGCCGGTCACCGACGTCTTCCCCGAGGTCATGCCGCCCCACTTCCTCGTCCACTTCGGGGTCGAGGACTGCGAGGCGGCGCTCGGCGCGGTGAGCCGGCTCGGCGGGCGGGTGCAGGCGGGTCCGTTCACCGCCTCGTACGGAACCGTGGCCGTCGTCACGGACAATCAAGGGGCGTCGTTCGCCGTCCTGCAGCGCTGAGCCGTCTTTTTTGCCGGTATATGAAATGAGACACCCTGATTGTCCCGGGGTTCGCAACCGGTGGCCCGGCCAGGAAGAATCGGGGTGCGTGCCGCCATGGCGGTGCGGTGGTGAGACGCTGCACGGGGTCGCGTACACATATGGGTGACGCGGCTCGTACGGGGAGGTGGCAGGCAAGTGGTGGATCAGCTGACGCAGCACGATCCGCGGCGGATCGGGCCGTTCGAGGTGCTGGGACGGCTGGGTGCCGGCGGCATGGGGCTGGTCTATCTGGCACGCTCGGCCTCGGGCCGGCGCGTGGCCATCAAGACGGTCCGCACGGAGCTCGCCGAGGACCAGCTCTTCCGCGTGCGCTTCACGCGCGAGGTGGAGGCGGCCCGGGCGGTCTCCGGCTTCTACACGGCCGCGGTCGTGGACGCCGACCCGCGCGCCGCCGTGCCCTGGCTGGCCACCGCCTACGTGCCCGCACCCTCCCTCGAGGAGATAGTGAACGAGTGCGGGCCGCTCCCGGCCCAGGCGGTGCGCTGGCTGGCGGCGGGCGTCGCGGAGGCCCTGCAGTCCATCCACGGCGCGGGTCTCGTGCACCGTGACCTGAAGCCGTCGAACGTGCTCGTCGTCGAGGACGGTCCCCGGGTGATCGACTTCGGCATCGCCTCCGGCGTGTCGAACACGCGTCTGACGATGACGAACGTCGCCGTCGGCACCCCGGCCTACATGTCCCCGGAGCAGGCCAAGGACTCCCGCAGCGTCACCGGCGCCAGCGACGTGTTCTCCCTCGGCTCCACCCTCGTCTTCGCCGCCACCGGCCACCCCCCGTTCCACGGCGCCAACCCGGTGGAGACGGTCTTCATGCTGCTGCGCGAGGGCCCGGACCTGGAGGGCCTGCCGGACGAGCTGCGCCCGCTCATCGAGTCCTGCATGCAGATGGAGGCCACGGGCCGCCCCAGCCCCGCCGACCTCCAGGCCCAGCTCGCCCCGCACCTCTTCGGCTCCGGCTCCGACGACAGCGGAACGGCGTCGGCGTGGCTGCCCGAGAAGGCCGTCGCGCTCATCGAGTCCCGCCGCGGCGGCCGCCCGCCCGGCAAGGCGGCCGCGCCCCTCACGGGCCGCGGCGGAGGGGGCGGCGCGGACGCCCGCCCCGCCGTCCCGCCCCCGCCCGCGCACGACCCCGTCGTCCCGGCGCGCCCGGCGCCCGTCGCGGTCGGCGCCCCCGACACCGGCCCCGTCCGGCTGGCCGGGGCGGCCGTCCCGATCGGCCCCGGCCCGCGCGTCGCCGACGTGCGCGCCACCGCGGCCGTGAAGGCGCCCGCGCCCGAGCCCGGCCTGGTCGCCTCCTGGTCCCGGCCCCGTCCCGGCGTCAACGGCGCCGACCCGACCGGCGTGCCGGCCGCCCCGCCCGCGCCCCCGGAGACCCCGGCCGGCTGGCGCCCCTGGCGCTTCCGCATGTCCAACGACGTCTGGGGCACCCCGGCCGTCGACGGCGACCTCGTCTACGTCACCTCCTTCGAGGTGCACGCCCTGGACGTGGCCACCGGCCGCCGCCGCTTCAAGACGCGGGACGTGGCCTGGTCGATGGCGGTCGCGGACGGCCGTGTCCACGCCTCCGACGGCCCCACCCTCTTCGCCCTGGACGCCCGTGAGGGCACCGACCTGTGGCGGCTGCCCACGGACGCCTGGGTGTACTGCCTCAAGGCCGAGCGGGGCACCGTCGTCACCGGCACCCGCGGCGGCGGGGTGCAGGGCTGGGAGGCCTCCACCGGCCAGAAGCTGTGGGAGGTCACCGGCTGCCAGACCGACTTCGAGTCCCCGGAGGCCGGGCCCGCCCTGCACGAGGGCACGGTCTACGTCTGGCAGGACGCGCGCCTGCGCGCCCTGGACGCCCGTACCGGCGACGAGCGCTGGGCGTACCCCATCGGCGACATGGCCTCCTGCGGCGGCGTCCCGGTGCGCGTCACGTCCGCGCCCGACGGCTACGTCTACATCTCCGCCGGCACCCGGGTCCTCGCCGTGGACGTGGCGAGCGGCATGGTGCGCTGGCACTTCGAGGCCCCGGCGGTCTTCCTCTCCCCGCCCGCCTTCGTCCCCGGCCCGGCCGTCACGGGCGGCGGCGTCTACCTCGCCGACTACCTCGGCACGGTGTACGCCCTCGACGCCACCGACGGCCGCGACCGCTGGCGCATCGCCACCGAGGCGCGCTCCTCCGTCGACCCGGTGCTGGTCGCCGCGGGTCACGTCCACGTCGGCAGCGGCAAGGGCCTCTACACCCTGGACGCGGTCACCGGCACGCCCAAGTGGCGCTTCCAGGCGGGCGGCGACATCGTGGGCGCCCCGGCGGTGGCGGAGGGCCGTATCCACTTCGGCTCCACCGACCACCTGCTGTACACCCTGAAGGCCGACGACGGCCGCCTGCGCTGGAAGCTCGCGACCGGCGGCGAGATCACCGGCTCGCCCGTGGTCAGGGACGGGGTGGTGTACGCGTGCAGCAAGGACCGGTGCGTGTACGCCCTGGACGCGGAGAAGGGAACCGGGACGGCGAGAACGGCTTAGCCGCTCGGCCTCGCCGTCCGGGACGGCCGTCGTACCGAGTACACGGAAAGGGGGCCGGACGGCGGCCGTCACTGCGGAAAGCGGCGCGTTCACCGCTCTCACCGCAGACGCTACGCCCCGCACGGGCCGGTCGCCAGGCAGTGGGCACGGCCGTGAGAGACGGTCCCCGCACGTCCACGGCGACGGTGCCGGCCCCTACGCCCCGCCGGCGGCCCCGTCCGGCTCACCGCGTCCGGAACTCTCCCGGCCGGCGGGCGGCGAACAGCTCAGCCTGGCGCTCGGCGGGCAGGTTGCCCAGCGAGACGAGATGCGGCGCCTGCGCCAACCCGGCCGCGCGGGCCGCCTCCCTGCCCGCCCACAGGGCCCGCACGGTGCCCTGCACACCGGCGGCCGGATACCCGGCGAGGACGCCCGCACGGGCGACGGCGGCGTCCAGCGCGCCACCGGCCTCGGTGATCTCGGACACGAGCCCGGTCTCGTACGCCCGCCGGGCCGAGATCCGCTCGGCGGTCCCCATGAGCATCATCCGCGCGGCCTCCCCGTACGGCATCCGCTGCGCCATGAGCACCGACTCGTACGCGCTGACCATCCCGTAGGAGGTGTGCGGGTCGAAGAAGACGGCGTCGGACCCGGCGACGAGGAACTCGCACTCCCCGAGCAGGTAGAAGGCTCCCCCGCAGGCCATCCCCTCCACGGCGGCGACGACCGGTTTCCACAGGTCGTTCGCCTTGGGCCCGACGGTGAGGAGCGGGTCGTCCTGCATGTAGGGGGAGCCGGGCTGGGGCACGACGGCGTCCCGGTCGATGCCGGTGGAGAAGGCGCGCGTCCCCGAGCCGGTGAGGACGACGGCCCGTACGGAGTCCTCGAACCGGAGCGCGCGCCACGCGTCCCTCAGGCGGCCGGCCAGGTCGAGGTCGATGGCGTTGAGCCGCTCCGGCCGGTCGAGGGTGACGACGGCGACGCCGGTCTCCCCGTCGGTGGTCAGACGCAGGCTCACGGCCGCTCCAGGACCCACTGGGGCGGACACGGGGAGGGCCCGTCCACGTCGAACACGGCCCGCACCCGGGCGCCGATGCGCAGGCGGCCGCGGGGAACGGAGCCGAGCGGCGCCCCGGCCCCGCTCACCAGGTTCCCCACCAGCCGGATCCGCGGTGCCTCGGCCAGCTCCACCAGGACGACGTCGTAGGGGGCGTGCTCGGCGTAGTCCGGCAGCAGGGGCGGATGGGCGACGACGTACGACCAGATCCTGCCTCGCCCGGAGGTCGCCGTCCACGCGCTCGCGAAGGACCGGCAGTGCGGGCAGCAGGGCCGGGGCGGGAAGCGGGGTTCGCCGCATCCGGAGCAGGTCTGGACACGGAGTTCGCCCTGGGCCGCGTACCGCCAGAAGGGCGCGCCGTCGGCGTCGGCGAGGGGTTTCAGCATCTCAGCTCCTCAGGAGCAGTGCGGAGGTCGGGACTCCTTCACCGGCGGTGACCAGGCAGGTCGCGGCGTCCGGCACCTGGGCCGTGCTCGTCCCCCGCAGCTGCCTCACGCCTTCGTCGATGAGGTTGAAGCCGTGGACGTACGCCTCGCTGAGCCCGCCCCCGCCGGTGTTGAGGGGCAGCCGCCCGCCGATCTCCAGCGCGCCGCCCTCCGTGAACGCGCCGCCCTCCCCGCGGCCGCAGAAGCCGTACCCCTCCAGGGAGAGGAGGACGAGCGGCGTGAACGCGTCGTAGATCTGGGCGACGTCGACGTCCTGCGGGGTGAAGTCGGCGTGCTTCCACAGGTGTCGGGCGGCGGTCCAGGCGGGGCCGGTGAGCGGGTCGTCGTTCCAGTAGTTGACCATGCCGTGGTGCTGGGCGGGCAGCCCCTGCGCGGCGGAGTGGACGTAGACGGGCCGTCGGCGGCAGTCCAGGGCGCGTTCGCTGCTCACCACCACGCACGCCAGCGCCCCGTCGGTCTCGAGGCAGTTGTCGTACAGGCAGAGGGGTTCGCTGATCCAGCGCGAGGTCATGTACGACTCGCGGGTGAGGGGCCGTTCGTACATGACGGCGGCGGGGTTCTGGTTCGCCCTGTTCCGGCAGGCGAGGGCGACGTTGAACAGGTGGTCACGGGTGGCGCCGTACTCGTGCATGTAGCGGCGGGCGAGCATGGCGATCTCGTCGACGGGCCGAAGGAGGCCGTAGGGCCGGGTCCACTGGGCCGGGGTGGGGAGCTGGACGGTGGTGTTCGTCCAGGGGCGGGGCCCGCTGCCCCTCTTCCGCGACCGCCACGCCACCCCGACCGTCGCCTGCCCGGAGGCGATGGCGGTGGCGAGGTGGGCGACGGTGGCGCAGGAGCCGCCGCCGCCGTAGGGCACGCGGCTGAAGAAGGTGAGGTCCCCGAGACCGACGGCCTTCGCCAGCTCCACCTCGTCCGTCTCCTCCATCGTGTAGGAGGCGAGGGCGTCGACCTCGCCGGGCGCGATCCCGGCGTCGTCGAGCGCGGCGAGGACGGCCCGGCAGGCGAGGGTCCTCTCGTCCTCGGGGAGGTGTCTGGCGAACGGCGTCCGGCCGATGCCGACGATCGCGGTGGCGTCCTTGAGTCCTGGTCCTGGTGCTGGTCCTCCGGGCACGGGCGCACACCTCCGCGGACGGCTGTGAGGAGCTGACAGCCCGTCAGGTTACAGCTAATCTGACGGTCAGTCAGCTCCTGGGATGAGGAGGTCCGCGGTGGACGACGGCGCGCGGTGCGGCGAGTGGGGCAGCGTTCCCGGGCTGGTCCGATGGGCGGCCGAGCGGTACGCGGACGTGGAGGCGGTGGTGGAGGGCCGCACCCGGATCACGTACGGCGAACTGGGCGCGCGGGTCGAGCGGTCGGCGGCGGCCTGTCTGGCGAGCGGGGTGGAGCCGGGCGACCGGGTCGCGATCTGGGCGCCGAACTCCCTGGACTGGATGGTCGCGGCGCTGGGAGCGGTGTCGGCGGGCGCGGTGCTGGTGCCGTTGAACACGCGCTTCAAGGGCGCGGAGGCCGCGGACGTGCTCGGCCGCAGCGGCGCCCGGCTGCTGTTCGTGACGGGCACGTTCCTGGGGACGTCGTACGTGGCCTCGCTGCGGCGGGCGGCCGGCCGGGGGCCGGGGGAGGGGCCGTTGGGCGGGCTGCCCGCGCTGGAGACGGCGGTGGTGCTGTCGGAGGACGCGCCGGTGGGCTTCCGCACGTGGAAGGACTTCCTGGCGGGCGGGGACGCGGTGGGCGCGGCGCGGGTGCGGGCGAGGGCGGACGCGGTGGACGGCGGCCGGCCCTCGGACATCGTCTTCACCTCGGGCACCACGGGCCGCCCGAAGGGGGCGGTGATCACCCACGCCCAGACCCTGCGGGCGTACGAGATCTGGTCCGAGCTGGCCGGTCTGCGCCGGGGCGACCGCTACCTGATCGTGAACCCCTTCTTCCACACCTTCGGCTACAAGGCGGGCGTCATCGCCTGCCTGATGCGGGGCGCGACGATGATCCCCCAGCCGGTGTTCAACGTGACCACGGTCCTGGCGAACGTGGCGTCGGAGCGGGTCTCGGTCCTCCCGGGACCGCCCACCCTCCACCAGTCGCTGCTGGACCACCCGGCCCGGGACACCTACGACCTCTCGGCGCTGCGACTCGTGGTGACGGGCGCGGCGGTGGTGCCGCTGCGGCTGGTGGAGCGGCTGCGGGACGAGCTGGGCGTGTCGACCGTGCTGACGGCGTACGGCCTGTCGGAGGCGAGCGGCATCGTCACGATGTGCCGCCGCGGTGACGAGCCCTCGGTGATCGCGTCGACCTCGGGCCGGGCGATCCCCGGGACGGAGGTGAGGGTGGTGTCCGGCGCGGGCGCCGTGCTCGGCCCCGGCGTCCCCGGCGAGGTCCTGGTCCGCGGCTTCAACGTCATGCGCGGCTACTACCAGGACGAGGCGGCGACGGCGGAGGTGCTGGGCGCGGACGGCTGGCTGCGCACGGGGGACGTCGGCGTGCTCGACGAGGCGGGCAACCTCCGCATCACCGACCGCGTCAAGGACATGTTCATCGTCGGCGGCTTCAACGCCTATCCCGCGGAGATAGAACAGCTCCTGGGGCTCCACCCGGACGTCGCCGACGTCGCGGTGATCGGCGTCCCGGACGCCCGGCTGGGCGAGGTCGGCAAGGCCTACGTGGTGCGGCGGGCGGGATCCGTGGTGACCGCGGACGACCTCATCGCCTGGTCGCGCAGGGAGATGGCGAACTACAAGGTGCCGCGGGCGGTGGAGTTCGTGCGTGAGCTGCCGCGGAAC
The DNA here is from genome assembly GCF_044548445.1 of Streptomyces sp. NPDC052016. NCBI lineage: Bacteria > Bacillati > Actinomycetota > Actinomycetes > Kitasatosporales > Streptomycetaceae > Streptomyces > Streptomyces sp. NPDC052016. The sequence goes on from NZ_JBIUBX010000019.1 coordinate 171,846, forward strand.
GCGAGCGGGAAGGTGGTGAAGGGGGAGCTGCGGGGTGGGCCCGCGCGGGGGGCCGTGTCCCGGTGAAGGCGGTGGTGCGGAACCGGTGAGGCCGGCGGACCCCGGACGCACCTCGGCCGCGGCGGCTCCCCTCCGCGCCGCCGCGGCCGATCCCCGTTCGGTCGAGGCTTACTTGCCGTCCAGGTCCAGGGCGGGCGGGGCCGGCATGTGGTTGTCCAGCGCGATGATGTTCTCCCCGGCCGGCTCGCTCGGCATGTGGTTGTCGAGCGTGGTGATCGTCTCGTCCTTCGCCGGCGCGGTGGGCGCGGTGTTCTCCTGCGGCGTGCTCACCGCGTCCTTCTTCGTCTCGCTCATGGGTGTTCCTCTGCTGTTGGGTGGTGAGTGAGGAACGCCCGTCCGGAAGCTCCCCCGCGGGCCGCCGGACGGGCGTTCGGAGCCGCACCCTAATCGACCGGCTCCTGGCCGGACCGTCTGCCCCCCGACGCGACGGTCTGGCAGGTATGAGCATGCCGGGCCGGGATAAACAAACGCTGAACGCCCCTCAGGGACCGGCGTGCGGCCCACTCTCAAGCCGGGGCCGACGTGAGCAGTGCCCGCACGTCGTCGACCTCCGCGGCCCCGTTCTGCTCGAGGAGGTTGAGCGCTTCGCGCCAGCACGCCCTGGCCCGTTCCACCTGCCCCAGCACGGACAGGGCCCGGCCCAGAAGCGTGAGGATGTTGCCGCGCATCCGGTCACCGCCGATGCTGCCCAGGGCGAGGGCCTGTTCGGCGTGCCGAGCCGCGTGGGCGGGGCGCTCGGCGGCCATGTGCACCTCGGCGATGCGGAAGTTCGTCGCGCCCTCCCACAGCCGCTGCCGGTGGTCGCCGAAGATGGCCAGGGCGTCGGCGAACTGACGGAGCGCCTCGTCGTGGCGTCCTGCCTTGGTCAGGGCGACCCCCACCGCGAAGTGCCCGTTGGCCAGGCGCATGGTGCGGCCCATCTCCACGTACAGCGCGAGTCCGTGCTGGGCGATGTCGACCGCCGCGGTGATGTTGCCCGCGCCCAGTTGGGCGCGGGACAGATTGGACAGGGCGGATGCCTCCCCCGGCTTGTTGCCCGCCGCGCGGAATCCGTTTATGGCCTGGTCGAAGAAGAGCTGGCCCTCCGCGTACCGGTGCTGGTGCAGGCAGATGAGCCCGCGGTTGTTGGCCACCCAGCTCACAGCGGTGGAGTCCCGCACCGATCCGGCGAGTTCCATGGCCAGCCGGGCCTCCTGCTCCGCCTGCTGGATCCGCCCCGAGACCAGGAGGACGTCGGTGAGCACCGTCCGGGCCCTGCCCTCGGCGCGTGCGTCGCCCGCGGACCGGGTCGCCTCGCACATCGCCCTGGCCGTGGTCTCGTACTGGTGCGAGTTGGCGCCCGATTCGGTCAGGTCCTTCGCCGCCCACAGCAGATCGACCGCCCGCCGCAGACGGTCGGTGCCGGCCGACTGCCGGACGCACGCCAGCAAGGGGGCGGCCTCCGTGTACAGCCAGTCCAGTGCCGCCGAGCCCTCGGTGAAGCGCAGTCCGGGGTGCTCCGTCGGCTCCAGCGCGTCCACCAGCCGGTCGCCGGGCCGCTCCGACGCGTAGACCGCCGCCGCCGTGGCCAGATAGAAGTCCAGCAGCCGCGACATCGCGGCCCCCCGCTCGCTCGGCGGCCACTCGTCCCTCTCCGCGCAGGCACGCGCGTAGAGCCGCACCAGGTCGTGGAACCGGTACCGGCCGGGCGCCGCCGACTCCAGCAGCGACGTGTCCACCAGGGACTCCAGCAGGTCCTCGGTCTCGTCCGTGCCCAGGTTCAGCAGCGCCGCTGCCGCCGCCAGGGAGATGTCCGGACCGTCCGCCAGGCCCAGCAGGCGGAAGGCGCGCGCCTGCGCCGGTTCCAGGGCGCCGTAACCCAGCTCGAAGGTCGCCTTCACCGCCAGGTCGCCCGCCTGGAGCTCGTCCAGCCGCCTGCGTTCGTCCGCGAGCTTCGCCGCCAGCACGGAGACGGTCCACGTCCGGCGCGCCGCCAGCCGCGACGCCGCGATCCGGATCGCCAGCGGCAGGAAGCCGCACGCCGCCACCACGTCCAGGGCCGCCTCGCGCTCGCTGGACACCCTCTCCTCGCCCACGATCTTCGTGAACAGCGCCAGCGCCTCGTCCGGCGACATCACGTCCAGGTCGACCAGGTGCGCCCCCGCCAGGTCCACCATCCGCACCCGGGACGTCACCAGCGCCGCGCAGCCCTCCGCGCCGGGCAGCAACGGCCTCACCTGCGCCGCGTCCTTGGCGTTGTCCAGCAGGACCAGCACCCGCCGCCCGTCCAGCACCGACCGGTACAGCGCCGCCCGTTCCACCAGCGAGTCCGGGATCGCCGAGTCCGCCGTCCCCAGCGCCCGCAGGAACGCGCCCAGCACCGTCTCCGGCTCCGCCGCCCGCTGCCCCGCGCCCTGCAGGTCGACGTACAACTGGCCGTCCGGGAACGCCGAGCGCGCCTGGTGGGCCACGTGCACCGCCAGCGTCGTCTTGCCCACACCGCCGATGCCGGCCAGCGCCGAGACGGCCATCACCCGGCCCTCGGCCCCCGACGCCAGTACCTCGCTCAGTTCCTGCACGAACGAAGCCCGGCCGGTGAAGTCGGGAACGGTCGCGGGCAGTTGCGCCGGACGCACCCGCACCACCGGCGGCTCCGCGGCCGACGTCGACGGCTCCGTCACGGCGGGGTCCGCCCGCAGGATGCCCTCATGGAGGTCCTGCAGGCTCCGGCCCGGGTCCACCCCGAGCTCCTCCGCCAGAAGCTGCCGCGCGTCCGCGTACACCGCCAGCGCCTCCGCCTGCCGGCCGCTGCGGTACAGCGCCAGCATCAGCAGCTCGCGGAAGCGTTCGCGCAGCGGGTGCGCGGCGGTGAGCGCGGTCAGTTCGGAGACCGCCTCCGTGTGGCAGCCCAGCTCCAGGTCCAGGTCCAGCCGGGCCTCCAGCAGGCCCAGCCGCCACTCCTCCAGGCGCACCCGTTGCGCCTCCGCGTACGGGCCCGGCACCCCGGCCAGCGCCTCCCCGTCCCACAGCGCCAGCGTGCGGTTCAGCACCTCCCGCGCGGGGGCCAGGTTCCCGGCGGCCCGCGCCTTCTCCGCCCGCGCCGCCCACTCCTGGGCCACCGCCAGGTCCAGGGCGCCGTCCCCCAGCCCGCGCACCGCGTACCCGCCCGACTCGGTCACCAGGACGCCGGGGTCCAGCACCTTCCGCAGCCGGGAGGCGTACGTCCGCACCGCCGCCAGCGCCTGGGACGGCGGCTCCTCGCCCCACAGCGCGTCGATCAGCTCCGCGGCCGTCGCCGTGCGGCCCTCGCGCAGCAGCAGGGCGGCGAGCAGAGCGCGTTGCTGGGGAGATCCGGTCGCCAGCGGCTCCTCGCCGCGCCAGGCGCGCACCGGGCCGAGCACGTCGAAGCGCAACGGCGCCGGCTCCCCCGAGGAGCCGGGACGCCTCTGCTCCGGCACGCGCGGTCCACCCTCGTCCATCGGGGTCCCCCTAGGCATCATGACCAACAAGGTCAGTTTGCCCTGTCCATGCCGGAACCGTCAGCCGTGCGAGACGCCGATCACAGGGCGGCACGCGGGAGGCACACACCTCTCACACGCTCTTCGCACACATCCGCACAGAGGCCGACAGGTGAGGCACCCGAGCGCCCTGCCACGCTAGCTGACGGACCGTCAGATCGGCGCTACCGTGCCCACATGGAGACCATGGAGACCCCGGAGACCACGGACACCCGCCCCGGCACCCCGTTGCCGCGGATCATCTCCGTCGACGACCACACCGTCGAACCCCCCACCGTCTGGCAGGACCGCCTCCCGAGGAAGTACCTCGGCACCGGCCCGCGCATCGTCCGCGCCCCGCTCAAGGAGATGACCTTCCTCGGCGGCCGCTTCAAACCCGTCATGGGCACCCCGGGCGGCGACGACGGCCCGCTCGGCGACTGGTGGGTCTACGAGGACCTGCACCGCCCCCTCACCCGCCTCGACACCGCCGTCGGCTTCGACCGGGACGAGATCAAGCTGGAGGTCATCACCTACGAGCAGATGCGTCCCGGCTCCTACGACGTCCCCGCCCGCCTCGCCGACATGGACGTCAACCACGTGCAGTCCGCCGTCTGCTTCCCGACCTTCCCCCGCTTCTGCGGCCAGACCTTCACCGAGGCCGCCGACCACGACCTCGGCCTGCTCTGCGTGCGCGCCTACAACGACTGGATGGTGGAGGAGTGGTGCGGCCCCGAGGCCCGCGGCCGCCTGATCCCGCTCACCCTCATCCCCCTCTGGGACGCCGAACTGGCCGCGGCCGAGGTCCGCCGCAACGCCGCCCGGGGCGTGCGCGCCGTCGCCTTCTCGGAGATCCCCCCGCACCTGGGCCTGCCCTCCGTCCACACCGACGACTGGGACCCCTTCCTCGCCGCCTGCGACGAGACCGGCACGGTCGTCGCCATGCACATCGGCTCCAGCAGCCGGATGCCCTCCACCTCCGCCGACGCCCCGCCCGCCGTCGGCTCCACCATCACCTTCGCCAACTGCTGCTTCTCGATGGTCGACTGGCTGATGAGCGGCAAGTTCGAACGCTTCCCGAACCTCAGGGTGATGTACGCGGAGGGCCAGATCGGTTGGATCCCGTACATCCTGGAGCGCGCCGACGTCGTCTGGGAGGAGAACCGCGGCTGGGGCGGCGTCGCCGACAAGGTCACCCGCCCGCCGTCGGAGCTGTTCGCCGACCACGTCTACGGCTGCTTCTTCGACGACGCGTTCGGGCTCAGGAACCTGGACTCCATAGGCGTCGGAAACGTCCTCTACGAGACCGACTACCCCCACTCCGACTCCACCTGGCCGAAGTCCAGGGAGGTCGGCGAGGCGCAGATGGGCCACCTGGACCCCGACGTCGTCGAGCGGATCGTCCGGGGCAACGCCATCGACCTGCTGGGCCTCACGCCGGAGGGCCTGTGGCCCGGTGGGATCCGTTGACCGGCTCGCCGTACGGCGCGACCGGTGCGGCCGGCCCGGAGGGCGGGTCGGAGGGCGGCCTGGAGTACGGCATCCAGCTCCCCGTCCAGTCCCAGTCGACCCTCTACGCCGAACCCTGGGAGGCCGGCGCCGGTCCCGCCGACCTGGTCGCCGTCGCCCGCGCCGCCGACCGCGCGGGTTTCGCCTACGTCGCCTGCTGCGACCACGTCGCCATCCCGCGCCGCCTGGCCGGCGCCATGAGCACGGTCTGGTACGACCCCGTCGCCACCCTCGCCCACCTCGCCGCCGTGACCGAACGCGTCCGCCTCCTCAGTCACGTCGCCGTCGTCGGCCTGCGCCACCCCCTCCTCACCGCCAAGCAGTACGCGACCCTCGACCACCTCAGCGGCGGCCGGCTGATCCTCGGCGTCGGCGCGGGGCACGTACGCGAGGAGTTCGAGGTGCTCGGGGCGGACTTCGAGCGGCGGGGGGCCGTCCTCGACGAGACGATCGACGCGCTGCGGGCCGCACTGGGCCCGGAGGAGTTCCCGGAGCACCACGGGAAGTCCTACGACTTCGAGGGGCTCGGGCAGCGGCCCCGGCCCGCCCAGCCCCGCGTCCCCCTCTGGGTCGGCGGGTCCTCGCCCGCCGCCGTGCGCAGGGCCGCCCTCAAGGGCGACGGCTGGCTGCCCCAGGGCGACCCGAGGGACCGGCTGCCCGCGCAGATCGAGCGGATCAGACGCATCCGCGACGCGGGCGCCACCTCCTCCGGCGTCCCCTTCACCATCGGCGCCCTCACCGAGCCCCTCTACGTCGGCGCCCCCGCCTGGGACGTCGGCCCCCGCACCCTCACCGGTCCCGGGGAGGCCCTCGCCGCCTCCCTCCGGGCCTACCGCGCCATGGGCGTCGACCAGATCCAGGTCCGCTTCCGCTGCCGTGACCGCGCGGAGCTCACGGACCAGATCGAGGCGTTCGGCGCCGAGACAGCCCCCCACCTGTGAGGAGACCCCATGGGCAAGCTGGACGGACGTGTCGTGCTCGTCACCGGCGGTGCGCGCGGGCAGGGCGAGCGGGAGGCGCGGCTGTTCGCCGAGGAGGGCGCGCGGGTCGTCGTCGCCGACGTCCTCGACGAGCAGGGACGGGCCCTCGCCGAGGAGATCGGCGCGCTCTACGTCCACCTCGACGTCGGCGAGGAGGACGGCTGGCAGCAGGCCGTCGAGGCGGCCCAGGACGCCTACGGCCGCCTCGACGGCCTGGTCAACAACGCCGGCATCCTGCGCTTCAACGCCCTCACCGACACGCCCCTCGACGAGTTCATGGAGGTCGTCAGGGTCAACCAGGTCGGCTGCTTCCTCGGCGTGCGGACGGTCGCACCGGCGATGGCCGACGGCGGCACGATCGTGAACACGGCCTCGTACACCGGCCTGACCGGGATGGCGGCGGTGGGCGCGTACGCGGCGACCAAGCACGCCATCCTCGGGCTCACCCGGGTCGCCGCCCTGGAGCTCGCGCCGCGCGGCATCCGGGTCAACGCCATGTGTCCCGGCGCCATCGACACCGCGATGTCCAACCCCGCCGCACTGGACCCGGCGGCGGACGCCGAGGAGACCGCGAAGGCCCTGGACGGGCTGTACCGCAAGCTCGTGCCGCTGGGCCGGATCGGCCGCCCGGAGGAGGTGGCCCGACTTGCGCTGTTCCTCACCTCCGACGACTCCTCCTACATCACCGGGCAGCCGTTCGTGATCGACGGGGGATGGCTGGCGGGGGTCAGCGTCATCTGACGGGTAGTCAGCTATTGACGGTCCACGCGGCCGGTGCCACAGTCGGCGGGAACCGATCTGACGACTCGTCAGAAACAATTGGGGACGGTGAACCTCCTTGGAATTCGGGCTCTTTGTACAGGGATACGTGGGCAAGCGCGCCGAGACCGACCCGCTGGCCGAGCACAAGGCGCTGATGGAGGAGACCGAGTACGTCATCCAGGCGGACCGCTCCGGCTTCAAGTACGCCTGGGCCTCCGAGCACCACTTCCTGGAGGAGTACTCCCACCTCTCCGCCAACGACGTCTTCCTCGGCTACCTGGCGCACGCCACCGAGCGCATCCACCTCGGCTCCGGCATCTTCAACCCGCTCGCCCAGGTCAACCACCCCGTCAAGGTCGCCGAGAAGGTCGCCATGCTCGACCACCTCACCGGCAACCGCTTCGAGTTCGGAAGCGGACGCGGCGCGGGCTCCCACGAGATCCTCGGCTTCCTCCCCGGCATCACCGACATGAACCACACCAAGGAGATCTGGGAGGAGACCGTCGCGGAGTTCCCCAAGATGTGGCTCCAGGACGAGTACGAGGGCTTCCAGGGCAAGCACTGGCAGCTCCCGCCGCGCAAGGTCCTGCCGAAGCCGTACGGGAAGTCCCACCCCGCGATGTGGTACGCGGCCGGGTCGCCGCCCTCGTACGCGATGGCCGCGCGCAAGGGGCTCGGGGTGCTGGGCTTCAGCATCCAGAAGGTGTCCGACATGGAGTGGGTGCTGGAGCAGTACAAGACGGCGATCGTGAACGCCGAGCCGATCGGGGACTTCGTCAACGACAACGTGATGGTGACGACGACCGCGATCTGCGCGCCGACCCACGACGAGGCGATACGGATCGCCGTGAACGGCGGGCTGCACTACCTGCCGTCCCTGGTCTTCCGCTACCACGACACCTTCCCGCGCCCCGAGGGCTTCCCGGTCTGGCCGGAGACGCTGCCGGAGTACACCGCAGAGTTCGTCGAACTCCTCATCGAGGAGGAGCTGCTGATCTGCGGCGACCCGGACGAGGTGCTGCGGCAGTGCAAGCGGTGGGAGCAGGCGGGCGCCGACCAGCTGTCCTTCGGACTGCCGGTCGGCGTCCCCAAGGAGGAGACGTTGCAGACGATCCGGCTGATCGGGGAGCACGTCATTCCCAAGATCGACACGGATCCCGTGCATCGGACGTCCCGTTTCCGCCAGAGCGCGTGATCACCGTAGGGGTGCGGGTCGTCCGGCGACCGCGGGCCGTGGGTGGCCGGTCGCGCCCACGCGGCGGTAGCCGCACATCGCTACAGCCCCGCGCCCCTTCAGGGCGTCGACCGCCACGGAGTTGAGGAGGAAGCCCCCATGCTCGATCACGTCATCCGAGGCGCGACCGTCGTCGACGGCACGGGAGCGCCGGCCCGCACGGCGGATGTCGGCATACGGGACGGCCGTATAGCCGCGATCGGCTCGGTCACCGAGGAGTCCCGTACGTCCGAGGACGCGGCCGGCCTCGTCCTCGCCCCCGGGTTCGTCGACCCGCACACGCACTACGACGCCCAGCTCTTCTGGGACCCGTACGCCACCCCGTCCCTCAACCACGGGGTGACCACCGTCGCCGCCGGAAACTGCGGCTTCACCCTCGCGCCCCTGAACCCCGCCCGCCCCGAGGACGCCGACTACACCCGCCGCATGATGTCCAAGGTGGAGGGCATGTCCCTGGTCGCCCTGGAGGAGGGAGCGCCCTGGAGCTGGCACTCCTTCGGGGAGTACCTGGACGCCCTGGAGGGCCGGATCGCCGTCAACGCGGGCTTCATGGTGGGGCACTGCGCGCTGCGGCGGTACGTGATGGGCCCGGAGGCGGTGGGCGGTCAGCCGAGCGCGGAGCAGCTCGCGCGGATCGTGCGGCTGCTGCACGAGGCCATGGACGCGGGGGCGTGGGGCTTCTCCACCACCCAGTCGTCCACGCACTCCGACGGCGACGGGCGGCCGGTCGCCTCCCGGCACGCCCGGCCGGAGGAACTGCTCGCGCTGTCCCGGGCCGTCGGCGAGCACGAGGGCACCCAGATCGAGGCGATCGTCGCGGGCTGCCTGGACCGGTTCAGCGACGCCGAGATCGACCTGCTCGCGGAGATGAGCGCGACGGCCGGCCGCCCCCTGAACTGGAACGTCCTCACCGTCGACGCGGCCGTCCCGCAGCGGGTGCCGAGGCAGCTCTCGGCGAGCGAGCAGGCGCGGAAGGCGGGCGGCAGGGTCGTCGCCCTGACCATGCCGATCCTCACGCCGATGAACATGTCCCTGGGCACGTTCTGCGCCCTCAACCTGATCCCGGGCTGGGGCGAGATCCTCGGCCTGCCCGTCCCCGAGCGGATCGGCCGCCTGCGTGACGCGGACGTCCGGGCCGAGATGCTCCGGCGCGCCGACTCCGAGGAGGCGGGCGTCTTCCGGCGCCTGACGAACTTCGGACGGTACGTCATCGGCGACACCTACAGCGCGGCCAACGAGGGCCTCACCGGCCGGGTCGTACGGGACATCGCCGCCGAACGCGGCCTGGACCCCTTCGCCTGCCTGGTCGAGATCTGCGCGCACGACGACCTGCGTACGGTCCTGTGGCCCATGCCGACCGACAACGACCCCGCCTCCTGGGCGCTGCGCGCGGAGACCTGGCAGCACGAGGACGTCCTCCTCGGCGGTTCCGACGCGGGCGCGCACCTGGACCGCATGTGCGGAGCCCCGTACACCACCCGTTTCCTCGGCGACTGCCTGCGCGGCCGGAAGCTCGTCGGGCTGGAACGGGCGGTGCGGATGCTGACGGACGACCCGGCCCGGCTCTTCGGCCTGCGCGAACGCGGGCGGATCCAGGAGGGCTTCCACGCGGACCTCGTCCTGTTCGACCCGGAGCGGATCGACGCGGGCAAGGCCACCCTGGTGCACGACCTGCCGGGTGACGGTCCGCGGCTGGACTCGAAGGCGATCGGGGTGCGCGCCGTCTGGGTCAACGGGGTGGCGACGATCCGGGACGACGTGGTGACGGGCGCGGTGCCGGGACGGGTGCTGCGGTCGGGGCGGGACACCAGGACGGTGAGCACGACGTGAGCCCGCACGCGCCCGACGCGCAGAGGTTGTTCATCGGCGGCGCGTGGGTCGAGCCGGACGGCGGCCACTACGAGGTGACCGATCCGGCGACCGAGGAGACCGTCGGCCGCGCGCCCGAGGCCTCGCGGGACCAGGTGCGCGCGGCCTGCGCCGCGGCCCGCGAGGCCTTCGGTCCCTGGTCGCGTACGGCTCCGGAGGAGCGGGCGGCGGTCCTCGGCCGGGCCGCGGACATCATCCGCGGACACCTGGAGCCGTACGCCGCGCTCGCCCGGGCGGAGACCGGCGCGACCACGGCGACGGCGCGCGCGATGCAGGTCGGGGTGGGCGCGGCCCGCTTCCGCAGGTACGCGCGCGTGGAGCCGACCGAGTGGGCGATCCCGCCGCAGATCAACGAGGCGGGGCCGATGGGGAAGGCGGGCGTCATGGGTGCGCTGGCCGTACGCCAGCCCGTCGGCGTCGTCACCTGCGTCACCTCGTACAACAACCCCTGGGCCAATCCGGCCGGCAAGATCGCCCCCGCCCTCGCCATGGGCAACACGGTGGTGGTGAAACCGGCCCCGCAGGACCCCCTCTCCGTCTACCGGATGGCGGAGGCGCTGGAGGCGGCGGGCGTGCCGCGTGGCGTGGTCAACGTCGTCTCCGGCCGGTCCGTCGAGGTCGGCGAGGCGGCCGTGGACTCCCCGGACGTGGACATGGTGAGCTTCACGGGCTCGACGGCGGTCGGGCAGCGGATCGCCGAGGTGTGCGGGCGCGGGATGAAACGCCAGTTGATGGAGCTGGGCGGCAAGGGCGCGGCCGTCGTCCTCGACGACGCCGACCTCGCTTCGGCCGTGGCCGGCATCGGCACGACCTTCTCCTTCTACAGCGGCCAGATCTGCACGGCGCCGACCCGGGTGCTGGCGCAGCGGCGCGTGTACGAGCGGCTGGTCGACCACTTAGCGGCCTACGCCCGTCGGCTGAAGGTGGGGGACCCGAGGGAGCCGGACACGGTGGTGGGGCCGCTGATCTCCGCCGCCCACCGGGACCGGGTGGAGTCGTACGTCGAACTCGGCCGCAAGGAGGGCGCGGTGGTGGTGACGGGCGGCGAACGCCCGCCGCTGGAGCGCGGCTTCTACACCTCCCCGGCGCTGCTCGCCGACTGCACCAACGACATGCGCGTCGCGCGGGAGGAGATCTTCGGCCCCGTGGTCGTCGTCATCCCCTTCGACGAGGAGGACGAGGGCGTGGCCCTCGCCAACGACTCCGACTACGGCCTGATCGACTACGTCTGGTCCGGCGACGTGGCGAGGGCCTTCCGCGTGGCCCGCCGCCTGCGCGCCGGCGGCGTCGGCGTCAACACCGTCGGCCGCAACATGGAGGCCCCTTTTGGCGGGTTCAGAAGGAGCGGGGTGGGACGCGACGTGGGGTCGTACGCGCTGCACGCCTACAGCGAGGTGCAGGCGATCGTCTGGCCGGGGTGAACGCCCTCGGCCCGGCCACGGGACCCGCCGGGGCGCTCAGTCCGTCAGGTCCACCCGCACCGTGAGCAGGTTCGTCCCCAGCGCCCGTACCGCCGTGCTGTTGAAGCGGGGAAGGGCGCGCAGCCGGGCGACGGGGTCGTCGTCGGGGAGGAGGTGGGCCGTTCCGGTGTGCCAGCGGCCGCGTATCCGTACCCGTACCCGCGGGTCGGCCTTGATGTTGCGGACGTACTGCGACCGCTCCCCGAACTCCGACACGAGCCAGAACGAGTCGCCGACGCGCCGGCCGCCGACCGGTGTCCGCCGGGGCAGGCCGGAGACGCGGCCGGTGGTCTCCAGGACCGTCTGGAAAGGGAGGCGGCGCAGCACGGGGTTGCCGACGCGCCGCTGGAAGGCGGTCGCGGCACGGAAACGGATGTCGTCGAGACGGGGCATGATCCGTTGTGCCTTCCGGATGGTGGGCGGACAAGGACGCGCGCCTCCACCTTGTCACCCGGTCGCCCGTAGGGGAGGACGCCCCCGGTGCTGGAGTGGCCCTCCGGCCATGCGCCGGGCAGGATGTATCGGGCTGAAAGGTGCATATCACCGCCGGGAAGGGACCCCATGCCATGAGCGCCGACGCGTCGGAGGCGAAGAGACCACCGCGACGAGCCACCGCCCGCGCCCGGGCCGCCACCGCGTTCGCCGGACTGGCCCTGGCCGCCGCGGGCACGGCGTCCCTCGTCTCGTGCGGCACGGGCGACGACGACGGCGGTGAGTCCGGGAGGACCCCGGGCCCGACGGCCGCCGACACCGCCTCCTTCACCGGCACGCCGCCCTCCGCCCTCGCCTCGCTCAAGGAGTCCGCCCGCGCGGTCGCGTCGGCCGCGGCCTCGTCGGCATCCGCCAGGGCCTCGGAGTTCGAGGCCTCGGTGTCGGCGGAGGTCGCACGGGCCAACGCGGCCGCCCAGAGGGAGCTCGAGGACGTCGAGGGCCGCGGCAACGCGACCGCCGACGTGTCGCTCACCGGGAAGCCGAGGTCGGAGACGGGCGGCCTGCTGGCCGTCGTCGTGAACATCACCAACCGCACGGACGGCGCCGCGTCCTACGCCGTCCAAGTCGACTTCCGCGACGCCGACGGCAAGGTCAGGGAGACCCGCTACGTCGGCGCCGAGGACCTCGCGCCGGGCGAGAGGGCACACCCCCTCGCCATCAGCCGCAAGCCCCCCGAGCCACCGCTGATCGCCGAGGTCGCCAAGGCGCAGCGGTACTGAGGCGCCCGGCGGACGGCACGGGCCCCGCTGCCAGCGGGGCGGGACACTCGGTCCTGGCGGCCTGCGTCCTGGCGGCCTCGGCCCGTGGCCGGCGCCGGTCTCGCGCACGCGGGTCGGCTCCGCCCTGTTCCGCATCGGTTCTCCGGAGCCCGGCGACGCGGCCGGCCGTCGCGGAGGCCGTCGTCGGCGGACGGCGCGGACGGCCGTCCCGGCGGGGAACGATCCGTGCTACACCTTCACACCGGCCGGCTCGAACCGTTGCTTCAATGGTGGGCGGCACGTGGAGGGAGCGGGTGGCTGCGGATGCGGATCGTGACCTGGAACCTGTGGTGGCGCTTCGGTCCGTGGCGGGACCGGCAGAAGGCGATCCTGTCGGTCCTGCGGGACCTGCACCCCGACGTCGTCGGCCTGCAGGAGGTGTGGGCGGCGGCCGGGGAGAACCAGGCCGAGTGGCTCGCCGGCGAACTGGGCCTGCACTGGACCTGGGCCCCGTCCCCCGCCCCCGAGCGCTGGCGGCACCGTATCGGCGACCCGTCCGTGGACATAGGCAACGCCGTGCTGAGCCGCTGGCCGGTCACCGAGCAGGAGACGCTGGAACTGCCCGCGCCGCCCGACCTGTCCGACGGCCGCACGGCCCTCTACGCCCGTCTCGCCGCCCCCGCCCACGACATCCCGTTCTTCACCACCCACCTCACCTCGGCCCTGCACGCCTCGGCGGTGCGCAGCCGCCAGGTCACCGCACTGGCCGAGTTCGTCGCCCGCCACCGCGGAGACGGACCCTTCTCGCCGATCGTCACCGGCGACTTCAACGCCTGGCCCGACTCCGACGAGATCCGCCTGTTCGGCGGCTACAGGACGGCTCCACCCGTTCCCCGCCAGGTGTTCCTCGACGCCTGGGAGTACGCCGACCCCACGGCCCCCTGGGCCACCTGGGACGCGGCCAACCCCTACGTGGCGCGGGGCGGCCTGCCGAGTGCCCGCATCGACTACGTCCACGTCGGGACGGGGGGACCGGCCCGCGTACGGGCGGTGCGGCGGGCCGGCGACGGGCCGGTGGAGGGGGTGTGGCCCTCGGACCACGCCGCGGTGGTGGTGGACCTGGAGGCCGGCCCCACCGCCTGAGACGCCGGGCCCACCGCCCGGAAACGCCTGCCGCGCGCGGGCGTTGGGATCCTGTGAGGCCTGTACGGAGAGGTGTGATCCGCCGACGGCCGTGCGCCTGCCGCTGGCCATCCTGGCGGCCGTCGTCCGCGCGGGCGGCCGTCGTCCGCGCGGGCGGCCTCGCCTACGCGGCGACACTGCCCGAGCCGCTGCCCCGCCCCGACGCGGCCACCAGGGTCCGCGACTGGCTGACGGCGGCGACGGAACTCGCGGGCGGACCCGACGTCGAGGAGACCGCAGCGCGCTGGCTGTGCGCGGTCGCGACGATCATCGAGGTGCGTCAGCTGAACAGGTCGAGGGCGTGAGGCCCGCAACGGCCTGAAGGAGAGCGGCGAAGGCGGTGGGGGTGGCCGTGAGGGTCGCCCGGGCGGGGTCGGCGGATTCCGTCAGTCGTATGAGCGCGGGGGTGCTGGATATGTGGACGCAGGCCTCTCCTTCTTGGCAGTAGGACGACTTCTGCCAGGTGCCAGTGGGCATGTCGGGCTCCTTCACAGGTTCTGGGCGATGGAGTGGATCAGGTCTCGCGACTTCTCAGGGCTGAGGGCGGTGGCTTCGACGACGTCCAGGAGGCGCCGGTACTTCTCCAGGTGGGCCTCGGCGTCCAGCAGCTCGGGGCCGTGGAACTGGTCCAGCTGAACGGTGTCCAACTCCGGTACGGGGCCGCAAAGGTAGTTGATGGACTGGCCGGACCCCGGGAACGCCCCCACGTCGAAAGGGAGCACCCGCAGGATGATGTGATCCCGTTCGCTCATGTCCACCAGGTGCTGGAGCTGCTCGCGGGCCACCCGTGGGCCGCCGACCCGCATGTGCAGGGCTGCCTCGTGGATGACGGTGCTGTACGGGTTCGCGTTCGCCCGGAACACGACGTCCTGGCGCTTGATGCGGTGCGATACGCGGTGCTCGACCTCCGGGGGAGTGGGCGTCGGGATCGCGTGGCGGAAGATCTCCCGGGCGTGTGCGGCGGTTTGCAGCATGCCGGGGATGTGCGCGGTGAAGGCGGTACGGATGGCCGTGGAGTGGTGCTCCAGCTCGGCGAGGGTGAGCAGCCCTGACGGCAGCACCTCGCGGTACGCGTCCCACCATTGGCCGCGCACCTTCTCGGCGGCCATGTCGGCCAGGGCGTCGACGTAGTTCTGGTTGGTGCACGAGTAGACGTTGGCCATCGCCCTGACGCGCTCAGGGCTCACCCCGAACCGTGCCGACTCGACGTTGCTGAGTTGACCGGAGCTCGTGCCGAGCAGTTTCGCGGCCTCCGTCGAGGTCAGCCCGGCCCGCTCGCGGAGTTTGCGCAGCTCCGTCGCCAGCCGGACGCGGCGGGCCGTTGGCGCGGGCCTTTGCGTCATGAGACCTCCTTCTAGCGGGGGCTGGGGGCGCACGTCACCCACACGAGGGAGAAAGTGCCCAGATTCTTCGGAATCCCGCAAAGATGCTTTGCGTAACCCCTACCTTCTTCCTCAGGCGCCCCGCCTGGAAGCGCACCGTGGGACGCCACGGCAGAGACACCAGGCACCCGTCCAACTCCCCTCAGCGACCGGAGACTTCCGATGGCCACCGTATCCCCGTGCTGGAACTACACCCTGCACCTTCCGCGTGATCCCCGCGCACCGGGTGTCGCGAGAGGTGCCCTCCGTCTGATCCTGGCCGCCCACGAACTGGGCGAACTGACCCCTACCGCCGAGCTCTTGGCCGCGGAACTGCTGACCAACTCCCACAGCCACACCACCGGCCCGTACGCCCTCCGCGTCCTGTCCCCCCGGCCCGGCCGCCTCCGCGTGGCGGTCTGGGACACGGACCCCCGGGTCCCGCCCGGTTTCACGGACAGCACCGCCGCCCCGCCTCCGCTCGACGCCGAGGACGGCCGGGGCCTGCACCTCGTCCGGGCGTGCGCGGACGAGGTGGGGGTGTCGGTCCTCCGCCACCTGGGCGCGTCGAGAGGCGGAAAGCTGCTGTGGGCGGACTGCGGGGGAGGGGTGACGCGGTGAGCATGCGATGTTCCTTCCGGCCGGGCGCCGCCATACTGGGAACCGGAGCCGTGCCCGTTCAGGAACCGCATGGATGCCGACCAGTCGGTATGGACACCTGTCCCGTCCCCCGGTACAGATGAGGACGTCAGCCGCGACGAGAGGCCCCCGTACCGAAAGGCCCGCCATGCGCATCGCCGTCACCATCTTCCTCACCGACGAGACGATCACCCCCACCCGCCTCGCCCGTGAGCTGGAGCAGCGCGGGTTCGCGGGGCTCTACCTGCCCGAGCACACGCACATCCCGGTCGAGCGGACCACCCCGTACCCCGCCGGCGGCGACCTGCCCCGCGAGTACGGCCGCACCCTCGACCCCTTCGTCGCCCTCGGCCAGGCGGCGGCGGTGACGCGGACGCTGGGCCTGGGCACCGGCATCACCCTCGTCGCCCAGCACGACCCGATCGACCTGGCCAAGCAGATCGCGACCGTCGACCATCTCTCCGGCGGCCGGCTCACGCTCGGCCTGGGCTACGGCTGGAACGTCGAGGAGGCCGCCGACCACGGAGTCGAGTGGCGTACCCGGCGGGAACTGGTCCGGGACCGGATGGCGCTGATGCGCGCGCTGTGGTCGGAGAAGCCCACCGCCCACGAGGGCCCCTTCGGTTCCGTCCGGGCCAGCGAGGCCCACCCCAAGCCCGTACAGAAGCCGCGCGGCCCGGTCGTCGGCCCGCGCACCCTGATCGGCGGGGCGGCGGGCCCGAAGCTCTTCGCCCACATCAGCGAGTACGCCGACGGCTGGCTGCCCATCGGCGGGCGCGGACTGTCCGAGTCCCTGCCCGTGCTGCGGGCCGCCTGGGCCGACGCCGGCCGCGATCCGTCGGCCCTCCAGGTCGTCCCCTACGCCGTCCACCCGAGCCCGGGCAAGCTCGCCCACTACGCCGAACTCGGCATCGAGGAGGTCGTGGTGCAACTGCCTCCGGCGGGGGAGGCGGAGGTGCTGCGGGCGCTGGACGGATACGCGCCGTACCTCTAGGGCCCGCCGGACGGTACGCGCCGTACCTCTGAGGGCCGCCCCCGGCAGGATCCACCGGACCACCACAAGGCCTCTACGGGGACCCTCTACCGGGCCGCCGACGGCCCGAAGACGGGCGGCTCCAGGTCGTCCCCGGCGGGTTCGTCGTCGCCCTGCCGCCATGCGGGGTCCACGGCGCAGGGCGTGGAGGCGCCGCCGGTGAAGTAGTCGCGGTCCGCGTACCAGTGGAAGGACATCCGCTCGTCCCCGTCCGAGCGCGAGACGAACAGGGACCAGCCCCCGGAGGCGTCCTTGCGGTACGACGAGATGTCCCAGCCGGTGTCCCTCAGGTGCTCGTGCAGCCGGCGCAGGCCGGGGACCGCCTGCTCGGCGGTGACGTCGTCGAGCGCCCAGCCGTGACTCACGCGGTAGGCGCCGTCGACGGTCTCGTCGGTCAGGCCGCCCCGGTAGCAGTGGTCCGAGTGGAGCGTGTTCTCGGTGGACACCCCCAACTCCCGCACCCCGGGCGGGATGGTGCGGGTGAACCCCAGGACGTCGTACGCGTCCCGCGAGCGGTCGACGGCGCGGCTCGCCATCTCCTCGGGAGCCACGCGGGGGAAGTCCGACGGGTCCTTCGTCACCACGGCGATCCAGACGACCAGGGCGAGTACGAGGAGCAGCGGTACCGCGACGAGCGCCGCGCAGCCGATCCCGACGGCTTTCGCGGCGGTGTGGCGGGTCGTGACAGGGGCGGCGGTGATCTCCTGGGGCATGCGAGGACCGTAGAACGGCGGGGGCGCCCGCCGGATCGGTACGGCCGCGCACCGGCGATGGGTACGCGTACTCAGATCCCGGAACCGGCCCCCGTGCCCGGACCTGCCCCGCTGCCGGTCACGGCCCGGGCCCCGAAACGGTGATCGTATGCTCGAGGGATGACGACCTCCGCGACCTCCGGAACCGGCCCCACCGACCGCCCCGGCGGCACCGGCCCGACCGAGAACGCCATGCGTCGCGCCCTCAAACGCGCCCGGGACGGCGTCGCACTCGACGTCAGCGAGGCCGCCGTTCTGCTCCAGGCGCGCGGCGAGGCCCTCGAGGACCTCGCCGCGTCCGCCGCCCGCGTGCGCGACGCGGGTCTGGAGGCGGCCGGCCGGCCCGGCGTCATCACGTACTCGAAGAGCGTCTTCATCCCCCTCACCCGGCTGTGCCGGGACAAGTGCCACTACTGCACCTTCGTCACCGTGCCCGGCAAGCTGCGGCGCGCCGGGCACGGGATGTTCATGTCCCCGGACGAGGTCCTCGACATCGCCCGCAAGGGCGCGGCCCTCGGCTGCAAGGAAGCCCTCATCACCCTCGGCGACAAGCCGGAGGACCGCTGGCCGGAGGCGCGCGAGTGGCTCGACGCGCACGGCTACGACGACACCATCGCCTACGTCCGTGCCGTCTCCATCCGCATCCTGGAGGAGACGGGCCTGCTCCCGCATCTCAACCCGGGCGTGCTGACCTGGACCGACTTCCAGCGCCTCAAGCCCGTGGCGCCGTCGATGGGCATGATGCTGGAGACGACCGCCACCCGCCTGTGGTCCGAGCCCGGCGGCCCGCACCACGGCTCCCCGGACAAGGAGCCCGCCGTACGCCTGCGCGTCCTGGAGGACGCCGGCCGCTCCTCCGTCCCCTTCACGTCCGGGATCCTGATCGGGATCGGGGAGACGTACGAGGAGCGCGCGGAGTCCCTCTTCGCCCTCCGCAAGGTCTCCCGCGCCTACCACGGCGTCCAGGAACTGATCATCCAGAACTTCCGCGCCAAGCCGGACACCGCGATGCGCGGCATGCCCGACGCCGAGCTGGACGAACTGGTCGCCACGGTCGCGGTCGCCCGCCACATCATGGGCCCGTCCGCCTGCCTCCAGGCCCCGCCGAACCTGGTCGACAGCGAGTACGAACGCCTCATCGGCGCCGGCATCGACGACTGGGGCGGGGTCTCCCCGCTCACCATCGACCACGTCAACCCCGAACGTCCCTGGCCGCAGATCGAGGAGCTCGCGGCGAGGTCGGAGGCCGCCGGTTTCACACTGCGGGAACGTCTCTGCGTGTACCCGGAGTTCGTCACCCGCGGTGAACCCTGGCTCGACCCCCGTCTCCTCCCGCACGTCCGCGCCCTCGCCGACCCGGAGACCGGCCTGGCCCGGACCGAGGCGCTTCCCCGCGGGCTCCCGTGGCAGGAACCGGAGGAGGCGTTCGAGGCCTCCGGCCGCACCGACCTGCACCGCACCATCGACACCGACGGCCGTACGTCCGACCGCCGCGACGACTTCGACGAGGTGTACGGCGACTGGGGCGCCCTGCGCGAGGCCGCCGCCCCCGGCATGGCGCCGCAGCGCATCGACACCGACGTACGCCAGGCCCTGAACACCGCGGCCGACGACCCGACGAAACTCACCGACGACGAGGCGCTGGCCCTCCTGCACGCGGACGGCCCCGCCCTGGACGCCCTCACCCGCATCGCGGACGACGTCCGCAAGGCGGCGGTCGGCGACGACGTCACCTACATCGTCACCCGCAACATCAACTTCACCAACGTCTGTTACACGGGCTGCCGCTTCTGCGCCTTCGCCCAGCGCCGCACGGACGCCGACGCCTACACCCTCTCCCTGGAGCAGGTCGCCGACCGCGCCCAGCAGGCCTGGGACGTGGGCGCGGTGGAGGTCTGCATGCAGGGCGGCATCCACCCCGACCTGCCCGGCACGGCGTACTTCGACATCGCGAAGGCGGTCAAGGAGCGCGTCCCCGGCATGCACGTGCACGCCTTCTCCCCGATGGAGGTGGTGAACGGCGCCACCCGCACCGGCATGTCCGTCCGCGAGTGGCTGACGGCCGCGAAGGAGGCCGGCCTCGACTCCATCCCCGGCACGGCGGCGGAGATCCTCGACGACGAGGTCCGCTGGGTCCTGACGAAGGGCAAGCTGCCGACGGCCACCTGGATCGAAGTGGTCACGACCGCCCACGAGCTGGGCATCCGCTCGTCCTCGACGATGATGTACGGCCACGTCGACCAGCCCCGCCACTGGCTCGGCCACCTGCGGACCCTGTCCCGCATCCAGCAACGGACCGGCGGCTTCACGGAGTTCGTCACCCTCCCCTTCATCCACACCAACGCCCCGGTGTACCTGGCGGGCATCGCCCGCCCCGGTCCGACCACCCGCGACAACCGGGCGGTCACGGCCATGGCCCGGCTCCTGCTGCACCCGTACATCCCCAACATCCAGACGAGCTGGGTGAAGCTGGGCACCGAGGGCGCGGCCGAGATGCTCCGCTCCGGCGCGAACGACCTCGGCGGCACCCTCATGGAGGAGACCATCTCCCGCATGGCGGGCTCCTCCTACGGCTCCTACAAGTCGGTCAAGGACCTCATCGCGGTCGCCGAGGCGGCCGGCCGTCCGGCGAAGCCGCGCACGACCCTCTACCAGGAGGTCCCGGAGGAACGGCAGCGGACGGCCCGTGCCTCGGACGGCCACCTGCCGGAGCTGCTGCCGGTGCTGGACTGAGGAGCGGGGGACTGGAGCGCCACAGTTAGGATGATCCGACCCCCGGCACCGGGGGCTGGAGACTGAGGAGAGGCGTGCCCGTGGCTGCCCGACGGCTTCCCTCGTGGGCCTGGGTCACCGGTCTGACGGCCGGCGCGATCGTCGTGGTCGGCGCTCTGACGGTGAAGGCCGAGCAGGGCCCGCATCCGACGGCGTCGACGGCCAAACCCTCCGCGACGGCCGCGGCGGGGGCCGAGCCCGCCGCCTCCCCCTCCGCGACGACCCCGACGGCCGCGCCCGTGCCGGACGGATCCGGCACGGGCCGCCGTATCGTCTACTCGCTGGAACAGCGGCGGGTCTGGCTGGTCGACGCGGACGACGAGGCCCGGCGCACCTTCACCGTCTGGCCGGGCACGGTGGATCCCGATCCCGGCAGCTACACGGTGTCCCTGCGCAAGGACGCCACCACGGGGTCGGACGGCGTGCAGATCGAGCACATCATCTACTTCTCGGCGAAGTCGGGCGTCAACATCGCGTTCTCCAACGCGGTCGACGGCTCCTCCCCGCCCCCCGCGTCCGGCACGCGGACCGGCGGGATCCGCATGGCGAAGGCCGACGGGTCGGCGCTGTGGGCGTTCGGGGCGACGGGGACGAACGTACGGGTCGTCGAGTAGTCAGTCGGTGCCGCCGGGTGTCCGCCCGAACGGCAGGTACTGCACGATCAGCACGATCCCGCTGAACACGAACACCCGGGTCGCCGCGTCCAGCCCGTTCCAGTCACCGGACTGCCACATCGCGAACCACTCGCCGCCGATCGCGATGAACCCGCCGCCGAACAGCAGCATCAGCATGAGCAGCCCGTAGGTGGACACACGCCGGGCGCGGTCCTCGTCCCGCCGTATCCAGAACCACGTCCCGGCGAGGAGGACCAGCGCGGCGACGGTCTCCCAGGCGATGATCGCCACGTACGCGGCGTCCTGGAGACCCTTGCTGGTGACGGCCCGCCACATCAGGTCGTCGTCCTTGAACGTCGTGTCCATGGCGAGGACATGTCTCACGAACTGCTGGTTGGTCCCGAAGTCGGTGATGTTCCCGAAGGCGACGAGGGTCGTATAGAGGGCGACGGTGGCGGTGAGGAGGGTGGCGCTGAGGGAGAGGGCGCGTGAAGTGGGCTTCGTCATGCCGGTCATCTTCCCCGCGGGGCAGGAGCGTCCCGTGCGCATTGAGCCAGAACGAGGGCCGACGTCCCT
Organism: Streptomyces sp. NPDC052016; assembly: GCF_044548445.1. NCBI lineage: Bacteria > Bacillati > Actinomycetota > Actinomycetes > Kitasatosporales > Streptomycetaceae > Streptomyces > Streptomyces sp. NPDC052016. Next base: position 193,315 of record NZ_JBIUBX010000019.1, read on the forward strand.
CCCGGCCGGAACCTTCACCCCGCCCTCACCTCCCGTCTCCCCGACAGACCGCCCCCAGCCGGGTCATAGCGCCCTTCCCGCCGGGAGTCGTCCCGATCACGCCTCAACGCCACCGCGCCGCTGGATTACAGTGCGAACGTCGTACGTACGGACGGTGCCCGGGAGGACTTGGTGGGTGCGACAGCCGGCGCCGTCTGGGGCCGTACCGAACAGCAGGACTTCCGCAGCCGGGTGCGCGGCACACTGCTGGGCGCGGCCGTCGGGGACGCGCTCGGCGCGCCCGTCGACGGTCTCGGCCTCGAGGAGATCCGGCAGGTCCACGGGCCCGAGGGCCTCGTCGACCTCGCCCCCGCCCACGGCCGCCGCGGCGCCGTCACGCACCTCACCCAGCTCACCCTCTTCACCGTGGACGGCCTGATCCGCGCGCAGGTCCGCCGCGACACCGGCGCCTGGCACCCGCCGACCGACCTGCACCGGGCCTACCTGCGCTGGGCGGCGACCCAGCGGGACTGGGGGCCGGACCTGCGCCGCGAGGAGGACGGCTGGCTGGCCCGCGAGGAGTGGCTGTACGCCCGCCGGAACCCGCCCCGCGCGCTGCTGCTCGGGCTCGGCGACGCCACGATGGGCACCCTCGAGGCGCCCAAGAGTCCCGCCGAGACCGGCCCCGAGGCCACCGTCCGCTCGGCGCCCTTCGGACTGCTCGTCGGCTGGGAGCCGCAGCTCGTCGCGCAACTCGCCGTCGAGTGCGCCGCCCAGACCCACGGCCACCCCACGGCGTACCTGTCGGCGGGCGCGTACGCGGTCACCGTGCACGCGCTGGCCCGCGGCGACAGCCTCGACGGCGCGGTGCAGCGGGCGCTCGCCCTGCTCGCCGCACGGCCGGGGCACGAGCCGGTGTCGGAGGCGTTGCAGCACGCGCTGGGCGCCGTACGGCAGGGGCTGCCCGGACCGGCACGGGTGGAACAACTGGCCGGCACCGGTGCGGCGCACGCCGCGCTGTCCGCGGCCGTCTACTGCGCCCTCGTCGCGGAGGACGTCCGCCACGGCCTGCGCCTCGCGGTCAACCACGGCGCCCCCTCGGCCGCGACCGCCGCCCTGACCGGCGGCCTCCTCGGCGCCCTGCACGGCGAGACGGCCCTCCCGCCGGCCTGGCTGGCCGAGCTGGAGGGCCGTCCCACGCTCCTGGAACTGGCCGACGACTTCGCGATGGAGATGACCCAGGGACCCGCCCTGCACACCCCGGCCGGAGCGTCCCCGGCCTGGCTGGCCCGCTACCCGAGAACCGCCTAGATGATCTATTCCAAGGGGTGCCCGTAGAGACGTGAACGAGGGTGTCCAAGATCGTTGTGTGACGAACAACCTGGACACCCTCGCGACCGCACTCTACGTGAGAACCGACGACCTTCTGAAAG
>NZ_JBIUBX010000020.1:0-128927 GCF_044548445.1 Streptomyces sp. NPDC052016
CCCCCCCCCCCCCCCCCCCCCCCCCCCCCCCCCCCCCCCCCCCCCCCCCCCCCCCCCCCCCCCCCCCCCCCCCCCCCCCCCCCCCCGACCCACCCCCCGACCCTCGGGCGTGCCGCAGGCAACCCCTCGCCCGCAGAAACCCCCACCCCCAGCCGCGCCGCAGGCAACCCCTCGCCCGCAGAACCCCCACCCCCGGCCGCGCGGCAGGCAACCCCTCACCCGCAGAACCCCCACCCCCGGCCGCGCCGCAGGCAACCCCTCACCCGCAGAACCCCCACCCCCGGCCGCGCCGCAGGCACCCCTCACCCCCGAGGCCCCCCGGAAGACCCCCGCACCATCAACTCCCCCCGAACCGTGGCGATCCCCCCGGGCGGCGGCTCCTCCCGCCCCATGGCGATCCGCCCCGCCCGAGCCCCCGCCTCCGCCAACGGCAACCGCACCGTCGTCAGAGCCGGCACCGCGTCGATGCTGAAGGGCAGGTCGTCGAACCCGGCCACCGACACGTCCTCCGGGATGCGCAACCCCGACTCCCGCAGCGCCGCGCACGCCCCCAGGGCCACCGAGTCGTTCGCGGCGACCACGGCCGTCAGCGACGGATCCCGGCGCAACAGCTCCAGCGTCGCCTCGTACCCGGCCCGCCGGTCGTAGCGGCCGTGGACCGTCCAGCGCGGGTCCTCCTCGATGCCGGCGGCCGCCAGGGCCTCCCGGTGGCCCTCCAGACGGTGCCGGGTGGTCGTCCGCTCCTCGGGCCCGGCGATGTACCCGAGCCGCCGGTGCCCCAGCCCGATGAGGTGCTCGGTGAGCTCCCGCCCCCCGCCCCGGTTGTCGAAGGTCAGCGCGATCGCCCCGGTGCCCGGCGCGGGCGGCCGCCCGCACAGCACCACCCGCGTCCCCGCCTCCTCCAGCTTCCGCAGCTTCGCCGCCACCGCCGCCGCGTGCGGCTCGTCCTCCACGGCCCCGCCGGTCAGCACCACGGCCGCCGCCCGCTGCCGCTGCAACAGGGTCAGGTACGTCAGCTCACGCTCCGGCGAGCCCCCGGTGTTGCACACCACCGCCAGCCGCTCGCCGCCGGCTCTGCCGCCCGGCCCCCCGATCTCCGACTGGATCGCGCTCGCCATGATCCCGAAGAAGGGGTCGGCGATGTCGTTGACCAGGATGCCCACCAGGTCCGAGGTGGCGGCCGCCAGCGCGCTCGCGGGGCCGTTCAGCACGTAGTCCAGCTCGTCGACGGCCCGCAGCACCCGCTCCCGGGTCGACGCGGCCACGGGATAGTTGCCGTTCAGTACGCGCGACACCGTCGCGGGGGAGACCTGCGCGCGGGCCGCCACGTCCGCCAGGGTCACCGTCATTTCCTCGTCCTCCGGTCGCGCATCTCGTCGTACGTCCTCGTACGTCCACGTAGACAGGCCGGCCGCGGTCACGGTTCCGAGCGGCGCACGGGCATCTGTCGAGCAGACCTTCATGTCGAGCCGACCTTAAGGCCACAGCGCCCGGTTGTTCGCCCCCTCGAACAACTCGGGTTGGACACGGTCTTGTCCGGACCGCTGGTCAGAGGCTAGCTTCTCAGGGGATAGAAAGCGCTTGCTGTCACGCTGATCAGGAAGAGGCGTACGCGGCGCGCACACCCGCGTACGAGACGCGCACGAACGCTGCGTACGACGCCTACGAAGGGACCGACGTGACACGCAAGACAGTGCGTATCGCCATGAACGGCGTGACCGGGCGCATGGGCTACCGCCAGCACCTAGTGCGCTCCATCCTGGCCATCCGCGAACAGGGCGGCCTCGACCTCGGCGACGGCACGGTGCTGTGGCCGGAGCCGATCCTGGTCGGCCGACGCGAGCACGCGCTGAGGGCGCTCGCCGAGCGGCACGGCCTCGACCACATCTCGACGGACGTGGACGCGGTCCTCGCCGACCCGACCGTCGACATCTACTTCGACGCCCAGGTGACCTCCGCCCGCGAGGAGGCGATCAAGAAGGCGATCGCCGCCGGCAAGCACATCTACACGGAGAAGCCGACCGCCACCGGCCTGGAGGGCGCCCTGGAGCTCGCCCGGCTGGCGAACGAGGCCGGCGTCAAGCACGGCGTCGTCCAGGACAAGCTCTTCCTCCCCGGCCTGCTCAAGCTGAAGCGCCTCATCGACGGCGGCTTCTTCGGCCGGATCCTGTCCGTGCGCGGCGAGTTCGGCTACTGGGTCTTCGAGGGCGACTGGCAGGCCGCCCAGCGCCCGTCCTGGAACTACCGCGCCGAGGACGGCGGCGGCATCGTCGTCGACATGTTCCCGCACTGGGAGTACGTGCTGCACGAGCTCTTCGGCCGCGTGAAGTCCGTCCAGGCCATCGCCACCACCCACGTCCCGCAGCGCTGGGACGAGAACGGCAAGCCCTACGACGCCACCGCCGACGACGCCGCCTACGGCATCTTCGAGCTGGAGGGCGGCGCCATCGCCCAGATCAACTCCTCCTGGGCCGTCCGCGTCAACCGCGACGAGCTCGTCGAGTTCCAGGTCGACGGCACCGAGGGCTCGGCCGTCGCCGGCCTGCGCAACTGCCGCGTCCAGCACCGCAGCGCCACCCCCAAGCCGGTCTGGAACCCGGACATCCCCGCCACCGAGGTCTTCCGCGACCAGTGGCAGGAGGTCCCGGACAACCAGGACTTCGACAACGGCTTCAAGGCCCAGTGGGAGCTGTTCCTCAGGCACGTGTACGCCGAAGCCCCCTACCACTGGGACCTGCTGGCCGGCGCCCGTGGCGTCCAGCTCGCCGAACTGGGCCTGAGGTCCTCGGCGGAGGGCCGCCGCCTCGACGTCCCGGAGATCTCGCTGTGACCATCCGTCTCCCCGGCCCCGGCGGGGCCCTGCGGACGTACGAACCCCGCACGGAGCCCCTCGCCCTCACCCCTGGCGCCCCCTTCACCTCCCGTACGGTGTTCTCGGCCGCGCACGTCGTCGCCGACCCCTACGCCGACGTCACCCCCGACTCGCCCGCCGCCGTCGACTGGGACGCCACCCTCGCCTTCCGCCGCCACCTGTGGTCGCACGGCCTCGGGGTCGCCGAGGCGATGGACACCGCCCAGCGCGGCATGGGCCTGGACTGGGCGGGCGCGGCGGAGCTGATCCGCCGCAGCGCCGCCGAGGCGAAGGCGGTCGGCGGCCGGATCGCGTGCGGCGTCGGCACCGACCAGATCGCCTCCGGCACGCTGGAGGAGGTCCGCGCCGCCTACGAGGAGCAGCTCGCCGTCGTCGAGGAGTCCGGCGCCCAGGCCATCCTGATGGCCTCCCGCGCGCTGGCCGCGACGGCGAAAGGCCCCGAGGACTACCTCGAGGTCTACGGCCACCTGCTCCGCCAGGCCTCCGAGCCCGTGGTCCTGCACTGGCTGGGCCCGATGTTCGACCCGGCGCTGGAGGGCTACTGGGGGTCGAGCGACCTCGACACGGCCACGGACACCTTCCTCGAGGTCATCGCCGCCCACCCCGACAAGGTCGACGGCATCAAGGTCTCGCTCCTGGACGCCCGGCGCGAGATCGACCTGCGTCGCCGCCTGCCCGACGGGGTCCGCTGCTACACCGGCGACGACTTCAACTACCCGGAGCTGATCGCGGGCGACGAGAAGGGCTTCAGCCACGCCCTGCTCGGCGTCTTCGACCCGCTGGGCCCCCTGGCGGCCGAGGCCGTCCGCGTCCTGGACACGGGGAACACGGCCGGTTTCCGCGCCCTCCTCGACCCCACCGTCGAGCTGTCCCGCCACCTGTTCCAGGCCCCCACCCGCTTCTACAAGACGGGTGTGGTCTTCCTGGCCTGGCTGGCCGGCCACCAGTCGCACTTCACGATGGTCGGCGGCCTGCAGTCGGCCCGCTCCCTCCCGCACTTCGCCCGCGCCTACGAACTCGCCGACGGCCTGGGCCTGTTCCCCGACCCGAAGTCGGCCGAGGAGCGGATGAAGAACCTGCTCGCCCTGTACGGAGTCCCCCAGTGAGCAACCCCGACCTGACCCGCTTCTCCATCAACCAGATGACGGTGAAGCAGTTGTCCCTGCCCGAACTGGTCGACGCCTGCCGCGAGCTCGGCGTCGGCAACGTCGGCCTGTGGCGGGAGCCGGTGCAGGCGTACGGCGTGGAGAAGACCGCGAAGCTGGTCCGCGACGCGGGCCTGACGGTGACGACGCTGTGCCGCGGCGGCTTCCTCACGGCGATCGATCCGGACGCACGCGCGGCGGCCCTGGCCGACAACCGCCGCGCCGTCGACGAGGCGGCCACCCTCGGCACCGAGGTCCTGGTCCTGGTCTCCGGCGGCCTCCCGGCGGGCTCCAAAGACCTGCACGGCGCCCGCGAACGCATCGCGGACGCCCTGGCGGAACTCGGCCCCTACGCCGAGGAACACGGCGTGAAGCTGGCCATCGAGCCCCTCCACCCCATGTACGCCTCCGACCGTTGCGTGGTCTCCACCCTCACCCAGGCCCTGGACCTCGCCGAACGCTTCCCGGCCCACCAGGTGGGCGTCACGGTGGACACGTACCACATCTGGTGGGACGACCGGGCCCCCGCCCAGATCGCCCGGGCGGGCGCGGGCGGCCGCATCCACACCTTCCAACTCGCCGACTGGACCACGCCCCTCCCCGAGGGAGTCCTCAACGGCCGCGGCCAGATCGGCGACGGCGCGATCGACATGCGCGAGTGGAAGGGGTACGTGGAGGCGGCCGGCTACACGGGCGCGATCGAGGTGGAGCTGTTCAACGACGGCCTGTGGGCCCGGGACGGCCGCGAGGTCCTGGCGGAGACGGCGGAGAGGTTCGTCCAGCACGCTCTCTGACCCTCGAACCATGGGAACGCGCAGACGGCCGCCGGATGCCGGGGAGCATCCGGCGGCCCTCTACGTCACCGCTCCCTGTCCGCCGCCATGATGCCGACGCACTCCTCGAGCGCCGCGTGCAGTGACGGTACGAAGGCGGCGAGTTCGGCGTCCGACGACTTGCCCGCCTCCAGTACCGCGCCGACGACCGTCACCAGGACGGCGGCGGCCTTCAGGGCGTGAGCGTCGGCCAGTTCCTCCAGGGCACCGCCCGGGCGAGCCTCCACGAACGCTTCCTTGCCGGTGGCCGGGTCGACGCCCACGCTGCGGAAACGCCTCGCGCTCATGCGGCGGCCTCCGACGGGGCGTAGTCCTGGCCCAGGGTCGCGAGAACCGCCGCGCGGCGCCGCTCCCGCTGGAGGCGCCGGCGGTCGAGTTCGTCCCGCTCCCGTTCCCATACGGCGAGGTACGGCCGGACCAGGGGCAGGCCGTCGGCCGGGACGATGTCCGGGGGGTACGGCATCGTGCGGCGCGTCGGGGCGGGCCGGTCCACGGGGGCGGGTGGGAAGAAGGCGAGCACCGAGGGCGCGTGGATCGCGCGGTGCGCTCCGCGCGGAGGCAGGAAAAGGCTCAGGATCGCGGCCAGTAGGCTGCGCACAGGTCGACTCCCGTTCAGTCGGCTGAGCCCCGGCGTGGAAGCTTGCACCTTCCCGCCGGGGCGCTTCTTTGGGCGTCATGGTATCGCCTTGTATCGACTCGACGCGATACGTATCCCAAAGAGCGTGTATCACTGCACTTGCTTAGCGTCGAGCACATGAATCCTGATGCTGAGATCGATCATGGAGCGCCTCTGACCCCGTACCGGCAACTGGCCGAGATCCTGCGTGCGCAGATTCGGCGCGGGGACTGGCAGCCCGGGCGGATGCTGCCGAGTGAGGCCCAACTCGTGCAGCGCTACGGGATCGCGCGAACGACCGTCCGGCGAGGGCTCGGCCTGCTGGCCGACGAAGGCTGGGTGTACACGGTCCCGCAGCGGGGGTGGTTCGTCTCCGACCCCCTCCCGCCCACCCCCGAGACCCAGGGGTCTCCCGCCTAGGCGAAGATCCGGCAGGAAAATCACCCGGAGGCGGTGCAACTGTCCCCGCCCTCCCCGTGTCCTACAAGGCGTCAGGACTCTTGGAGGGGGATCCGGGGGGATCGCGGGGTTCTGATCGTTGAGGGGGCAGGCCGAGGGGCCCGGTCGTCGGACCGGGCCCCTCGAAGTTTCCCCGGGTCAGCGGGTCAGAAGAACACCCCGCACCGCAGCAGCACGTTCGCGTACGGCCGCGCCTCGCCCGTCCGCACCACCAGCCGCGCGCCCGCCGACAGCTCCTTGAGCTTCTCGTGCGAGACGTACGTCAGCTCCGCGAAGCGGGCCTGCAGCAGCCCGGCCGCCGCCGGATTGGCCGCCCGCACCTCCTCCGCCGCCGTGGCGCCCTCGACGACCAGTTCGGCCAGCAGCCCGTCCACGACCTCCGCGAACGACGGCACCCCCGCCCGGAAGGCCAGGTCGACCACCCGGGGCCCGTCCGGTATCGGCATACCGGCGTCGCACACCAGCACCCCGTCCCCGTGCCCCAGCTCGGCCAGCGCGCCGGCGAGATGACGGTTCAGGATTCCCGCCTTCTTCACAGGGCCTCGACCTCCTCCGCCGTCGGGAACGACTCCTGCGCACCCCGCCGGGTGACCGCGACCGCCCCGACCCGCGCCGCGTACGCCGCGGCGTCCGCGAGGGACGCGCCCGTGCCCAGCTTCCAGGCCAGCGCCGCCGTGAACGAGTCACCCGCGCCCGTCGTGTCCACGGCGTCCACCGTCACCGACGCCACCCGCGCGACGCCCTCGGAGGACGCCACCAGCGCACCCTGCGCGCCCAGCGTCACGACCACCGAGCGCGGCCCCTGCGCCAGCAGGGCTCGGGCCCAGTCCTCGGGCGCGTCGCCCACGCCCGCGTCCCCGAGGATCACCCTCGCCTCGTGCTCGTTGACGATCAGCGGGTCGCAGGCCGCGAGCACCTCGGCGGGCAGCGGGCGGGGAGGAGAGGGGTTGAGGACGAAGCGGCCGCCGGGCGCCAGGCTCCGTACGACCTCCACGACCGTCTCCAGCGGGATCTCGAGCTGTGCCGACACCACCCGCGCGGCGCGGCAGAGGCCCGCGGCGGCCCGCACGTCCTGCGGGGTCAGCCGGCCGTTCGCGCCCGGTGAGACGACGATGCTGTTGTCGCCCGACGGGTCCACCGTGATCAGCGCGACCCCGGTCGGAGCCCCGCCCACCAGCACGCCCACCGTGTCGACCCCGGCCGCGCGCTGCGAGTCGAGCAGCAGCCGGCCGTGCGCGTCGTCGCCGACCCGGGCCAGCAGGGCCGTCCGGGCGCCCAGGCGGGCCGCCGCGACCGCCTGGTTCGCGCCCTTGCCGCCCGGGTGGACGGCCAGGTCGGAACCGAGGACCGTCTCGCCGGCCCCGGGCCGTCGTTCGACGCCGATCACCAGGTCGGCGTTGGCCGACCCTACGACCAGAAGGTCGTAGTCGTACATGAAGAAACTCCCCTGGTATGTGACGTGGGGCGGACGGCCGCCGGGATCCCCGGATCCCGCAGGACCCCCGTGTCCCGGGCGGCCGCCCGCCCGCTCGCCGATGTCAGCCGCTGAAGCCGGCCACGTTCTCCTCGGTGACCACCTTCACCGGCACCTTCACCGTCTGCTCGACCTTCTCGCCCCGCAGCGCCTTCAGCGCGTTGTCCACGGCGATCTTGCCGAGCTGCGACGGCTGCTGGGCGACGGACGCGTACAGCGTGCCGCCCTTGACCGCGTTCAGGCCGTCGGGGGTGCCGTCGAAGCCGACGACGTGGACGGACTTGCCGGCCTTGGAGCCCAGCGCCTTGATCGCGCCGAGCGCCATCTCGTCGTTGGCGGCGATGACGCCCTGGACGTCCGGGTGGGCCTGGAGGAGGTTCGACATCACGTCGAGGCCCTTGGTGCGGTCGAAGTCGGCGGGCTGCTGGGCCAGGACCCGGATGCCGGGGTAGGCCTTCAACCCCTTGGCGAAGCCCTCGGCGCGCTCCCGGGCGGCGGAGGTGCCCGCCTGGCCCTGCAGGATCACGATCTTGCCGGTGCCGCCGAGCTTCTCGGCGACGGTCTTGGCGGCCAGCTCGCCGCCGGCGACGTTGTCGGAGGCCACGAGCGCGTCGGTGGTCGCCTTGTTGACACCGCGGTCGACCGCGATGACCGGGATCTTCGCCTTGTCTGCGGCGCGCACGGCCGGGCCGGCCGCGTCGGAGTCCACCGGGTTGACGATGATCGAGTCGTAGCCGGAACTGGTGAAGTTCTGCAGCTGGTTGGCCTGCTGGGAGGCGTCGTTCTGCGCGTCGGTGACGGTCAGGTCCACGCCCAGCTTCTTCGCCTCGGCCCGCGCACCGGACTGGATCTGCACGAAGAACGGGTTGTTGAGGGTGGACAGGGCCAGGCCGACCTTCGGGTTCGCGGTCGAGGAGGAACCGCCGTGCAGGAGGGACGTCGCGCCGACGACCGCCACGGTGACCACGGCCGCGAGCCCGTAGGTCACCGCCTGCTTCCGCTTGCCGTCGCCCGTGCCGGCCGCCACCGGGGTCGCCCCGGCCTTGCGGCGCGCGGTGTCCGCCAGCACGGCCAGCGCGATGACGACACCGATGACGACCTGCTGCCAGAAGGCGGACACGGACAGCAGGTTGAGGCCGTTGCGCAGCACCGCGAGGATCAGCGCGCCGATCAGCGTGCCGGAGGCCTTACCCGTACCACCCGCGAGGGACGCGCCACCGATGACGACCGCGGCGATCGCGTCCAGCTCGTAACCGTCGGCGGCCTGCGGCTGCGCGGACGACAGCCGGGAGGCGAGCACGACGCCCGCGACGGCCGCGAACACGCCGGACAGGGCGTAGATGGCGAGCTTCTGCCGGTTCACCCGCAGACCGGACAGGCGCGCGGCCTCCTCGTTGCCGCCGATGGCGTACATCGAGCGGCCGATGTACGTCCGGCCGAGCACGAACGCCGCGAGCAGACCCATGACGATGAGGACGAGCACGGGCACGGGCAGCCAGCCGCCCAGCGTGTCGCCCAGGTGCGAGACCGAGTCGGGGAAGGCGATGGGGGAGCCCTCGGAGATCACCAGCGACAGACCGCGTCCCACCGACAGCATCGCGAGCGTCGCGATGAACGGCGGCACTTTGCCGTAGGCGATGAGGAAGCCGTTCACCAGGCCGCACGCGATGCCGGTGACGACGGCCAGCAGGACCGCTATCACGACGGGCACGCCCTGCTGGGTGGCGCTCCAGGCCAGCACGGTGGCCGACAGGGCCGCCACCGAGCCGACCGACAGGTCGATGCCCGCCGAGACGATCACGAAGGTCATGCCGAAGGCGAGGATGGCGGTCACGGCCGCCTGGACACCCACGTTGAGCAGGTTGTCGGTGGTCAGGAAGTCGCCCGACAGCGCCGACATGGCGATGACGAGGACGATGAGCGCGGTGAGCGCCCCGTTGTCGAGCAGCAGGCGGCGCACCGCCGCGGCGCCACCGGCGCCCGTCGAGCTCTTGAGCGTGTCAGCGGCCACGGCCGGCCTCCAGGTCGTCAGAGGAAGAAGCGGTAGGGGCGGGGGTCGTAGGGGAAGGGGTCTCGGGGACCGCGGGCGTGCTCACGGCGAGGGCCATCACCGCGTCCTGCGTGGCCTCGTGCGCGGGCAGCTCACCGGCGATCCGGCCCTGGGCCATCACCAGCACCCGGTCGCTCATGCCGAGCACCTCGGGCAGGTCGCTGGAGATCATCAGGACGGCGGCGCCGGCGGCCGTCAGCTCGTTGATCAGCTGGTAGATCTCGACCTTGGCGCCGACGTCGATACCGCGCGTCGGCTCGTCGAGGATCAGCACCTTGGTGTTCGCGAGCAGCCACTTGCCGATGACGACCTTCTGCTGGTTGCCGCCGGAGAGCGTGCGCACGTGCTGGCCGAGGCCCGCCATCCGCACCCCGAGCTGCCGCGCGATCCGGCCGGCGGCCTCGTGCTGTCCCTTGAGGTCGACGAGTCCGGCCCGGGTGGCCGAGCGCATGGTCACCAGCCCGAGGTTCTCCTCGACGGAGGCGTCCAGCACCAGGCCCTGGCCCTTGCGGTCCTCCGGTACCAGCCCGATCCCGGCCGCCATGGCCGCGTTCACGTCGTACCGGGGCAGCCGCGCGCCCCCGACCGTCACCGCTCCGTGGTCGTAGGGGTCCGCCCCGAAGACCGCCCGTACGACCTCGGTACGGCCGGCACCGACCAGCCCGGCGATGCCGACGACCTCGCCCGCGTGCACCTGGAAGCTGACGTCGTGGAAGACGCCGTCGCGGGTGAGCCCCTCGACGGACAGCAGGGCGGCGCCCCGGTCGGCACGCTCACGCGGGTACTGCTGCTCGATCGACCGGCCGACCATGAGCCGAACCAGCTCGTCCTCGGGCGTGGAGGCGGGCACCTGGCCGACGCTCTTCCCGTCGCGGATGACGGTGACGCGGTCACCGAGGGCGGCGATCTCCTCCAGGTGGTGCGTGATGAAGACGATCCCGACGCCGTCCTCGCGCAGCCTGCGCACGATCGCGAAGAGCTTGTCGACCTCCTCGGAGGTGAGCACGGCGGTCGGCTCGTCCATGATCAGCACGCGGGCGTTCAGGCTGAGCGCCTTCGCGATCTCGACCATCTGCAGGCGCGCGATGCCGAGTTCCCGCACGCGCGCGCGGGGCGAGACGTGCACGCCGACCCGCTCCAGCAGGACGGCGGCCTCGGCCTCCATCCGCTTGCGGTCGATCATTCCGAAACGGCGCGGCTGCCGCCCCAGGAAGATGTTCTCGGCGACCGTGAGGTCGGGTACGAGGTTGAACTCCTGGTAGATGGTGGCGATCCCGAGGCGCTCGGAGTCCTGCGCCCCGTGGATGCGCACCTCCTCGCCACCGGCCAGGATCCGGCCGGCATCGGGGCGGTAGGCGCCGGACAGCATCTTGATGAGGGTGCTCTTGCCCGCGCCGTTCTCGCCGAGCAGTACGTGCACCTCGCCCCGGCGCAGGTCGAAGTCGACGCCGTCGAGCGCGACCACCCCGGGGAAGGTCTTCCGTATGCCCTCGATGCGCAGCAACTCGTCCGCGTTGCTCACGACTGGCTCCTGTTCCTTGCAGGGTTCTCGCCGCACGAGCGGCGTACGACGAGACGGGCGGGGAGGGTGACGGACTCGGGGGGCCGCCCCTCGATGCGGTCGACGAGCGCGCGCACGGCGGCGCGCCCCAGCTCGCCCGTCGGCTGGGCGATCGCCGTGATCGGCGGATCGGTGTGCACGAACCACGGGATGTCGTCGAACGCGGCGAGCGCGATGTCGTCGGGAACGCGCAGCCCGCGCGCGCGTACGGCGTCCAGCGCGCCCAGGGCCATCAGGTTGTCCGCGGCGAAGAGGACCTCGGGAGGGTCGGGCAGGTCGAGGAAGCCCTCGGTGACCCGCCGCCCGCTCTCGGCCTGGAAGTCGCCCTGCCCTATGTAGGCGTCGGGCAGGGGCAGTCCGTGTTCGGCCATGGCTGCCCGGAAGGCCTCGACGCGCTCGCTGCCGGTGGTGGTGGCGGCCGGCCCCGCGATGATGGCGAGCTTCCGGTGTCCCAGCCCGTGCAGGTGCGCGACCAGGTCCCGTACGGCCGCCCGTCCGTCCGCCCGGACCACCGGCACGTCCACGCCCGGGATCCACCGGTCGACGAACACCATCGGCGTCCCCGCGCGGGCGGCGTCCAGCATCAGCGGGGAGCCGCCGTCGGTGGGGGAGACGAGGAGGCCGTCGATGCGGCGGTCCAGCAGGTTCCGTACGTGGTGGTCCTGGAGGTCGGGCCGCTCGTCGGCGTTGCCGATGATGACGCTGTAGCCGAGCGCGCGGGCCTCCTCCTCGACGGAGCGGGCCAGTTCCGTGAAGTACGGGTTGAGCACGTCGCTGATGACCAGGCCGAGGGTGTGCGTCTGGTCGGTGCGCAGGGACCGGGCGACGGCGTTCGGGCGGTAGCCCAGCGTCTCGACGGCGGCCAGCACGCGCGTGCGCGCGTCGGCGCTGACCGACGGGCGGTCGTTCAGGACGCGCGAGACCGTGGCGACGGAGACCCCCGCCGCGGCGGCGACGTCCTTGATGCTCGCCATCGCAGGTCCACCTCCTTTCGGAACGCGCAGTGCATGGAATCGATTACATCGACCTGTACGGGAGATTGGAATCGATTACACGGGTGTTAATCAAGCCTCTCCGGTGGCCGAAACCGAACCGTGATGAACCGCGCTCGGGTAAGCGGGGGCAGGTGGACGTCGTGTGGAGATCGTCTTCCGGGACGAGCGGAGCGCGGAATTCGGCGAAGCCCGCCGCGGGTGGACATCTAGGCTGCCCCTGACCGCAGCGGGTGACATGCCCGCGCCAATCAACAGGGGAGACACAGACATGCGCGCATCGCGGATACTCGGGGCGACCGTGGGGGCCGCCGCCCTGGTCGGGACCTCGTTCGTCGTCGCCGCTCCGGCGGCCGCGGCCGGATGTACGGCGAAGGCCCTGGAGACCGTGATCATCCGGTCCACCACCAGCACCGGCGGCACGGCCCTCGCCCAGCTCAACAAGGGCGAGAGCGCGCCGGCGTCCTGCACGATGTACTACGGCACGTCCTCGTACGAGAAGTGCGGCATCATCAGCAAGCGCTGGGTGAAGGTCACGAGGAGCGGCGTCACCGGCTACGTGGTCGGCACCTGCGTGACGATCACGCAGAACTGACCCGGGCTCCCGGCACCGGCGGGCAGCCTGCGTTGTCGGTGCCGGGCGGTACGGTCGGACCATGACCGATCAGGCGGGGGAGCGGCGACTGGCCACGCTCGAAGGCGTGCTCGAGCGCATCACGTACGCCAACGAGGAGAACGGCTACACGGTCGCCCGCGTCGACACCGGCCGCGGCGGCGGCGACCTCCTGACGGTCGTCGGCGCGCTGCTCGGCGCGCAGGTCGGGGAGTCCCTGCGCATGGAGGGCCGCTGGGGCTCGCACCCCCAGTACGGCAAGCAGTTCACGGTGGAGAACTACACGACGGTCCTGCCGGCCACCGTCCAGGGCATCCGCCGCTACCTCGGCTCCGGCCTGGTCAAGGGCATCGGCCCGGTCTTCGCCGACCGCATCACCCAGCACTTCGGCCTGGACACCTTGAAGATCATCGAGGAGGAGCCCAAGCGGCTCATCGAGGTTCCGGGTCTCGGCCCCAAGCGCACCAAGAAGATCGCCGAGGCCTGGGAGGAGCAGAAGGCGATCAAGGAGGTCATGCTCTTCCTCCAGACCGTCGAGGTCTCCACGTCGATCGCGGTCCGCATCTACAAGAAGTACGGCGACGCCTCGATCTCGGTCGTGAAGAACCAGCCCTACCGGCTGGCCGCCGACGTCTGGGGCATCGGCTTCCTCACCGCCGACAAGATCGCCCAGTCCGTCGGCATCCCGCACGACAGCCCGGAGCGCGTCAAGGCGGGCCTGCAGTACGCCCTGTCGCAGTCCACCGACCAGGGCCACTGCTACCTCCCCGAGGAGCGGCTGATCGCCGACGCGGTCAAGCTCCTCCAGGTCGACACCGGGCTGGTCATCGACTGCCTCGCCGAACTCGCGGCGCCCCCGGAGGAGGGCGAGGACCCCGGCGTCGTACGGGAGAAGGTGCCGGGCCCGGACGGCGGGGAAGCGGTCACGGCCGTCTACCTGGTCCCCTTCCACCGCGCCGAACTCTCCCTGGCCTCCCAGCTGGTGCGCCTCCTGCGCACGGGCGAGGACCGCATGCCGGGCTTCCGCGAGGTGGCCTGGGACAAGGCACTGGCCTGGCTGAAGGACCGTACCGGGGCGGATCTCGCGCCCGAGCAGGAGGCCGCCGTCAAGCTGGCGTTGACCGAGAAGGTCGCCGTGCTCACCGGCGGCCCCGGTTGCGGCAAGTCCTTCACGGTCCGCTCGATCGTGGAGCTGGCCCGCGCCAAGAAGGCCAAGGTCGTACTCGCCGCCCCCACGGGCCGCGCCGCCAAGCGCCTGGCCGAGCTGACCGGCGCCGAGGCCTCCACCGTCCACCGCCTGCTGGAGCTCAAGCCCGGCGGAGACGCGGCCTACGACCGCGACCGCCCGCTCGACGCCGACCTGGTCGTCGTCGACGAGGCGTCCATGCTGGACCTGCTGCTGGCCAACAAGCTCGTCAAGGCCGTACCCCCCGGCGCCCACCTGCTCTTCGTGGGAGACGTGGACCAGTTGCCGAGTGTCGGCGCGGGAGAGGTCCTGCGCGACCTGCTCGCCGACGGCAGCCCCGTCCCGGCGGTCCGCCTCACGCGCGTGTTCCGCCAGGCCCAGCAGTCCGGCGTGGTGACGAACGCCCACCGGATCAACGCCGGTCAGCACCCCGTCACCGACGGGATGAAGGACTTCTTCCTCTTCGTCGAGGACGACACCGAGGAGGCCGGCCGGCTCACCGTGGACGTGGCGGCCCGGCGCATCCCGGCGAAGTTCGGCCTCGACCCGCGCCGGGACGTCCAGGTCCTCGCCCCGATGCACCGCGGCCCGGCCGGCGCCGGCACCCTCAACGGACTCCTCCAGCAGGCCGTCACCCCGGGCCGTCCCGACCTGCCCGAGAAGCGATTCGGTGGCCGCGTCTTCCGCGTCGGCGACAAGGTCACCCAGATCCGCAACAATTACGAGAAGGGGGAGAACGGTGTCTTCAACGGCACCGTGGGCGTGGTCACCTCGCTCGATCCGGTCGACCAGCGGCTCACGGTCCTGACCGACGAGGACGAGGAGGTGCCGTACGACTTCGACGAACTGGACGAACTGGCCCACGCGTACGCGGTGACGATCCACCGTTCACAGGGAAGTGAATATCCCGCGGTGGTGATCCCCGTCACCACGGGGGCGTGGATGATGCTCCAGCGCAACCTCCTGTACACGGCGGTGACCCGCGCGAAGAAGCTCGTCGTTCTCGTCGGCTCGCGCAAGGCGATCGGACAGGCGGTGCGCACCGTGTCGGCCGGCCGGCGCTGCACGGCCCTCGACTTCCGGCTCTCCGGCTCCTGACCTGCCCTTCGGCTCCCCGGCGCCGAGGCGTCACAAGAAATGATCGATCAAATGAGTCGTGAAGGTCACAGAGCTCTTCCGGAAGCGGGACGAAGGCGGCAGGATGAGCAAGTTGGCGGCACTGAGTGCCGTCGATAAGCCCAATGGTCGACCCCGAGTGCACTCACCTGCGCCAAATGGGGGATGGTAGAGACAGTCAGGGCAACCTCGAAGAAGAGGCACAACGTCGGTGAGGGATGACGTGAGCGACAACTCTGTAGTACTGCGGTACGGCGACGGCGAGTACACCTACCCGGTGATCGACAGCACCGTCGGTGACAAGGGCTTCGACATCGGGAAGCTCCGCGCCCAGACCGGTCTCGTGACCCTGGACAGCGGATACGGCAACACCGCCGCCTATAAATCCGCCATCACCTACCTGGACGGCGAAGCGGGCATCCTGCGGTACCGCGGCTACCCGATCGAGCAGCTGGCCGAGCGCTCCACCTTCCTGGAGGTCGCCTACCTGCTGATCAACGGCGAGCTGCCGACCGTCGACGAGCTGGCCTCCTTCAAGAACGACATCACGCAGCACACCCTGCTGCACGAGGACGTCAAGAACTTCTACAAGGGCTTCCCGCGCGACGCCCACCCGATGGCCATGCTGTCGTCGGTGGTCTCCGCGCTGTCGACCTTCTACCAGGACAGCCACAACCCGTTCGACGAGCGCCAGCGCAACCTCTCCACGATCCGGCTGCTCGCCAAGCTCCCGACGATCGCCGCGTACGCGTACAAGAAGTCGATCGGCCACCCGTTCGTCTACCCGCGCAACGACCTCGGCTACGTCGAGAACTTCCTGCGCATGACCTTCTCGGTCCCCGCCCAGGAGTACGAGCTCGACCCGACCGTGGTCGCCGCCCTGGACAAGCTGCTCATCCTGCACGCCGACCACGAGCAGAACTGTTCGACCTCCACGGTCCGCCTGGTGGGCTCCTCGCAGGCGAACATGTTCGCCTCCATCTCCGCCGGCATCAACGCCCTCTGGGGTCCGCTGCACGGCGGCGCCAACCAGTCGGTGCTGGAGATGCTGGAGGGCATCCGCGACTCCGGTGGTGACGTCGACTCCTTCATCCGCAAGGTGAAGAACAAGGAGGACGGCGTCCGTCTGATGGGCTTCGGCCACCGGGTCTACAAGAACTTCGACCCGCGCGCCAAGATCATCAAGGCGGCGGCCCACGATGTCCTCTCCGCCCTCGGCAAGTCCGACGAGCTGCTGGACATCGCCCTGAAGCTGGAGGAGCACGCGCTCTCCGACGACTACTTCGTCTCGCGCAGCCTCTACCCGAACGTCGACTTCTACACCGGCCTGATCTACCGGGCCATGGGCTTCCCGACCGAGATGTTCACGGTCCTGTTCGCTCTCGGCCGCCTGCCGGGCTGGATCGCCCAGTGGCACGAGATGATCAAGGAGCCGGGTTCCCGCATCGGTCGTCCGCGCCAGATCTACACGGGGGTCGTCGAGCGCGACTTCGTCCCGGTCGAGGAGCGCTGAGCGCGGCAGTACCCCGACAGCCGTGAGGGCTGCCCGCGAGGGCAGCCCTGTGGCACGTCGACGGCGCGGTCGAGGCATCGGACGCAGCAGAAGGCGCCCTGGTGCGCCGGTCCCCCCACGGGCCGACGACCAGGGCGCCTTCCCATGTCCCGGTGCGGATTCCCCCCACGGGATCCGGCCGGGCGCTTGTGAGGACACAGCGCCTGAATCGCTGATGCCATATGCGGTTGTCGATCCGGCAGGAGTTGAGCAGGACGAGCCGGACTCGCCGTACTCCCGCCGTGTGCGATCTGCCGGGACAACGCACGCCGGGAGGGCCGCTCAAAGCTTCCCGGTGTACGTGCCCCGGCAACGCATCTCTGAGGAGGTCCCCCAAGACATCCCCAGACGCCAGTTCGCGCCCCCCAAGACGCTTGCTGACATCGCCAACTTAGACCGTCGAACCCCTTCGATGGTTACGTTCACATCACTGTGATCTGTGTCTCTTGCATATGTCCCGTTAGATACGCAAGGGCCCGGATACAGCGATCGAGGCCCATGCGTAAGGATGATGCGCGAGCCTTGTGAAGAGCTTATGTGAGCCGCGCGCCGGACTCCAGGGGGGTTGTTGTTTCGGATTCGCCTAACCGCCGGTAACTTTGTCCGGCTTCACTACGGGTCACCGGAACGTCCGCAACCGCAAACTGTTCGTCACCACGAAGACCGACGAGAAGGCCATCGCCGCCCCCGCGAGCATCGGGTTCAGCAGCCCGGCGGCGGCCAGTGGCAGCGCGGCCACGTTGTAGCCGAAGGCCCACACGAGGTTGCCCTTGATCGTCGCGAGGGTCCGCCGGGACAGCCGGATGGCGTCGGCGGCGGCCCGCAGGTCCCCCCGCACCAGCGTCAGGTCGCCCGCCTCGATCGCGGCGTCGGTCCCCGTCCCCATGGCCAGGCCCAGGTCGGCGGTGGCGAGCGCGGCCGCGTCGTTGACGCCGTCGCCGACCATCGCGACGACGCGCCCCTCGCCCTGGAGGCGCCTGACGACGCCGGCCTTCTCCTCGGGCAGGACCTCGGCGATCACCTCGTCGACGCCGACCCGGGCGGCCACCGCCTCGGCCACCGCCCGGTTGTCCCCCGTCAGCAGCACCGGCGTGAGGCCCAGCGCGCGCAGGTCCCGCACCGCCTCGGCGCTGGTCTCCTTGACCGCGTCGGCGACGGACAGCACTCCGCGCGCCGCCCCGTCCCACCCCACGACGACAGCCGTACGGCCGGCCCGCTCGGCCTCCTCCTTGGCGCGGGCCAGCTCCGCCGGGAGCGGCTCGTCGAAGAGGCGCCCGACGGCCACGTCCCGGCCCTCCACCCGCCCGCGCACGCCCCGCCCGGGCACGTTCTCGAAGTGTTCGAGCGGCGGCAGCTCCCCGGTCCGCTCCTCGGCGCCGGCGGCCACCGCGCGGGCGACCGGGTGCTCGGAGGCGTGCTCCACGGCGCCCGCGAGCCGCAGCAGCCGCTTCTCGTCGGTGCCCTCGGCGGCGTACACCTCCTGGAGGGTCATCCGGCCCGTGGTGACCGTGCCGGTCTTGTCCAGGACGACGGTGTCGACGCGGCGGGTGTTCTCCAGGACCTCCGGGCCCTTGATGAGGACGCCGAGCTGCGCGCCCCGGCCCGTCCCGACCAGCAGGGCGGTCGGCGTGGCCAGGCCCAGGGCGCACGGGCAGGCGATGATCAGGACCGCGACGGCCGCCGTGAAGGCGGCGACGGTGTCGCCGGTGAGGCCGAGCCAGGCGCCGAAGGTGGCGGACGCGATCAGCAGCACCACGGGGACGAAGACCGCGGCGACCCGGTCGGCCAGCCGCTGCACCTCGGCCTTGCCGTTCTGCGCGTCCTCCACCAGCTTCGCCATGCGGGCGAGCCGGGTGTCGGCGCCGATCCGGGTGGCCTCGACGACGAGCCGGCCGCCGGCGTTCACGGTCGCGCCGGTGACGGGGTCGCCCGGGCCGACGTCGACCGGCAGGGACTCGCCGGTCAGCAGGGAGACGTCCACCGCGGAGACGCCCTCGACGACGGTCCCATCGGTGGCGATCTTCTCTCCGGGCCGTACGGCGAACCGGTCCCCGACCGCCAGCCGGTCGAGCGGGATCCGCACCTCACGGCCGTCCCGGAGTACGGCGACCTCCTTCGCGCCGAGCTCCATCAGCGCCCGCAGCGCCGCCCCCGCGCGCCGCTTGGAGCGGGCCTCCAGGTAGCGGCCGAGCAGGATGAAGGCGGTGACGCCGGCGGCGACCTCCAGGTAGATCGTGGACGCGCCGTCCGTGCGGGAGACGGTGAGCTCGAAGGGGTGCCGCATGCCGGGCATGCCCGCGTCGCCGAAGAACAGCGCCCACAGCGACCAGCCGAACGCGGCCAGCGTGCCGACCGAGACGAGCGTGTCCATGGTCGAGGCGCCGTGCCGCAGGTTCGTCCAGGCCGACCGGTGGAAGGGCAGGCCGCCCCAGACGACGACGGGCGCGGCGAGGGTCAGCGACAGCCACTGCCAGTTGTCGAACTGCAGGGCCGGGACCATCGCGAGCAGCACGACGGGCGCCGCGAGCAGGGCGGAGACCAGCAGGCGGCGTTCGAGCGCGGAAAGCTCGGGGTCGGCGCCGGCCGGCGTCTCCTCCTCCGGGGCCGGGGGCACGGGTTCCTCGGCCGTGTAACCGGTCTTCACGACGGTCGCGATCAGGTCGGCGACCTCGGTCCCCGCGGGGAAGGTGATCCGCGCCTTCTCCGTCGCGTAGTTGACGGTCGCGGTGACGCCTTCCATGCGGTTGAGCTTCTTCTCCACCCGGGCCGCGCAGGACGCACAGGTCATCCCGCCGATGAGCAGCTCGACCTCAGAGGTCTCGGCGGTGCGGCCGCTTATGGGCGCTGTGGCGGTGGTACTGGACATGTCCGTACTCCAGGAGGTCCGGGGAGCAGAACGGGCCGCACCTGACCGGGGTCGACCGGTCGGTGCGGCCCGATGCCGGGGACGGGTGGCTCAGGCGCGGCCGACCAGTTCGAACCCGGCCTCGTCGACGGCGGCTCGCACGGCCTCCTCGTCGAGGGGGGTGACGGAGACGACGGTGACCTCGCCGGTGGTGGCGACGGCCTGTACGGAGCTGACGCCGGGCACGCCGGAGATCTCGCCGGAGACGGCGCCCTCGCAGTGGCCGCAGCTCATCCCGCTCACCTTGTAGACGGTGGTGACGGAACCGGCGGTGTCGGTCTGGGCGGTCATGTCGTTACTCCTCGTCGAGGCGGGTGGGGCGGGGGGTCCGAGAGGGGCCTCCACTCCCCGGCAGATTATACCCCTAGGGGGTACTTCTCAAAGAGCCGCGCCCGGGTCGGGGCGATCGCCCGCGAGGGGGTCCAGGTAGCGGATGAGGGCGTCCTTCAGTTCCCGCGCGTACGCGTCGCGCTCGGCGCCCTCGTGGGCGAGGATCAGCTCCAGGCCCGCCTTGTAGATCCCCAGGCACATGTGCGCGGTGCGGGTCAGGTCGGCGGGCGGTGTCCCGGGCAGGAGCGAGGAGAGCAGGCCCTCGATCCGGGTGAGCAGCGTGGCGTGCAGCGCGTCGTGCTCCTCGGCCATGCGGCCGGGGATGTCCGGGCCGTGCATCAGCGCGAAGAACACCGGGTGTTCGCAGTTGAAGATGATGAACCGGTCGACGGCGGCGCCGACCGCCTCCTCCAGCGGGGTCGCGGGGTCGACCGGTGCGAGCACCTCGCCGTAGGTCTCGCGCATCTCGTGCATGAGGCGGCTGCCCAGCTCGATCGCGATCGCTTCCTTGTTCGGGAAGAACTGGTAGAGGGTACCCGGCGAGACGCCGGCCTCCCGGGCGATGGCGTTGGTGCTGGCGGCCGTGTAGCCGGTGGTGCAGAACACGGACGCGGCGGCTTCGAGGAGCTGGGCGATGCGGCGCTCGCCGCGCGCCTGGCGGCGGCGCGGCTGCTCCTTCTCCGGACCCTTCTCCTGGTTCTCGACGGTCTCGGGCACGCGTTATCCCCAGCTCTCAGAACGCGATTGACAAACACGAGTCACCGCTCGCATTCTTGTGAAACGCGAGCGATCTGTCGTGTTTGTCAGTCTATGGCAATGGCAGACCCATGCTGCCTGTCCGGTCGGCACGGGTCACGGTGAATCATGGTGGAGGGGACACCGCACGATGACCGAAGTCAACAGCCCGCCGCGTGTCGGAGCCTGGACCCGCTTCGTCACCGCCCGCCCCCGGCTGACGCTGCTCGCCGCCCTGGTCCTCACCGTCCTCGCGGTGCTGGCCGGCAGCGGGGTCGCCGACCGCCTGGGCAGCGGTGGCTGGGAGGACCCGGACGCCCAGTCCACGTACGCGACCAAGGCCCTGGAACGCGAGTTCCCCGACTCCCAGCCCAACCTCCTGCTGCTCGTGGACGCCGGGCGGGCCTCCGTCGACGACCCGGCGGTCGCCGCCGAGGCCGCCCGGCTCGCCGAGCGCCTGGCCGGCGAGAAGGGTGTCGTCGGCATCGGGTCCTACTGGCAGACCAAGGCGCCCGCCCTGCGCGCGGAGGACGGCCACGAGGCGCTGATCGCCGCCCGCATCACGGGTGACGAGAAGACGGCGGGCGAGACACTCGACCGCATCGCCCCCTCCTACCGGGGCGCCCACGGCCCGGTGGAGGTCAAGCTCGGCGGCATGGTCGCCGTGCGGCACGAGATGCAGACGATCATCCAGGAGGACCTCACCCGCGCCGAGATCATCGCCCTGCCGATCACCCTCCTGCTGCTCGTCATGGTCTTCGGCAGCGCGGTCGCCGCTCTCCTGCCGCTCGGCATCGGCATCGTCGCGATCCTGGGCACCAACGCGGTCCTCAGCGGCCTCGCCGCCTTCACCGACGTCTCCATCTTCGCGATGAACCTCACCACGGCCCTGGGCCTGGGCCTCGCCATCGACTACGCCCTGTTCATCGTCCGCCGCTTCCGTGAGGAACTCGACGGCGGGGCCGAACCGTTGGCGGCCGTCGCCACCACCCTGCGCACGGCGGGCCGCACCGTGCTGTTCTCCGCACTCACCGTGGCGGTCTCCCTGGCGGCGATGCTCCTCTTCCCGCAGTACTTCCTGCGGTCCTTCGCCTACGCCGGGATC
This sequence comes from Streptomyces sp. NPDC052016, assembly GCF_044548445.1. Lineage (NCBI taxonomy): Bacteria > Bacillati > Actinomycetota > Actinomycetes > Kitasatosporales > Streptomycetaceae > Streptomyces > Streptomyces sp. NPDC052016. The sequence goes on from NZ_JBIUBX010000020.1 coordinate 21,545, forward strand.
GCGGTGGTCCTGCTGGCCGCCGCGGCCGCGCTCGTCCTGCTCCCGGCCGCCCTGATCCTGCTCGGCCACCGGGTCGACTCGCTGGACCTGCGCCGCCTGTTCCGCAGGCGCAGGCGGCCGCAGGCGTCCGGTGCGCGGACCTCCGCACAGGCCGCCCCGGGCGGGAAGGCCTCCGGCGCGGCGGCCCCCGCCGGCGAGAAGGGCACGGCCTGGGCGCGCACGGCGACCCTGGTCATGCGCCGCGCCCCCTTCTTCGCCCTCGCGACGACGGCCGTGCTCGTCCTCCTCGGACTGCCCTTCCTGGGCGTGAGGTTCGGCACCGCGGACGACCGCCAACTTCCCTCCTCGGCCGAGTCCCGCGTCGTGCAGCAGCACATCAGGGACGGCTTCCCGGGCAGCCCCGGCGGCGGCCTGGAGGTCCTCGCCGAGGGGAAGGCGACCCCGGCGCAGTACGCGGCCTACAAGGAGCGGGTGGCCGCCCTGCCCGAGGTGGCCCGGGTCGACGGCCCGCTGGTGAAGGGCGACTCGGCGTACTTCACCGTGCTGCCCGAGGGCGAGGCCGTGGACGAGCCCGCCCAGAGCCTGGTCGGCGACCTGCGCGCCACCGAGGCGCCCTTCGACACCAAGGTGACCGGCGCGGCGGCCGTCCTGGTCGACTCCAAGCAGGCGATAGCCGAACGCCTCCCCTGGGCGGCCGCCTTCATCGCGATCGTCACCCTCTTCCTGGTCTTCCTGCTGACCGGAAGCGTGCTGATACCGCTCCAGGCGGTCCTGCTCAACGCGCTCAGTCTGACGGCGATGTTCGGCGCGGTCGTCTGGGTCTTCCAGGACGGACACCTCTCCGGCCTGCTCGGCTTCACCAGTCCCGGCTCCATCGAGACGACCCTGCCGGTCCTGATGTTCTGCGTGGCCTTCGGCCTCTCCATGGACTACGGCGTCTTCCTGCTCTCCCGCATCAAGGAGGAGTACGACCGTGGGGGCACCTTGCGCGGATCCGGGGCGGTGGGGGACGGCGACCACGAGCGGGCGGTCCGCGTGGGCCTGCAGCGCACGGGCGGTCTGATCACCGCGGCGGCCGTCATCCTGGCCGTGGTGATGGTGGCGATAGGCACCTCCCGCGTCACCAACACCAAGATGCTCGGTCTGGGCATCGCGCTGGCGGTCCTGATGGACGCCATGGTGGTGCGCAGCCTCCTCGTCCCCGCGATCATGCGGCTCACCGGCCGGGCCACCTGGTGGGCGCCGGCGCCCCTGCGCAGGTTCCACGCCCGCTTCGGCCTCAGCGAGGGAGAACCGGCCCCCGTGCCGGAGGCGGACCGGGAGCGGGACAAGGTGGGGGCACGGGGATAGCGTTCGCGTTGATCTCCAGACGGCCGGACGAGAGACGAGGGCGACGACGCATGCGGGCTGTGGTGTTCGAGCGGTACGGGGAGCCGGCCGAGGTGCGGGAGGTGGCGGACCCGCGGCCCGCGGAACACGGGGTGGTGGTGCGCGTCGACGCCACCGGCCTGTGCCGCAGCGACTGGCACGGCTGGATGGGCCACGACCCGGACATCGCCCTGCCGCACGTCCCCGGCCATGAACTCGCCGGAGTCGTCGAGGAGACGGGCGCCCAGGTCACCCGCTGGAAGCCCGGCGACCGGGTGACCGTGCCCTTCGTGTGCGGCTGCGGCAGCTGCCCGTCCTGCGCGGCCGGCGACCATCAGGTGTGCGAGCGCCAGACCCAGCCCGGCTTCACCCACTGGGGCTCCTTCGCCCAGTACGTCGCGCTGGATCACGCCGACGTGAACCTGGTCGCGATCCCCGACGGCCTCTCCTGCGCCACCGCCGCCTCCCTCGGCTGCCGGTTCGCCACGGCGTTCCGGGCGGTCGTGCAGCAGGGCCGGGTCGCGGCGGGGGAGTGGGTGGCCGTGCACGGCTGCGGCGGGGTGGGCCTGTCGGCGGTGATGATCGCCGCGGCCTCGGGCGCGCGGGTGGTCGCCGTGGACGTGTCGCCGCGCGCCCTCGAGCTGGCGCGGACGTTCGGCGCGACGGAGTGCGTGGACGCGCGCAACACGCCCGACACGGCGGCGGCCGTCCATGACCTGACCGGCGGCGGCGCCCACCTCTCCCTCGACGCCCTCGGTTCGCCCGCCACCTGCGCCGCCTCGGTGAACGGGCTGCGCCGCCGCGGCCGGCACGTCCAGGTCGGCCTGCTGCCCTCGGCGGACGGTACGACCCCCGTCCCCCTGGCCCGCGCCATCGCCCTGGAACTCGAACTCCTCGGCAGCCACGGCATGGCCGCCCACACCTACCCCGGCATGCTCGAGCTGGTCCGCGCGGGCGTGCTGCGCCCCGACCTGCTGGTGACGTCGACGATCACGCTGGACGCCGTACCGGACGCGCTGGCGGCGATGGGGACGGCACTGGGAGCGGGGGCGACGGTCATCGAGCCGTGGCGGTGAGGGCCGCCCACTCGCGGTCCAGGAGTGCCATCAGCACCTCGTCCACCCAGACCCCGTTGCGCAGCGCGGCCTCCCGCCGCACGCCCTCCACGACGAAGCCGACCTTCTCGTAGACGCGCCGGGCCCGGGCGTTGTCGCCGTACAGCTCCAGTTGGATCCGGTGCAGGCCCAGTTGCTCGAAGCCGTGGCCGACGATGAGCCGGGTCGCCTCCGTACCGAGGCCCCGGCCGCGGCCCCGAGGGCCGATCAGCGTGCGGAAGGTGCAACTGCGGGCGTGCGGGTCCCACTCGTGCAGGACCACCTCGCCGACAAGTTCACCGGTGGCGCGGTCGGTGACGGCGAGGTCGAGGCGGTCGGGCCGGGCGGAGCGGGTGCCGTACCAGGAACGCAGGCGCGGCAAGGTGAGGTCGCCGCTCGCGGGGAAGGTGAAGCGGATGACCTCCGGGTCGCCGATGATCTCCCCCATGGTCTCGGCGTCGGCTTCCGTGAAGGGGCGCAGCACTGTCTTCTCGCCGGTGAGGCGGGGTTTGACGGAGAAGTCCATGCGCAGCACTGTGCCCCACGCGGCGGTGGGGCACAGATGTTTTTCCGGGCTCGTGGCCGCCCGGCGACAGGTGGTCACTCCTGTCTGCGGCCCCGGTTGCCCGGCCGGGAGGCGACCCAGGCGCGGACGGTGTCCGGGCGCCAGTAGGGCTTGCCGCCCTCGACGTGGTCGGGCGGGGGGAGCAGCCCGTGTTTCCGGTAGGACCGTACGGTGTCCGGCTGCACGTTGATGTGTGCCGCGATCTCCTTGTAGGACCAGAGCCTCTGGTCGGTCACGATTCCACCTCCTGCGCGCACGGGCGGCGGCCGGGAGGCCGCCCGGGGGAGCCCGGCGGGCGCTGGCGATCACCAGTCCACTGCCCCGTCAACGACGCCGCGTGACCGCGTGGAAGCGGCTGTGGAGCGCGTGTGACGGGAAAGCCGCAGGCACGCGACCTGTGTGACGAAAGGGTGTTGTTCGTGACAGAAGTGGCGCGAAGGCGCGCACGGGTCCGTGGGCGAGGCGCGTTGACAACCGGACTCCGGATCGTCGGCGGTCGGCCGTGCGTGCGGGGTGGCCGGGGTTCGGACGGTCGGCGGCCGGCCGTGTGCGCGGGGTGGGCGGAGTCCGGGATGGTCGGGGGTCGGCCGTGCGGTCGTGGTCAACCCGGAGTACACCGAGACCAGCGAGACGGTGGGCCGCCCCGCCCCGGAGATGCGGACGGGCCCCTCGAACCCGAACAGCAGCGACGGCCCCGATCGGCGTCTCCAGCCGGCGCCGGGGACGGTCGAGGGCGAGCCGGATCCCCCGGTAACCGAGCACACCGGGCCGCAGCCGGGGGTGGGGCGCCGGTGTGGCGAACTCCCAGGACCCGCCGGGCCCTCGCCCGGCCCGGACGCGCACCCGGCCCGCAGCCATCCGCCCTCCGCACTCAGCCGAAGGGGACCCATGCTCCTACGCCGGGTGAGGCACGCCAAGGGGCCGCGGGGAACCGCGCGACCGGCGACGGACGCCCCCGCACCCGCCCTCGCACGGACCCCGGCGCGCGTCGGGAGGCGGCCCCTACGCCCCGCAGGAGCGCAGGAACGCCCGCGTCCGCCGGGCGATCGGCAGCGGAGCGTCCGGCTCGCACGGGTACATGTCCTGCTCCACGATCGCGAACAGGTCGACGTCCAGCTTCCGCGCGGCGTCCAGCACGGGCCCCAGCGCGGGCACCCCGGCCGGCGGCTCGCACATCACGCCCTGGGCGACCGCCGGCCCGAACGGGGTCCCGTTGGCCCGTACGTCCGCCAGGATCTCCGGATCCACCTGCTTGAGGTGCAGGTATCCGATGCGCTCCCCGTACGTCTCGATCAGCTTGACGCTGTCGCCGCCGCAGTACGCGTAGTGCCCGGTGTCCAGGCAGAGCGACACCAGGTCGGAGTCCGTGCCGTCCAGGAACCGGACGACGTTCTCCTCGCTGTCGATGTGGGTGTCGGCGTGCGGGTGGACGACGATCCGCAGCCCGTACCGCTCCCGTACCTCCCGCCCCAGCCGCTCGGTGAGCGAGGTGAGGTTGCGCCACTGCTCGGGCGTGAGGGTGTCCGGCTCCAGCACCTCTCCGGTCTTGTCGTCCCGCCAGAACGACGGGATGACGACGAGGTGCCGGGCGCCCATCGCCTGGGCCAGCGCCGCGTTGTCGGCCACGTGCGCCCAGGTCTTCTCCCAGACCGACTCACCGTGGTGGAGCCCGGTGAAGACCGTGCCCGCGGACACCTTCAGGCCGCGTTTCGCCGTCTCCTCGGTGAGGACGGCCGGGTCGGTCGGCAGATAGCCGTAGGGGCCGAGCTCGATCCACTCGTAGCCGGAGAGGGCGACCTCGTCGAGGAAGCGCTGCCAGGGCACCTGCCGCGGGTCGTCGGGGAACCAGACGCCCCAGCTGTCGGGGGCCGAGCCGATCCGGATGCGGGAGGAGCCGGATCCTGAGGACTGAGGTGACAACGACGTCATGGGCGTCAGCGTGCGGCCTCCCCGGAAGGGTGTCAAGAGCTGGTCCGAATGTCTGGACAAAACATTGACAGGGCCCGCCGAACCGGACTAGAAAGCCGTGGAGAGCCGATACGGCGGCGCCGCCGGGACGCGGGCAGGCCGACACGAAGGGAACTCGATGGCGTACGACCTGATCACCATGGGGCGGATCGGAGTGGACCTCTATCCGTTGCAGACGGGCGTGCCGCTCCCGCAGGTCACGTCCTTCGGGAAGTTCCTGGGCGGCTCGGCGGCCAACGTCGCCGTCGCCGCGGCCCGCCTCGGCCGGCACACCGCGGTGATCACCCGCACCGGGGACGACCCCTTCGGCGCCTACCTGCACGAGGCCCTGCGCGGCTTCGGCGTGGACGACCGCTGGGTCACCCCGGTCCCCGGCCTGCCGACCCCCGTCACCTTCTGCGAGGTATTCCCCCCGGACGACTTCCCGCTGTACTTCTACCGGCAGCCCAAGGCGCCCGATCTGGAGATCGACGCCCACGAGCTCGACCTCGACGCCGTCCGCGACGCCCGCATCTTCTGGGTCACCGGCACCGGCCTGAGCGAGGAGCCGAGCCGTACGGCGACGCTGGCGGCCCTCGCCCACCGCGCCAAGGCCGGCACCACCGTCTTCGACCTCGACTGGCGCCCCATGTTCTGGGAAAACACAGCCTGGTCCGACCCGGTCGCGGCCGCCCGCCCCTTCTACGCCGAGGCCCTGAAGCACACCACCGTCGCGGTCGGCAACCTCGACGAGGTGGAGGTCGCCACCGGAGTGCGCGAGCCGCACGCCGCCGCCCGCGCGCTCCTCGACGCCGGAGTCGAGCTCGCCGTCGTCAAGCAGGGCCCGAAGGGCGTCCTGGCCGTCGACCGGAGCGGCGGCTCGGCCGAGGTCCCGCCCCTGCCCGTGAACGTCCTCAACGGCCTGGGCGCCGGAGACGCCTTCGGGGGCTCCCTCTGCCACGGCCTGCTCGCGGGCTGGGACCTGGAGAAGACCATGCGCCACGCCAACGCCGCCGGCGCCATCGTCGCCTCCCGCCTGGAGTGCTCCTCCGCCATGCCGACCCCGGACGAGGTCGAGGCGGCGCTCACTGCAGGAGCCGTCCGGTGACCGTCGACATCACGGAGCTGGTGCACACCCGCACCCACCACCCCGAGGCGGTCGCCGAGGCAGCCGCCCGCCGCACCCGCCGCCCGCTGCTCAACGCCGCCGGCCGTCTGATGATCGTCGCCGCCGACCACCCCGCGCGGGGCGCACTCGGCGTCGGCGACCGCAAGCTCGCCATGGCCAACCGCGCCGACCTGCTCGAACGGCTCTGCCTGGCACTCTCCCGGCCGGGCGTCGACGGGGTCCTGGCGACCGCCGACATCCTCGACGACCTGCTCCTGCTGGGCGCCCTCGACGGCAAGGTCGTCATGGGCTCGATGAACCGCGGCGGCCTCCAGGGAGCCCGCTTCGAACTCGACGACCGCTTCACCGGCCACCGCGCCGAGGACATAGAGCGCCTCGGCTTCGACGCGGGCAAGCTGCTGCTGCGGATCGACTACGACGACCCGGGCTCCCTCAACACCCTGGAGTCCACCGCCCGCGCGATCGACGACATGGCCGCCCGCCGGCTGCCCGTCTTCGTCGAGCCGTTCATCTCCCGCCGCGACCCCGGGGGAAGGCTCCGGAACGACCTGTCCGCCGAGGCGGTCACCAAGTCCATCGCCATCGCCTCGGGCCTGGGCGGCAGTTCGGCCTACACCTGGCTGAAGGTGCCGGTCACCGAGAACCCCGACGACATGGCGGCGGTCATGGAGACCTCCACGCTGCCCGCCGTGCTGCTGGGCGGCGAGGTCGGTGACGACCAGGACGGGGCGTACGAGAAGTGGCGCGGCGCGCTGCACCTGCCGACCGTGCGCGGCCTGGTGGTCGGCCGTTCGCTGCTGTACCCGGCGGACGGGGACGTGGCCGCCGCCGTGGACACCGCTGTAGGACTGCTGTGAGGGCCGCATGACGAACACAGAGCCGCACACCGTGGCACGCCGCGACCTGTACGTCCCCAAGGGGTCGACTGCCGACGGGAACCACGTGCTGGACATCGATCCCGAGCGGGCCGGCTGGACCCACAGCAGTCTGCGGATCGTCGAGCTGGCGCCCGGTCGCACACACACGTTCACCACCGGCGACAGCGAGTGGATCGTGCTTCCGCTGGAAGGCGGATGTACCGTGCGAACGGCGGATGAAGAGTTCCAACTCCTGGGCCGGGAGAGCGTCTTCGCGTCGGTCACCGACTTCGCGTACGTTCCCCGGGACACCCGGGCACAGATCGCCTCCGGCGCGGGAGGCCGCTTCGCCCTGGCAGGAGCGAAGTGCGAGCGACGACTCCCCGCCCGCTACGGCCCCGCGCCGGAGGTCCCCGTCGAGGAACGCGGCAGCGGCACCTGCGCCCGCCTGGTCCGCAACTTCGCCTCCGCCGACGCCTTCGACTGCGACAAGCTGATCGCGGTCGAGGTGATCACCCCCGGCGGCAACTGGTCCTCGTACCCGCCGCACAAGCACGACGAGCACCGGCCGGGCGAGGAGTCGGAGCTCGAGGAGATCTACTACTTCGAGATCGACGGACCGAACGGGTTCGGATACCAGCGCGTATCGCCTTCCCGTGAGGGCGGATCCGACGTCCTCGCCGAGGTCCGTTCCGGCGACGCCGTCCTCGTCCCCGACGGATGGCACGGCCCGTCGATCGCCCAGCCCGGCCACGCCATGTACTACCTGAACGTCATGGCCGGCCCCGGCGAGACGCGGGAATGGCGGATCTGCTTCCACCCAGAGCACACGGAGGGGTACCGATGACCTCAACGACGAGGCTGACGGTCGCACAGGCGCTGGTCCGCTTCCTCGCCGCCCAGTACACCGAACGCGACGGCGTACGACAGCGGCTGATCGGCGCGACCTGGGGCATCTTCGGCCACGGCAACGTCGCCGGCCTCGGGCAGGCGCTCGTCGAGTACGCCGACGTGATGCCGTACCACCAGGGCCGCAACGAGCAGTCGATGGTCCACGCGGCCGTCGGCTACGCCCGCCAGTCCAACCGCCTGTCCACCCACGCGGTGACGACGTCGATCGGCCCCGGCGCGACCAACCTGGTCACCGGAGCCGCCCTCGCCACCATCAACCACCTCCCGGTCCTCCTCCTCCCCGGCGACATCTTCGCCACCCGCCCGGCGGACCCGGTGCTCCAGCAGCTCGAAGTCCCCTACGCGGGGGACGTGTCCGTCAACGACACCCTGCGCCCGGTCTCGAGGTACTTCGACCGCGTCACCCGTCCGGAGGCGCTGATCCCGGCCGCGCTCCAGGCGATGCGCGTGCTGACGGACCCGGTGGAGACGGGCGCGGTGACGCTGGCCCTCCCGCAGGACGTCCAGGCCGAGGCCCACGACTGGCCGGAGGAGTTCTTCGCCGAGCGCACCTGGGTCGTCCGCCGCCCCGGCGCCGACCCGACCGAGCTGGCCGAGGCGGTCCGGGCGATCAGGGCGGCCAGGCGCCCGCTGGTCGTCGCCGGCGGCGGCGTCCATCACAGCCGTGCCGAGGAGGCCCTCGCCGAGTTCGCCGAGGCCACCGGCATCCCGGTAGCCTCCACCCAGGCCGGCAAGGGCTCCCTGCGCCATGACCACCCCCAGGACGTGGGCGGTGTCGGCCACACCGGCACGGCGACGGCCGACGAACTCGCCCGCACCGCGGACCTGGTGATCGGTGTGGGGACGAGGTACACCGACTTCACGACCGCCTCCAACACCCTGTTCACGGGCGAGGGCGTCCGTTTCCTCAACCTCAACATCGCCGCCTACGACGGCCACAAGCTCGCCGGCCTCCCGCTCGTCGCGGACGCGCGCATCGCGCTGACGGAGCTGACCCAGTCCCTGGGCATGCACGAGTACCGGGTCCCGGACGCGTACGTCACCGAGTACACCGACGACAAGGAGCGCTGGGAGCAGCGCGTCGACGCCTGCTACGAGGCCGACGAGCCCGACGTCCGCCCCACGCAGCCGCAGGTGCTGGGCGCGCTGGACGCGATCGTCGACGAGACGGACGTCATCATCAACGCGGCCGGGTCGCTCCCCGGCGACCTGCACAAGCTGTGGCGGGCGCGCTCGCGGGACCAGTACCACCTGGAGTACGGCTACTCCTGCATGGGCTACGAGATCCCGGCCGCGCTCGGCGTGAAGCTGGCGGCGCCCGACCGGCCCGTGTGGGCGCTGGTCGGCGACGGCACCTACCTGATGATGCCGACGGAGATCGTGACCGCCGTGCAGGAGGGCGTCGCGATCAAGATCCTGCTGGTGCAGAACCACGGGTACGCGTCCATCGGCGGGCTGTCGGAGGAGACGGGCGGGGAGCGGTACGGCACCGCCTACCGCTACCGGTCCGAGGACGGCACGTTCACGGGCGCCCCGCTCCCCGTCGACCTGGCCGCCAACGCGGCGAGCCTCGGTATGCGCGTGCTGCGCGCGAAGACCGTCCGCGACCTGCGCGCGGCCCTCGCCGAGGCCCGGGCGGCCGACACTCCCACATGTGTCTACGTCGAGACCCGAACGGCAGACACAGTGTCGGGCGCGCCTCCGGCGCAGGCCTGGTGGGATGTACCCGTGGCCGAGACCGCGACCCGAGCGTCCGCGGTCAAGGCACGAGAGCTCTACGAACGGCACGTCTCCACCCGACGCCGCCATCTGTGAAGGAGTAACTGGGCATGACGAAGATCGTCAACCACTGGATCGGCGGCAAGACCGTCGAAGGCGCGTCGGGTACGTTCGGGCCGGTCACCGACCCGGCGACCGGCGCGGTCACCACGAAGGTCGCGTTCGCGACGGTCGACGAGGTCGACGCGGCGGTGGCGGCGGCGAAGGACGCCTACGCGACCTGGGGCCAGTCCTCGCTGGCCCAGCGCACCTCGATCCTGTTCAGGTTCCGCGCGCTGCTCGACGCCCACCGCGACGAGATCGCCGAGCTGATCACCGCCGAGCACGGCAAGGTGCACTCCGACGCGCTCGGCGAGGTCGCGCGCGGCCTGGAGATCGTCGACCTGGCCTGCGGCATCAACGTGCAGCTCAAGGGCGAGCTGTCGACGCAGGTCGCCAGCCGGGTGGACGTCTCCTCGATCCGGCAGCCGCTGGGTGTCGTCGCGGGCATCACGCCGTTCAACTTCCCGGCGATGGTCCCGATGTGGATGTTCCCGATCGCCATCGCGTGCGGCAACACGTTCGTGCTGAAGCCGAGCGAGAAGGACCCGTCGGCGTCCGTCAGGATCGCCGAGCTGCTGGCCGAGGCCGGTCTGCCGGACGGCGTGTTCAACGTCGTCCACGGCGACAAGGTGGCGGTGGACCGCCTGCTGGAGCACCCGGACGTCAAGGCCGTCTCCTTCGTCGGCTCGACCCCGATCGCCCGCTACATCCACACCACCGCCTCGGCGAACGGCAAGCGCGTCCAGGCCCTCGGCGGCGCCAAGAACCACATGCTGGTCCTGCCCGACGCGGACCTCGACGCGGCCGCCGACGCCGCCGTGTCCGCGGCGTACGGCTCGGCGGGCGAGCGCTGCATGGCCATCTCGGCGGTCGTCGCCGTGGGCTCCATCGGCGACGAGCTGGTCGACAAGATCCGCGAGCGCGCCGAAAAGATCAAGATCGGCCCCGGCAACGACCCCACCTCCGAGATGGGCCCGCTCATCACGAAGGTCCACCGCGACAAGGTGGCGTCGTACGTGGAGGGCGCGGCCGCCGAGGGCGCCGAGGTGGTCCTGGACGGCACCGGCCACACGGTGGAGGGCTTCGAGGACGGCCACTGGATCGGCATCTCGCTCCTCGACAAGGTGCCCACGTCGGCGAAGGCCTACCAGGACGAGATCTTCGGCCCGGTCCTGTGCGTCCTGCGCGTCGACACCTACGAGGAGGGCGTGACCCTCATCAACAACTCGCCGTTCGGCAACGGCACCGCGATCTTCACCCGGGACGGCGGCGCCGCCCGCCGCTTCCAGCTGGAGATCGAGGCCGGCATGGTCGGCGTGAACGTCCCGATCCCGGTCCCCGTCGGCTACCACAGCTTCGGCGGCTGGAAGGACTCCCTCTTCGGCGACCACCACATCTACGGCAACGACGGCACGCACTTCTACACCCGCGGCAAGGTCGTCACCACCCGCTGGCCGGACCCGTCCGAGGCCCCGGCAGGAGTGGACCTGGGCTTCCCGCGCAACCACTGAGCGACGGCCCGTACGGTGCCCTGCCTCCCCTCGGGGAGGCAGGGCACCGGTGCGTCACCGGCCGATCGCCTCGTCGCGCTGCTTCTCGACCTGCTCGGTGGGGTCGCCGGTGTCGGCGGCGGGCGGCGCCGTGATCGGCTTGGTGGCGCCGAACTTCAGGAAGTCCATGGTGACGGTCGCGCCGGCGCCGCGCTGCTTCAGGCGCACGGGCAGGTCCTCGCCGTCGACCCGGATGTCGTAGGTGATCTTCCCGCCGCCCGCGGGCAGGGCCTTGAGGGCGGCCTTCTTCTCCGCGTCGGTGAGCTTGGAGCCGTTGATCGCCTCCGGGCCGACGCTGCCCCGGTAGTGCGTGACCTTGTTGCCGAGGACCGTCTCCTCGCCGAGGTCCTTCACGTTCGCTGAGGTACCGATGTAGCGCAGGCCCGCCGTCGGGTCGGCATTGTCCGCCATGTTGGCCGCGCCCGCCTCGCCCGCCACGGCGGAGACGTCGATGCGCATCCAGTGCTTGCCCTCGAGAGGGCCGCTGGGCTGCGGGTCGATGCCGTAGTAGTAGGCGCCGTCGACCATCTTGACCTGGGTCGTCGGATCGTCCTGCAGGCTGCTCAGCTGCGCCGCGGCCGTGTCCTTCTCGACGTCCAGGGCGGCCCCGTCGCCCCAGGAGTACGTGCCTCCATGGAGATCGGCCGGCCGCCGACGGCGTCCAGTACGGTCGTCGTCTCCACCTCGGCCGAGCCGAGCTGCTCGGTCCGGTCCGACGCGCGTGTCAGCGCCGCCCTGATCGCCTCGGCGTCGTCGGCCACCTCGGCGGCCTTCTCCGCGGTGTCCCGCACCGGGTTGCCGCCGCACGCCGTCACGGCGAGCATCGCCGCCGCCGTGCACCCCACCCAGGCAGCGGTGTACCTCAGTCTCATCCGTCCCCACCCCTCGCTGTGAACCGGCTGTGCGCCCCGACTCCAGCGACCCCCACCGACACGTCCGTATGTCGAACGGGCTCGCGTTTTTCCGCCGCCCGCCCTGCGGTTCCCGCACGCCCCAACGACGCGGAACGGCCTGAGGGAAACTGCCGGAAACGTTGTTCCAGGCGGCTCTGAGCTACGAATTCCGTAGTCATGGACCTATTGACGTGTCGGTTTTCGTCGGGGTTCCATGCAGCGCCGGGAGCGGGCGAACCACGTACGAACCAAGCCGCCGGAGGCGATAGCGCTCCCGTCCCACCCTTGCCGCACGAGTCGATCGGAACCGCCGCATGACCGACACGCTCCGCCCCCCTGTCGAGCCCGCCCTTCCCCAGGCGCCCGACAGTCCCCAGAAGCTCAAGCGCTCCATCGGTGTCGTCGGCGGCACCCTCCTCACCCTCTCGTGCGTCACCCCCGCCTCCACCCTCTTCGTGGTCGTCCCCGACCTGTTCGGCTCGCTCGGCACCGCGACCGCCCTCACGATCGCCGTCGGCTCGCTGCTCTGTATCGCCGTGGCGTTCTGCTACTCGGAGCTGGGCACCCTCATCCCCAGCGCGGGCGGCGAGTACGCCATGGTGTCGACGATGGCCGGCCGCCTCGCGGGCTGGCTGGTCTTCGTCCTGTCCCTCCTGGTCGTGATGATCGTCCCGCCGGTCATCGCCATGGGCACGGCCGACTACCTCGCCCCGATCGTCCACCTCGACCCGTCGATGGCCGGCGCCGGCGTCATGCTGCTGGCCACCCTCGCCGGCCTCCTCGACCTGCGGGCCAACGCCTGGATCACCGGCGTCTTCCTGGTGCTGGAGGTCATCGCGGCGGCCGTCGTCGCGGTTCTCGGCTTCGCGCACGCCGAGCGCGGCCCGGGCAGCCTGGTGTCGATGGAGGTCGCCGGCGCCGACGGCCACGCCGACACCGTCACCGCCCTCCTCGTCGTCTCCGGCCTCGCCATCGCCCTCTTCGTCACCCAGGGCTTCTCCACCGCCGTCTACCTCTCCGAGGAGATGGAGAACCCGCGCCGCAACGTCGCCCGCACCGTCCTCGCCACCCTCGCCATCTCCGCCGCGATCATCCTGGTGCCGGTCGTCGCCATCACCCTGGGCGCCTCCGACCTCGCCGAGCTCACCGGCGGCGACATCGGCGCCATGGTCGCCGCCTGGTCGAACTCCGCGGTCGGCACCTTCGTCAGCCTCTGCGTGGCCCTGGCGATCGTCAACGCCGGCATCGTGATGGTCATCCAGAACTCCCGCGTCCTGTTCGCCTCCGCCCGCGACAAGGCCTGGCCCGAGCCCGTCAACCACGTCTTCTCCAAGCTCGGCCGCTTCGGCTCCCCGTGGGTCGCCACCCTCGCCGTCGGCGTCCCCGGCGCGGCCCTCTGCTTCGTCAACCTGGACACGCTGTACGGCGTGACGGGCGTCTCCGTGACCGGCATGTACCTGCTCGTCGCGATCGCCGCCCTGCTCTCCCGCCGCGGCGCCCACCGCCACACCCCGGCATGGCGCATGCCCCTGTGGCCGGTCGTGCCGGCCCTGCTGATCGCCGTCCTCGCCTACATCCTCACCCAGCAGGAGACCGCCTACCTGCTGTGGACCGGCGGCATCACCGCCGCCGCCACCCTCTACTGGCTCCTCTACCTCCGCCCCCGCCGCGACACCCGCTGGCTGGTGTCGATCCCGGAGGACGCGCGGGCCTGACACGTACCGCGGGCGCGGTACACGACCCGCCCGCCGTACACCCACGGGAGGTCGGCCGGTTCGCTCTCCGGTCGACATCTCGCCGACAGGTTCACCCCGTACCGTTGAAGCATGGATCTTCGACTGCCCCGGCTGCGAGGACTGCGGCGGCCGCGACGGACCCTGGCCGCCGCGGCCGCCGTCGTCGTACTCGCGGGTGCCGGGACATGGACGGCCGTCGCCTCCGACGACCCGCCCCCGGTGCACCGCACCGACCGGGTCATGGCCGTGGACGGGGTGCGTCTGGACACCTCGTACTTCACCTCCGGCTCCGACGGACGCCGCCCCGCCGTCCTCCTGGCGCACGGCTTCGGCGGCAGCAAGGGCGACGTCCGGCAGCAGGCCGAGGACCTGGCCCGCGACGGCTACGCGGTGCTGACCTGGTCGGCGCGCGGCTTCGGCCGTTCCACCGGCCGCATCGGGCTGAACGACCCGCGGGGCGAGGTCGCCGACGTCTCCCGGCTGATCGACTGGCTGGCGAAGCAGCCCGACGTCCGGCTCGACAAGGCGGGCGACCCGCGCGTCGGCATGGCCGGCGCCTCCTACGGCGGCGCGATCTCCCTGCTTGCCGCGGGACACGACGACCGGGTCGACGCAGTCGCCCCGGCGATCACCTACTGGAACCTCGCGGACGCCCTCTTCCCCGACGGCGTCTTCAAGAAGCTGTGGACCGGCATCTTCTTCAACACCGGCGGCGGCTGCGCGAAGTTCGAGCCCACGCTGTGCGCGATGTACGAGCGGGTCGCCGAGTCCGGCACCCCCGACACCGCCGCCCGCACGCTGCTGGAGGAGCGGTCGCCGTCGGCCGTGGGCGACCGCATCAAGGTCCCCACCCTGCTGATCCAGGGCCAGACCGACTCCCTCTTCACCCTCGCCCAGTCCGACGCGGCCGCGAAGACCATCCGTGCCAACGGCGCCCCCGTCGACGTCGACTGGATCGCCGGCGGCCACGACGGCGGCGACATGGAGAGCGGCCGCGTACAGGCCCGCGTGGCGTCCTGGTTCGACCGTTACCTGAAGGACGACGAGGCCGCCGACACCGGCCCGGCCTTCCGGGTCACCCGCACCCTCGGCACCGGCACCGGCGACGGCGAACCCCGCCTGAGCGGCGTGACCGCCGACGCCTACCCCGGCCTCGGGGGCGAGCCCCGCTCCTTCGCCCTCACCGGCCGCGAGCAGACCGTCGACAACCCGGCCGGCGCCACCCCGCCCGCCGTGTCGGCCCTGCCCGGCATCGGCGGAGGCGGCCTCTCCCAGCTCTCGACGCTCGGCGTCGGCGTCTCCCTCGACTTCCCCGGCCAGTTCGCCGCCTTCGAGTCGGCCCCCGTCCGCGACGACGTCCAGATCACCGGCTCGCCCACGGTCACCGTCCACGTGAGGTCAACGACCGACGACGCCGTCCTCTTCGCCAAGGTGTACGACGTCGGCCCCGGCGGCGCCCGGCAGGTGCTGCCCTCCCAGCTCGTCCAGCCCGTCAGGGTGGAGGGCGCGAAGGCGGGCAAGGACGTCACGATCACCCTGCCCGCGATCGACCACGAGGTGGAGGACGGTCACCGGCTGCGCCTGGTCCTCGCCTCCACGGACCTCGGCTACGCCTCCCCGGCGGCCCCGGCGACGTACACGGTGTCTGTGAAGAGCGACCTGAAGGTGCCGACGGCCCTCAGCGGCACGAACGCGCGGGCCCCGCTGCCGGCCTGGGTGTGGTGGCTGCCGCTCGCCGGCGCGGGCGTCGCCCTCGCCCTGCTGCTGACCGCCCGCCGCCGCACGACGGCCCCCGCCGCCCCCGATCCGGCCCTGGCCGACGTCCCCCTGCAGATCACGGACCTGAGCAAGCGGTACGCGAAGTCGTCCGACCGGTACGCGGTCAGGGACCTGTCCTTCCGCGTCGAGAAGGGCCAGGTCCTCGGTCTGCTCGGTCCGAACGGCGCGGGCAAGACGACCACCCTGCGCATGCTGATGGGCCTGATCAAGCCCGACGGCGGCGAGATCCGCGTCTTCGGCCACGCCATCGCGCCCGGCGCCCCGGTGCTGTCCCGCGTCGGTGCCTTCGTGGAGGGCGCGGGCTTCCTCCCGCACCTCTCCGGCCGCGAGAACCTCGAGCTGTACTGGCGGGCCACCGGCCGCCCGCCGCAGGACGCCCACCTGGACGAGGCCCTGGAGATCGCGGGCCTCGGCGACGCCCTCGCCCGCGCGGTCCGCACCTACTCGCAGGGCATGCGCCAGCGCCTCGCCATCGCCCAGGCCATGCTCGGCCTGCCCGACCTGCTCATCCTCGACGAGCCGACCAACGGCCTCGACCCGCCCCAGATCCGCGAGATGCGCGAGGTGATGATCCGCTACGCGGCGGCCGGCCGCACGGTGATCGTCTCCAGCCACCTCCTGTCCGAGGTCGAGCAGTCCTGCACCCACCTGGTGGTCATGGACCACGGGCAGCTCGTCCAGGCGGGCCCGGTCGGCGAGATCGTCGGCTCCGGCGACACCCTGCTGGTGGGCACGGCGACGCCCGTGGAGGAGCCCGTCGTCGAGAAGGTCGGCGCGCTCCCCGGCGTGGCCTCGGCCGTCCGCACCGACGCCGGTCTGCTGATCCGCCTCGACGCCGACGGCAGCACCCCGGGCCTGGTCGCCGAGCTCGTGCGCCTGGAGGTCGCCGTGGAGTCGGTCGGCCCGCACCGCCGCCTCGAAGACGCCTTCCTCACCCTGATCGGAGACTCCGCATGAGCACGGTGACCGAACGCGCCGAGTCCGTCGAGGTCGCCGACGGCTACCGCGCGGGCCGCACACTGCCCCTCCGGGTCGAACTGGTCCGCCAGCTGAAGCGACGCCGCACGCTCGTCATGGGCGGCATCCTGTTCGCCCTGCCGTTCGTGCTGCTCATCGCCTTCCAGGTGGGCGGTGGCCCGGGCTCGGGCAACGACCGGGTGAACCTGATGGACACGGCCACCCTGTCCGGCGCGAACTTCGCCGCGGTGAACCTCTTCGCCTCCGCGGGCTTCCTGCTGGTCATCCCGGTCGCGCTGTTCTGCGGTGACACGGTCGCCTCGGAGGCCGGCTGGTCCTCCCTGCGCTACCTCCTCGCCGCCCCGGTGCCCCGCGCCCGCCTGCTGTGGTCCAAGCTCGTCGTCGGGCTGGGCCTGAGCCTGGCGGCGATGATCCTGCTGCCGCTCGTCGCCCTCGCCGTCGGCACGGCGGCCTACGGCTGGGGCCCGCTGGAACTCCCCACCGGCGGCACGCTGCCCGCGGGCACCGCCGCCCAGCGCCTGGCGATCACGGTGGCGTACATCTTCGTGTCCCAACTGGTCACGGCGGCCCTCGCGTTCTGGCTCTCCACCAGGACCGACGCACCACTCGGCGCGGTCGGCGGCGCGGTCGGCCTGACCATCGTCGGCAACGTGCTCGACGAGGTGACCGCCCTCGGCGACTGGCGCGACTTCCTGCCCGCGCACTGGCAGTACGCCTGGCTCGACGCCGTCCAGCCCCGGCTCCAGTGGTCGGACATGATCCAGGGCACCTCCCTGTCGGTGACGTACGCGCTCGTGCTGTTCGCCCTGGCCTTCCGCGGTTTCGCCCGCAAGGACGTGGTGTCGTAGGCCGACGGAGGATCACCCACCGGTCTCGGCGGCCACCCGCCGTGTCCTGACCGAGACCCGCCCGCAACATCCCGTGCCGCACGTTTCCACCCCCTGCGCCGTCATCGTCACGTACGTCGACGCCAACGAACGCAGGGGGACCGGCAGATGGACAGCCACCCGACACGACGACTGCTCGCCTTCGCCGCCGCCGCGGCCGTACTGGTCACCGGCTGCGGCGCGGGCGGCGGCTCGAAGGACAGCGCCACCGACAGCGCGCAGCACGGCGGGGGCCTCCCCGCCCCCGACCAGCCGCCGGGAACCGGCGCACCGTACGCCGGGCCGGAGGACGAGGAAGGGTCTCCGGACCACCTCTCCACCTTCGCCCTCGACGTCGACACCGCCTCCTACGGCTACGCCCGACGCGCCCTCGCCGACGGACGGCTCCCCGACCCGACGTCGATCCGCCCGGAGGAGTTCGTCAACAGCTTCCGCCAGGACTACGAACGCCCCGACGGCAACGGCTTCTCGGTCACCGTCGACGGCGCCCGCACCGGCGAGGAGAACTGGTCCCTCCTCCGCGTCGGCCTCGCCACCCGCGGATCCGAGCCGACCGGCGAACGCCCGCCCGCCGCCCTCACCTTCGTCGTCGACGTCTCCGGCTCGATGGCCGAACCCGGCCGCCTCGACCTCGCCCGGCGGTCCCTCGCCACCATGACGGACCGCCTGCGCGCCGACGACTCCGTCGCGATCGTCACCTTCAGCGACGAGGCCGAGACCGTCCTGCCGATGACCCGCCTCGGCGACCACCGCGGCCGCGTCCGAGAAGCCGTCGACGGCCTGGAACCGGCCGACTCCACCAACCTCGGCGCCGGCGTCGAGACCGGCTACGCCACCGCCGTCGAGGGCCTGCGCCGGGGCGCCACCAACCGGGTCGTCCTCGTCTCCGACGCCCTCGCCAACACCGGCGACACGGACGCCGACACGATCCTGGAACGCGTCTCCACGGCCCGCCGCGACCACGGGATCACCCTCTTCGGCGTCGGTGTCGGCAGCGACTACGGCGACGCCCTGATGGAACGCCTCGCCGACAGGGGCGACGGCCACACCACCTACGTGTCCGACGAGCAGGACGCCGAGAAGGTCTTCTCCGAGGAACTCCCGCGACACATCGAGCTCACCGCACGCGACGCCAAGGCCCAGGTCGCCTTCGACCCCCGCACCGTCGCCGAGTTCCGCCTCGTCGGCTACGACAACCGCCGGGTCGCCGACGACGACTTCCGCGACGACCGGGTCGACGGCGGCGAGGTCGGCCCCGGCCACACCGTCACCGCCCTCTACGCCGTCCGCACCACGCCCGGCGCCGAGGGGCACCTCGCCACCGCCACCGTCCGCTGGCTCGACCCCGTCACCCGCATCCCGCACGAGACGACGGGCCGCCTGGAGACCGACGCCCTGCACGAGGACCTCACCGACGCGTCCCCGTACTTCCAGGTCACCGTCACCGCCGCCTGCTTCGCCGACGCCCTGCGCAGGGGACTCGGCGGGGAGAGCCCCCTGCCGGACACCCCCACCCTGGGCGAACTGAAGGCGCGTGCCGACGACTTGGCGCGCAGGACGCAGGACGCGGAGGTGAGCGCCCTCGCGGAGTCCATCGGTCGGGCGAGCCGTCTGGAGGCCTAGTGCAATTCCTTACTCTTGAGTAAGTTGCCACCCACCGCCTGCCAGCCACACTCGCCGACGGGAGCCGCCATGGGCATGCGCAAGGACCTGAAACGGGCGAAGAACCGCACCGACCTGACCGCCCGCACCAAGGTCGACGTGGTCCGGGACGAGCACGGCACCGTACGGGAGGCCCGCTCCGCCCCCCTCGCCCCGGTCCTCACCACCGGCAGCATCGCGGACCTGCCCTTCACCAACGCGGCCGAGGCGCCCGACGCCGTGATCCTGCGCCGCCGGGCGCAGGACGGCACCTGGACGCCCGTCACGGCGGCCGCCTTCGCCCGTGATGTCACCGCCGTCGCCAAGGGGTTGATCACCGCGGGCCTCGAACCGGGCGGCAGGGTCGCGGTGATGTCCCGCACCCGCTACGAGTGGACGGTCCTGGACTTCGCGATCTGGGCGGCCGGAGGCCAGACCGTCCCCGTCTACGCCACCTCCTCGGCCGACCAGGTGGAGTGGATCGTCCGCGACTCCGGCGCCCGCTTCGTCGTCACCGAGACCCCCGGGAACACCGCCACGGTCACCGCGGGCACGGCCGGCCACGAGGACCGGCCCCGCGTCTGGGAGCTGGACGCACAGGGCATCGCCGACCTCACCACCCTCGGCCGCGACCTCCCCGACGAGGAGGTCACCAAACGCCGCACCTCCCTCACCCCCGACACCGCCGCGACCCTCTGCTACACCTCCGGCACCACCGGCCGGCCCAAGGGCTGCGTCCTCACCCACGCCAACCTGCACGCCGAAGCCGCCAACACCGTCGAGCTGCTGCACCCGATCTTCAAGGAGGTCACCGGCCAGACCGCCTCCACCCTCCTGTTCCTGCCCCTCGCCCACATCATGGGCCGCACGCTCCAGATCGCCTGCCTGATGGCCCGCATAGAGATCGGCCACTTCCCGAGCGTCAAGCCCGACGAACTCCGCCCCGCCCTCAAGGAGTTCCGCCCGACCTTCATCGTCGGCGTCCCCTACCTCTTCGAGCGCATCCACGACACCGGCCGCGCCACCGCCGAGAAGATCGGCCGCGGCGCCTCCTTCGACCGCGCCGAACGCATCGCCGTCCGCTTCGGACAGGCCCACCTCGACAGGTTTCTCGGCACCGGCAAGGGCCCCACCCCCGGCCTCTACGCCGCCTGGGCCCTGTACGACCTGCTGGTCTACCGCCGTATCCGCAAGGAGCTCGGCGGCCGCATGGGCTACGCCATCAGCGGCGGTTCCCCCCTCGACCGCACCCTCAACCTCTTCTTCTACGCGGCCGGCATCATCGTCTACGAGGGCTACGGCCTCACCGAGACCACCGCCGCCGCCACCCTCGTCCCCCCGCTCAAGCCCCGCCCCGGCACCGTCGGCCAGCCCGTCCCCGGCACCGCCGTCCGCATCGCCGACGACGGCGAGATCCTCGTCAAGGGCGGCGTCGTCTTCGGCGCCTACTGGAACAACCCGGCCGCCACGGACGCGGTCCTCACCGACGGCTGGTTCGCCACCGGCGACCTCGGCTCCCTCGACGAGGACGGCTACCTCACCATCACCGGACGCAAGAAGGACCTCATCGTCACCTCCGGCGGCAAGAACGTCTCACCGGCCGTCCTCGAGGACCGCCTGCGCAGCCGCACCCCGGTCGGCCAGTGCCTGGTCGTCGGCGACAACCGCCCGTTCGTCGCCGCCCTGATCACGCTCGACCCCGACGCGGTCGCCCACTGGCTCGCCGTACGCGGTCTCCCCGCCGACACCCCGTTCGCCGAAGTGGCCCGCGATCCCCGGATGCTGGCCGATGTGCAGAAGGCCGTCGACTACGCCAACGAGGCCGTCTCCAGGGCCGAGTCGATCCGCGCCTTCACCCTGGTCGAGGGCGAGTTCACCGAGGACAACGGCATGCTCACCCCCTCCCTCAAGGTCAAGCGCCACGAGGTCACGGCCCACTACGGCGAGCAGATCGAGGAGCTGTACCGCACGTGACACGCGGACGGCGGGTCACCCGGGAAGTCCGGGGGGGAGACGACCTCAGCCGTTGCCGCCGGTGCTCTCGCGCGACAGAGCCGAGATGTCGTTCAGGATGTGCGACAGCGGCTCGTCGCCCTTGGCCTGGGTGGAGTTCTCGGCGCACTGCTGGTTCTGCGGGGACGACAGGACGTTGACGTCCTGCACCGCGATGGGCACCACGCCGACGAGCGATCCGGCGTTGACCTTGGCCGGCAGACCGACGCAGGGCTTGTTCAGCGAACCCTGGACCAGCGAGAGCTGCGGGCTCATGTCGCCCTTGGTCACCGAGTTGCCGAACCTCTGGCTGGCGCCGTTGCCGCTGGCGGAGGTGGTGCCGCTGTCGTCCCCGATGGCGAGGGCCTGCGACGCGGACGTGAGCGCGAGACCGGCCAGCGACGCGGCGACAGCCGCGGTCGCCCACAGCTTCTTCATGGTCGTTCCCTTCGAGAAGCGGACTCCGGGACAGGAGTTGCCCTGTTAATGCCGCACGCCCGGTGGGGGTTGCGGCCTGTGCCCCGTTCGGCCCAGCGCGCCGGCGCCCACGCAAAGCGGCGGGCCGCCGGTGATCCGGCGGCCCGCTGACGGGGCGGAGGAACCACCCCTGGGCTCAGTGACGAACCCTTGTGCCACGACTCACTCGGTGCTCGTCGATTCGCTGGCCAGCACGGAGATGTCGTCCAGGATGTGCGACAGCGGCTCGTCGCCCTTGGCCTGGGTGGAGTTCTCGACGCACTGCTGGTTCTGCGGGGAGGAGAGAACGTTGATGTCGGTGACCTGGATCGGGACGACACCGACGAGCGATCCGGCGTTGACCTTGGCCGGCAGACCGACGCAGGGCTTGTTCAGCGAACCCTGGATGAGCGCCATCTGCGGGCTCATGTGGCCGTACGTGGCCGAGTTGCCGAACGCCTGGTGCGCGCCGTTGCCGCTGGCCGACGTGGTGCCGCTGTCGTTGCCGATGGCGAGCGCGGGGGCGGCGGCGACGCCGACGGCGGAAGCGGCGACCGCGGCGGTGGCCAGTACCTTCTTGATCACTTGCTAGTCCTCTCTGGAAAAACCCCGTGCACCGGAGCGCTCTGGTCAACTTCCCCCACCGTGTTTGGTTGCTCCTGTTCACTCCAACGGCTCAGAGGAATGCGGGGACGGGAAGGGCTGCGCTTCTATCGGGTGAAGCGCCGCAACCATTCCTGGCACACCGGGTTGATCGGGGGCAGGCACACGGTCCCGGCGCTGAGGCCGGGACAGGGAAAGGAAGAGCGAAATGCTGAAGAAGGCAATGGCCGCGGCGGCGGCCGCCGTTTCCGTCGTCGGTATGTCGGCGGCGGCCGCCCCCCAGGCGCTTGCCATCGGGGACGACAGCGGCACCACCTCCGCCAGCGGCAACGGCGCCAGCCAGAGGTTCGGCAACTCGGTGACCAAGGGCGACAAGAGCCCGCAGCTCTCGCTGGTCCAGGGTTCGCTGAACAAGCCCTGCGTCGGTCTGCCGGCCAAGGTCAACGCCGGATCGCTCGTCGGCGTGGTGCCCATCGCGGTGCAGGACGTCAACGTCCTGTCGTCCCCGCAGAACCAGCAGTGCGCCGAGAACTCCACCCAGGCCAAGGGCGACGAGCCGCTGTCGCACATCCTGGACGACATCTCGGTTCTCTCACGCGAGTCCTCGGTCGGCGACTGAGGTCCGCCGCCGTCGGACGCCGGACGGTCCGCCCCGATACGACGGGTGGGCCGTCCGGCGCGTTTTCCGGCGCTCGGTGAATGCCCCCGCTGTCACCCGGGCGAAGCGTTTCCTCTCGAGCGGCCCTTGGCCGGGGCCGATGTGTCGATTCCGTGCGGGCGTTCGCGTGAATTCCCACGCGACGCCCGTTCACGGTTTTCTTCGGCCGTCTATCTCTCGTTTGCAGCCCGCAGGTCATGGTGTGCGCGTCTGGCCGCGCGCCGGACCTGTGCCGGCCTCGGACGGCGGCCATTCCGCCTTCCGAGGCCGGCTTTTCCCACTTCTTCAAGCAGGAAGACCACGAGATTGCGACAGACCCTGAGCAGGGGAGTGGTCGCGGCGGCAGCCGCGACCGGCATTCTGGCGCTGGGCGGCGGCACCGTCTTCGCCGGCACACAGGCGGAAGGGGCCGCGAGGAGCGCGCCCGGCGTGGCCTCCGGCAACGACATCCAGGTCCCGGTGAGCGTCCCGGTGAACGTCTGCGGCAACTCGGTCGACGCGCTCGCCGCGCTGAACCCGGCCTTCGGTGATCGCTGCGCCGCCATCGCCGATGCCGACGGGGACCGCGACGGGCACAGCGCACCCGACGGCCACGACGATCACGACGCCGGCCATGACGACTCCGGCCATGAGGACCTCGGCCATGACGACCCGGGCGACGGCGGTGCCGATGACGGGGAGTCCGTGCACGGCCATGCGGACTACGGCGATCTGGGTGACGACGGCTCGGGACACGACGACGATACAGATCCCGGTGACGACGACTCGGATTACGACGACGATGCGGGTCACGGTGACGACGACTCGGGATACGGCGACGATGCGGGTCACGGTGACGACGACTCGGGATACGGCGACGACGACTCGGGATACGGGTCGATCCCGCCTCCGGACGACGGCGGTCACACGACCCCGCCTCCGAACGGCGGGGGAGAGACCACTCCGCCTCCCGGCAGCGGCGGAGGACACACGACCACGCCTCCCGACGGCGGCCACACCACTCCGCCCCCGGACGGCGACGGAGGACACACGTCCACGACCCCCAACGGCGGCGGACAGGCCGGCCCGCCTCCGCACGACGGCGGGAACACCGCCCCGTCCCGTACCGACGGCAAGCAGCCCCAGCTGCCGCACACCGGCAGCGAGGGCCTGATCGCCGCGTCGGGCCTCAGCGCGGCGCTGATCACGGCCGGAGCCGTCCTGTACCGGCGAGGCAGGACCGCCTCCCGTCGGTGAACCCACGGGTGCCGGAGCCTTCCCGCCCGGCATCCGTGCCCAGCGTCGCCCGGCCCCGCGTCAGCGCCTGCTCGCCGCGTCCTCGTCGGCCGGGGTGGGCAGAGGCGACGGAGGCGGCGGCACCTGGTGGACGATCCGTGGCGGGCCGCTGGGGGTGACCGCCGGGCCGGGCCGGCGCAGGCGTCCCAGCAGCCGGCGGGCGACGTGGAGACCCCACAGGCCCCACATCGCCCGGCCGGGGGCCGGGTCGTCCGCGGCGTACCAGGCGAGCTCGCGGCCGTGCGGTGCCGGGCGCAGGGCGGCCGGCGGGGCGTAGTTCTCCACCACGAAGGACCGCCCGGGCCGCGGAGAGCCCTCCGGCAGGGGGCGGTGCGTCAGGTCCAGGTGCTGGGCCCGTACGACGTCCAGTCCGGCGGTGTCGGCGAAGAGGCGGAACTGCGCGCCGGGACGTGGGTTGAAGTCGAGCAGGTGGTAGCGGCCGGTGTCGCCGCAGCGCCGGTAGTCCAGGTCGAGGACGCCGCGGTAGCCCAGTGCGGCGGTGAGGCGCTCGGACAGCGCCCGCACCTGCGTGTTCGGGGACCACTCGCCCACCGCCGTGAGACCGGCGCCGCGCGGCCAGGAACACAGCTTCCGGCCGGAGCCGCCACCGCGGACCGCGCCCGAGCGGTCGGCGTAGCCGTGGAAGAACCAGTCGCGGTAGGGGCCCGGCGGCAGGAACTCCTGGAGCAGCAGCCGGCTGCCCGCCTCCTCGGAGCGCAGATACAGGTCGCGGGCCTCCCGCGTGGAGCGCACCACCACGGTGCTGCGCAGGCCGGAACCCGCCGGCAGCAGCCAGGGCCGGCTCCACTTCGCCACCACCGGCAGGCCGAACCGCCAGGCGGCGGAGGCGGCCTGTGCGGCGCTCTCCGGGACCACCGTGGCCGGGTGCGGCACGTCCGCCGCCGCGCACAGGCCCGCCAACTCCGCCTTGTCGGCGACCCGTTCGGGCAGCTCCGTGGGCTGCTGCGGCAGCAGGTAGGCGTCCGCCAGGTCCGCTCGCAGCCGGCTCACCGCGATCGCGCCCGCGTCGTCCATCGGGATCAGCACGGCGGGCCGCTCCATCCGGGCGGCCACCCCCAGCAGTACGGCGGCGATGTCGGCCGGGGTGGCGCCGGGCGCCGGCGGGGGGTGCAGCCGGCGGAGGAAGCGTGACCTGCGGACCGGGCTTCCCGTCACGTCGGCGACCACGTGGACGTCGACCCCGGCTCTGCCGAGCGAGCGCACGGCACCCAGCGTTCCGTGGTGGAAGGGGTTCCGGTCGATCCGCAGCAGTACGGCGGGGACGCGGGTGTCGAGCTGGGACACGGGATGTTCCTTCGGGTCGGTTCACCGGTGCGGGCGATCAGGGCACTCGAAAGCCGTAGTGGCGGTCGCGTGACTCCTGTTCGTGTGACTTTCATGAGACTGACTGTCAGTCATGCGGAGGGGCGGCGCCCCCGAGCGTGCCCGTGCGCAGGCGCGGGGCTGTGCCTGACAGCGCGAGAGCGGAGGAAGGAGCAGGCATGGCCCCACAGCAACGACGTGCCAGATCCCGGCGGCCGGCGGTCGTCGCGGCGGCCGTCGCGACGGCGGCGGCGCTCGCGTCCGGCCCTGGATTCGCCGCGGGCCCGGAGGTGGTGCGCGCCGCCGGGGCGCCCGCTCCCGCGCCGGCCGTTCCGGCCCCGGCGCCGCCCGCCCGGGACCGTCCCGCCTTCGGCGCCTACCTGGACTACGGCGCCCGGGGGGTGGCCAGGATCGCCCGGCTCAGCGAGTGGCTGGGCGGTGCCGAACTGCGGGTCGGTCACACCTACCTGCCGGGCGACCGCTGGAGCAACATCGAGGGCCGGTCCGGGTTCCTCGACGTGTGGGCCGACTGGCGCAACGAGAAGAAGAACCGGATGTTCGTGCTCAACGTCCCCATGATGGAGCGCAACGAGGAGGGCGTCCCCGACGCCGAGGTGCGGGCGCTGCTGCGACAGGGCGCGGCCGGGCGGTTCGACCACCACTTCCGCGCGCTGGCCGAGCGGCTGGTCGCCCTGCGGGTGCCGGACACGGTGGTCGTGCTCGGCTGGGAGATGAACGGCGTCACGTACACCCATCGCTGCGGGCCCGATCCGGTGGCCTGGAAGGCGTACTGGAAGCGGATCGTCACCACGATGCGCGCGGTGCCGGGCCAGAGGTTCAAGTTCGACTTCGCGCCGAGCCGCGGCCGGGACGCCGTTCCCTGGACCTACTGCTACCCGGGGGACGACACGGTCGACATCGTCGGCATGGACTCCTACGACCAGCCGGCCGGTGTCTCGTTCGACGAGCAGGTCACGGAGCCGTACGGGCTCCGGTTCCACGTGGACTTCGCGAAGAGCCGCGGGAAAGCCGTCTCCTACCCGGAATGGGGACTGTTCCGCAACGGCGACAACCCCGAGTACATGCGGCGGATGCTCGCCTGGATGGACGAACACCGGCCGCTGTACCACACGCTGACCGACTACTGCCCGCACGGCGTGTGGCAGTGCGCGCGCAATCCGCGGTCCTCGGAGGTCTACCGCTCGGTGCTCTCCGGCCGCCCCGGCGAGCCGGTGCCCCGGCCGCCGAAACCCCAGCCCAGCACCCCGCCGGTCCCGCAGCCCTCGGAGACCTGCGCACCGGTGCACTTCGGCGACTGGCTCGAGCACTGGCTCGGCGACAAGCCGTGCGTCCGCCTGGACTGGTGGCCGCGCGGCCGGTGACCGCACGGCCCGGCACGCCCGCGGTGGCGGCAGGCCCCCGTCAGGACCCGCCGCCACCGTCACGCCTCTCACGTCCCCGACGCCCCCGGCGCTCGCCGCGCTCCTTGTTCTCCTCCCAGCGGCGCAGCAGCTCCTTGCCGCGCCGCCGCACGGCCACGTCGCAGACCACCGCCGACATCAGCGGGGCGGTGGGCCGGCGGGCCAGCAGCAGCCGCTGGTTGACGACCGGTTCGGGACGCCAGTGATGTTTGTACGGCTCGTTGCCGCGCAGCAGGCTGAGCGTGCCGTGCCCGGCGCCGCGACTGTGCTCGGAGCAGGCGTCGAGCAGCATCACCGCCACGTCCGCCTTGCGTTCGCGCAGCCGCGGATGGGCGCCGTACAGGTAACCGCCCGCCAGACGGCGGGAGAGCAGGGTCAGGTCGACGGCCACCACGTCGTCGTCGAGCCGGAACTCGGTGACCACCGCGTCCCCGGAGCGCACCATCGGCCCGACCGAGCGCACCAGGTGCTCGCAGAACCGCGACTGCAGGTGCTCGCCGGTCACCTTCCGCCCCTGCCACTGCAGCCGGTGCAGTTCGAGGAGGCGGCGCAGGGCGCCGTCCACCTCGTCGGCGTGGACGACGCGGCGTTCGACGCCGAGCGCGGTCAGCCTGCGCAGCTTGGCCCGCACCCGCTGGGCCTTCGCCGACGGCAGCCGGGCCACCAGCTCGTCCATCGGGACGGCCGGCAGCTCCAGGCACACCGAGTCGCTCATCCGCCGCCGCGGCCCGTGCCAGCGCTCGTACACCTGCTCCACCGCTCCGCCCGGCCGGACCTCGCGGAAGTCGAGCAGCGCGGTGCGGGCGGCCGCCGCGAGCCCCTCGGTGAGCGCGGCGACGGCCCGCTCCCCGTGCTCGTCGTCGACCAGCACGTCCCCGTAGTCGGAGATCGCGCCGCCGAGCGGCACCAGCGCGGGCAGCGGACGGCGCACGGCCATCAGCGGCGCGACGGCGACGAGGTCACCGCCGGCCCGCACCAGCAGCAGCCGCAGCCGGCCGCGTCTGCCGTACGACAGCCACCACGAGTACTGCCAGGCGTGGCTCTGGAACGGGGTGGCCGTCGCGCACCGCCGGTACAGCCGCCCCCAGGCGGGCGCGAGGTCGGCGAAGTCCCTCTCCGACGTGAGGAGTTCCGCCGTGTACGCCGCTTTCACAGCGCTCCGCGGGCGTCCGCGGCGACGGCGGGGCCCGGCACGGCGGCCGGGCGGCCGTCCTCCTGGCGGTCGCCCTTCGGGCGCACCAGCAGCGCCAGTCCGCCGAGCAGCCCGCCCGCGCTCGCGCCCACCAGCCCGGTCACCGTCCATGACGCCGACGAGGGCTCGGCCGGCGTGACCGCACGGGCGAACTGCTGGAGTTCGACGTCGGTGGTGGCCTGGGAGTCCTCGGCGTGCCGGGTCAGCGCGCGGGAGACCGCGTTGGCCATGTCGGCGGCCGTGTCGGCGCGCGTGGAGGTCGCGGTGATCGCGACCATCGGCGCGTCCGGCGAGGTCGCCGTCCGCACACTGCTGCGCAGTGTCCGCACCGGCACGCCCGCCCACACCTGCGCGTCCCCGAGCACCGCGAGCTGGGTGGCGACGCGGCCGTAGGCCTGCGCGAAGCCCAGCGCGGTCGCCGGGTCGGATTTCTCCGTCGGGACGGCGACGACGTAGGCCGTGGCCGAGTAGACGGGCGGCTTGACGGCGCCGTACGCGCCGCCCAGGAGGCCGCCCGCGAGGGCGCCGGCGGCGAGCAGGGACCACGGCGGGAGCGCCTTGACGCGGGGCCGGACACCGGACCGCCGGTGCGGCCGGGGGAGGTTGTCGGTCATGAGGTGGTGACTTCCTGGGATGACGGGGACGACGGGGCCGACCGGGGCTGTGGGGAGACGGTGGCCGCGTACACGTCCATGAGCTGGGCGGCACTGCGGGTGATGGCGTAGTGGTGGGCGGCTTCCGGGGCGGTGCGCGGGCCGGGGCCCCGGCCGCGGGTCTCGGCCAGTGCCGCGGCGAACGCCCCGGGGCCGCCGGGCACGCGCCGGGCGGCGGGTGCCGCGCGCGCGGGCAGGTCCTCCAGCGCGGGGCAGGAGGCGTACACCACGGGCAGGCCCGCGGCGAGGGCCTCCACGATCGCCAGGCCGAACGCCTCCTCCGGGGACGGGGAGGCGAGCACGTCCATCGCGGAGGCGAGGGAGGGCAGGTCCGGGCCGGGGCCGCCGTCCGGGAGACAGGGGCGTTCGCCGGTGAACAGGACGCGGTCGGCGACCCCGCTCTCGTGCGCGGTGCGGCGCAGCACGGTCTCCTCCGGGCCGCCGCCGACGAGCAGCAGCCAGTGGTCCTCCGGGAGTTCGGCCAGGGCGCGGATCAGGACGTCGAAGCGCTTGCCCGGGTGGAGACGGCCGACGCCGCCGATGACGTAGGCGTGGTCCGGCAGGCCGAGGCGCCGGCGGGTGCGGTGGCGCCGCACCGGGTCGAAGCGGAAGCGGGCCAGGTCGATCCCGTTGGGGACGACCTCGATGCGCGGGGCCGGCACGCCCCAGTGGCGCAGGCGGCCGGCGACCGTGGGGGAGACGGCGACCGTCACGCGGCCCAAACGCTCACCGGCGAGGTAGAGCGCGCGGACCCCCGCGGTGAGCCGGCGGCCCTCGAGCTGGGAGTCGCCGAGGGAGTGTTCGGTGGCGACGATCGCGCGCACGCCCGCGAGCCGCGCGGCGACACGGCCGTAGAGGCACGCGCGGTACAGGTGCGTGTGGACGAGGTCGTAGCCGCCGGAACGGATCACCCGGACCAGGCGGGGCAGGGCGGACAGATCGCGGTTGCCCGTCATGCCGAGGTGGACGACGCGCACCCCGTCCTCGGTCAGTCCGTCGGCCACCGC
The DNA here is from genome assembly GCF_044548445.1 of Streptomyces sp. NPDC052016. NCBI lineage: Bacteria > Bacillati > Actinomycetota > Actinomycetes > Kitasatosporales > Streptomycetaceae > Streptomyces > Streptomyces sp. NPDC052016. The sequence goes on from NZ_JBIUBX010000020.1 coordinate 51,282, forward strand.
CCCCGGGTTGGTCAGCGTCACGACGTCGCAGTCGACCGGCAGATGCCGCAGCAGCAGCCGCAGTTGCTGCTCGGCACCGCCCACGCCCAGCCCCGTGATGATGTGCAGCGCTTTCACCGCAGCCCCTCCACGGGACGTCGGCGCAGCCGGTGCAGCCGGTACTTCAGCAGCAGCCGGACGGAGGTGTCGTTCTGCCCGACGTGGACGCGCGGCAGGGCGTGCAGGCCGTTGAGCGGACCGGGGTCGATCGCGCAGGCGTACGTGTATCCGGCGTCGCGTACGGCGTCCACGGCCCGCCGGTCGAGCGTCCCGTACGGGTAGCAGAAGCCGGCGGGCTCGGTGCCGAGCAGCTCGGCGAGCGCGGCCCGGCTGTCGACGGTCTCCGTCTTCAGGGTGAGGTCGTCGGCCTCGGTCAGGTCGACGTGGGTCATGCCGTGCGAGCCGACCTCGACGCCCTCGGCGGCCGCCCGCCGGATGCCGTCGGCGGTGAGCAGCGCTTTGCGGGGGCCCAGCGGGTCCCAGGCGTTGTCGCCGCCGAGCCGGCCGGGCAGCACGAACAGGGTGGCGTTGCAGCCGTGGCGGCGCAGCACGGGGAGGGCGCCGGTGAGGAAGTCGGCGTACCCGTCGTCGAAGGTGAGACCGACCAGGTCCCGGCCCTCGCCCCGGGCGCGCGCGGCGAGCAGCTCGGCCACGGAGACGCCCCGCAGCCCGCGCCGCGCGAGCCAGGCGAGTTGCCGCTCCAGCCGCTCGGGCGTGACCGTGATGCGGTACGGGTCGTCGGTGGGGTCGCCCACGGAGTGGTACATCGCCACCCAGGGGACGGGGCCGGGCGCGGTCTCAACGGGAACGGACATACGGCAGCCTTCGGGTCGCGGAACGTACGGATCGGAGTGCGGTGTCGACGCCCTGGTCGCCCAGGGCCCAGCCGAGCAGGACGAAGACGGCGGTCACGGTGAGCGTCCCGGCGGCCAGGCCGGGCACCGGGTCGGCGAACCGGGCCGCCGCGAGCGTCCCGGCGAGCGTGGCGGCCACGGCCGCCCGCAGCGGCCTGCTCAGCTCGTGCAGCACGGGCCGGACGCGGATCGGCACGCTGCGCGGGCCCATGCCGGCCAGCAGCACCAGCGCGGTGACGGTGATGCCGGCCGCGTTGGCGGCGGCGATCCCGTACACCCCCCAGTCCCGCACGCCGAGCGCGCCCAGCACGGCGGTGACGACGATCCCGACGGCCATCGCGCCGAACGGGTACCAGGAGGGGCGCGCCCCCGAGAAGTAGGAGCGGGCCAGCGCGCCGACCAGGGTCTGGCCGAGCAGGCCGAGTGCGTACACCCGCATCACGCCCGCCGTCGCCGCCGTGTCCCCCGCGGTGAACGCGCCCCGCTGGAAGAGCAGTTCGATGATCTGCGGCGCGCAGGCGACGACCGTGGCCGTGCCGAGCAGCACCACGCACGCGGCCAGCGCCACATCCCGCTCCACCCGCGCCCGGGCCCGCTCGGTGTCGCCCTCGGCCAGCGCCCGGGCCACCACCGGGAACGTCACCGTGCACAGCATCAGCGACAGGATCATCGGCATCTGCGCGACCTTCTGCGCGTAGTTCAGGTGCGAGATCGCCCCGGACGGCAGGTGCGAGGCGAGGAACCGTTCGACGAGGACCTGCGACTGCCGGCACAGCGCGAACAGCAGCACGGTCGCCACGACGGCGGCGCCGAGCGGCCGCGGCTCCGTGGCGACCGCGGCCGGGACACCGGCCGACCGCCCGCGCAGCTGCCGCAGCAGCGAGGGCAGTTGCACGGCGACCATCAGCAACCCGCCGACGGCGACCCCGACCGCCGCCGACCGCACCCCCCAGCGTCCGGCGAGGACGAACATCCCGGTGACGATCCCGACGTTGTACGCCACGTAGATCGCCGCGGGCGCCACGAACCGCCGGTGCGCGCGCAGCGCCGCGCTGCAGTACCCGGCGAGCCCGAAGCTCACCACGCAGGTCGCGGTGAGCCGGGTGCAGTCCACGGCGAGTCGGGGGTCGGGCAGGCCGGGGGCCAGGGCCTCGACGAGGTACGGGGCGAGGAGCACGACGAGGACGCCGACCGCGACGAAGGCCAGCGACAGGCGCGGCAGCGTCCCGGCGACCAGGGCGCGGACCGGGTCGCCCGGCGCGCCCTGGGAGCGCCGGGCCAGCGCCACGCTGAACGCCGGGACGAGGGCGAACGCCAGCCCGTCCTCGATGAGCAGCGTGGCCGCGAACTCGGGCACGGTCCACGCCACGAGGAAGGCGTCCGTGTCGCTGCCGGCGCCGAACAGCCGGGCCAGCGCCTGGTCGCGCACCAGCCCGAGCAGGGAGCCGGCGACCGACAGGGCGGCGGTGACGAGAGCCGCCCTGGCGAGGAACCGGCGGGACGGTGGGGGGAGTTCGCCGGCCTCCTCGGACCGCGCGGCGGACCGGACCGGCGAGGTGACCGTCCCGTCGCCCGTCCCGCCGTCCGTCCCGTCGCCCGTGCCGTCGTCCGCGCCGTCGTCCGCGCCGTCGCGCGTGCCGCCGCCCGTGCCGTCGTCCGCTGTGCCGTTCGCGTCGCCGCCCGCGGCATCGGCCGCGTCGCCGTCCGCGCGAGGGGTCCGGGAAGGCGTCACCGTCATCGGGTGAGCTCCTCCTCGCGCCCGCCGCCTCCGGCCAGCGCCCACCAGGCCGCCAGCCCCAGGCTCACCGCGGTCAGCACGGTCGAGGGCCCGCCGATGTCGGCGTACAGGAAGTCGGTGAGCTGCCAGACCAGCAGTCCGGAGGCGACGAGGGCGCAGTCGAGGCCCGGCGCCCGGAGCCGGCGCGTCAGCACCAGCCGGCGCACGGCGCACACCAGCAGCGCCAGCCAGCCGCCCGCCAGCGCCAGGAGGCCGGCGAGGCCCTGTTCGCCGAGGACCAGCAGGTACATGTTGTGCGGGGAGAGCAACGGCTGCCTGCGGAAACCGGCGCCGGCGCCGTCGGTGTCGCTGCCCGCCGACAACGCCAGCGAGGCGTGCGCGTCACGGTGCTCGGGGAAGCCCTTCAACCCGACTCCGGTGAGCGGCTGGTCGCGCCACATGCCGACCGACGCCGCCCACATGGTGTACCGGTCGGTGACCGACCGGTCGGGGGCGTCCGTGACCTGCGTGATGCTGCCGACCCGTTCCTGGAGCATGGCCGTGCCGACGCCGAAGCCGCCCACCAGGACCACCCCGGCGGCCGCCACGGCCGCGCCCACCCGCAGCGCCCGCCGCATCCCGGCCAGCGCGAGCTGCACCGAGCAGGTCACCGCGGTCGCGATCCACGCGCCCCGGCTGAAGGACAGCGCCAGCGGCAGGAGGAGGGCGAGGGCGCAGGCGGTGGCGACGATCCGCTGCCGTAGGGGGGAGCGGCCGAGGGCCAGCCCCACCGCGCAGACCAGGCCGAAGGACACGACCGTCGCCATGCCCATCACGTCCTGCGACCCGAAGGTGCCGACCGCCCGGATCTGTTCCCCCTGGTAGGACGCGCCGGTCCCGGTGACGTACTGGTGGACGCCGACCGCCCCCTGCCACCCCGCGAGCCCCACGAACGACCAGGCCAGCAGGCGGAAGTCGGCACGGTCGCGGATCAGCAGCAGCACCGCCGCGGGTACCAGGACGAAGACCTGGAGGTAGCGGCCCAGGCCGGTGATACCGGCGCCCGGCGAGGTCGAGCCCATCGCGGCGAGCGCGAGGCCCGCGACGGGCAGCCCGAGGATCACGGCGGCGGTACGGGACAGGGGGCGCCGCCGCTGCCGCAGCAGGCGGACCGCGCAGAACAGCACGACCAGTGCGGACAGCACGTCGGCCGGACCGGCGCCGCCCTCGCCGCCGGGGGAGACCGGCAGCGCGAGCAGGGCGACCACGGCGACGACGGGCAGCACCGGCGACAGGGTCCGGGCGCGGGGCGGGGGCGCGGCGAGGCTCATCGGACGGTTCAGCTCCCGGTCGGTCGCACGAGGGCGGCCGCGGTGCGCAGCAGGATGCAGACGTCCTGCCACAGCGACCAGTTGTCGATGTAGGCGTTGTCGAAGCGGGCCCGGTCCTCGATCGAGGTGTCGCCGCGCAGCCCGTGGATCTGGGCGAGGCCCGTGATCCCGGTGCGCATGCGGTGGCGGGCCGCGTAGCCGGGGTAGGTCTGGCTGAACTGCCCGACGAAGTAGGGGCGTTCGGGCCGTGGCCCGACCAGGCTCATGTCGCCCCGCAGGACGTTCCACAGCTGGAGCAGCTCGTCCAGCGAGGTCTGGCGCAGGAAGCGGCAGAAGGGGTTCATCTGCTGCTCTCCGGCCACGCTCCACCGGGTCGCGGACTCGTGCTCGTCGGCCGGGCGGTGGGTGCGGAACTTCAGCAGCGTGAACGGCAGTCCGCCCTTGCCGATGCGCTCCTGCCGGAACACCACGCCCGGCCCGCCGGTCAGCCGCAGGACCACCGCGCACACCAGCAGCAGCGGGCTGACCAGCAGCAGCAGCGTCCCGGAGACCACGATGTCCAGCAGCCGCTTGCCGAAGCCGTCCCGGCGCCGGAGCCCCGGGTCCAGGCGCCGGCAGGCGAATCCGGCGAGCTGCTCGTGGCTCGCGCACGCGGGGCCGTCGGCGTCGACCTCCCACACCGTGCACCCCGACTCGGCGAGCGCCTGCAGCAGCGGGCCCTGCGTGGTGCGCACCGAGGGGTGCACGCACAGGACGTCCTGCACGCCGTTCTGGATGAGCGCCCGCTGCACCTCCTCGCCGGTGGTGAGCACGGGCAGTCCCTCGCCCCCGGCCAGGTGGTCGGGGCGTTCCGCGACGACGCCCACCGGCCGCACCCCGTACCGCGGGTGGCGCAGGACGGCGGCCGCCACGCGCTGTGCGGTGGCCGCCGGGCCGACGACGAGCGCGGCGCGCGGGCGGCGCAGCAGCGCCCGGCGCCGCCGCAGGTGGACGACCGCGCGGCCGGAGCAGGCGGTCACGGTCTGCACCGCGCAACCGAGGACCAGGGTCCGCGCGGAGAGCGCGTGGGCGGGCGCGTACGCCGCGACGAGCGCCCCCAGTGCCAGCCAGCACACCGCGGTCCGGCCGCAGACGGCGGGCAGCTCGTCCAGCACTCCGTGGACCGGCCGTGACCGGCGCAGGAGCGGTGACGTCGCCGCCACCACCAGCAGGACGACCAGCAGCGGATGGCGCTGCGCCGCGGTCAGTGCCAGCGCGCCCACGAGGGCGGCGAGACCGTCGGCGAGCAGCAGGGGCAGCGGCGAGGCGGGCCGCGCCGGGGGCCGCCTCGCCGGGAACGGGAACTCCGCTCCGCTCCCGCTCCGCGGCATCACCGAGACCGGTGAGTATCCGGGGTCGGCGCCGGGGGAGGGGACGGTGCTTTCCGCAGTCACGAGTGGATGGACTCCCTGCTCTCGGTGGGCGTGACGGATGCCGTCGCTCCGGCCGCGGCCGACCGCCGCCCGAGCACTTCGCGGTAGACGTCCGCGATCGCCGCGGCCGTGCGCCGCACGTCGTGCGTGGACAGCACGTGGCGGCGCCCCTGGTCGCCCAGCGACTCACGCAGCGCGGGGTCGAGCAGCAGGCGGGTGACGGCCGCGGCCAGTGCCGCCGGGTCCTCCGGAGGCGCCAGGCAGGGCGCCGCGAGCGCGGCCGGCAGGCTCTCCCGGGCGCCGTCCACGTCGGTCACCACCACGGGCCGCCCGCAGGCCAGCGCCTCCAGCGGGGCCAGGGCCATGCCCTCCCAGCGCGAGGGCAGCACCACCAGATCGGCGGCCTGGTACCAGGGGACGACATCGGTGACGGCCCCCGCGAACACCACGGACCGGGGGGCCCGGGAGCGCAGCCCCGCGCGGTCGGGCCCGTCCCCCACGAGCACGAGCCGGGCGCCGGGCACCCTGCCCGCGACGGCCTCCCACGCCCGGAGCAGCACGTCCTGCCCCTTCTGCCGGCACAGCCGCCCCACGCACACCACCAGCGGGGCGGCGGGGTCGGCGTCCGGCAGGAGCGCGGTGCGCACGCCGGCGGCGGGCGCCGGCCGGAAGCGGCCGGTGTCGATGCCGTTGGGGACGACGCTCCACCGCCCGGCGATCCCGGAGCGCACGCCGGTCGCGCGCTCGGCCTCGCTCACGCACACCACACGGTCGGTCCAGCGCGCCCCGAACCGCTCCCAGGAGAGGGCCAGGGCCGCGGTGGTCCCGCCGACCGCCTCGAAGGACCAGGCGTGCGGCTGGAACACGGTCGGGATCCGCCCGCGCACCGCGAGCCGTCCGGCGAGCCCGGCCTTCGCGCTGTGCGCGTGCACCAGGTGGGGACTCACCCGTGCGAGCACCCGCGCCAGCCGCCGCACCTCGCCCGGCAGCGAGGGCCCCGGGGCGCGCGTGGCCTCCCACCGCCGTACGTCCGCGCCCAGGGCCCGCAGGTCTCCGGCGAGCGTGCTGTCGGGGCAGGCGACGGTGACGTGCAGCCCGGCGGCGAGCTGAGCCCGCGCCAGGTCGGTCACGACGCGGGCGACTCCGCCGTCCACGGGTTGGGTGAGGTGCAGGACCCGGGACCCGACGTCGGGCTCTGGCTGGTGCATCGCGCGGTTTCCTCGCTCACGGTGTCGCTCGGGACGGGCGGGAACGCGCCTGGTGCCTTCCGTGTGTCGACGGCGACGAACTGTGCGCCGGCCCACGCCGCGTCCCGCCGGGGAACGAGCCGGGAGCCCGGCTGGTCACCGCCGAGCCGCAAACTCGCGCCGGGTTCGAACAAACGGGAGCGGCGGCCGAGGGCCCGCGCGCACGCCGGGACGCGCGCCGCCGGAGCCGCCCCCGGGGCGCTGATCTTGGGATTCGCCGCGTCAGCCCCCGGACGGGCACCGCCGGCGGACCGCCGCAGGGGCCTCGGGGACCCGTCGAAGGAACGCGCGAATCACCCGAACGGCCGCAGCCGTCCGTGGCCCCCCGATTGACGGCCGACGCGCCGACCGGCGATTTCCGGCGAACAGGCCGGAATGTAAACCCGATGCACCGGAACATCACTCGCTCGGCGGCACAACCCCGGGCGGCGTCGCGCGTTGACCCAGCGCCGGGCATCCCCGCCCAGGTGTTGTGTCACATCTCCAAGGAGCACCTCTCCATGTCGCGTATCGCGAAGGGCCTGGCCCTGACCTCCGTTGCCGCCGCGGCCGTTGCCGGCACCTCCGGCATCGCCGCCGCCGACAGTGGCGCGAACGGTCTCGCCGAGCACTCCCCGGGCGTGGTGTCGGGCAACGTCGTCCAGATTCCTCTGCACGTCCCGATCAACGTCTGCGGCAACACCGTCAACCTGGTCGGCCTGCTGAACCCGGCGTTCGGCAACAGCTGCGCCAACGTCTGACCTCGACCCGACCGAAGTCGCGACGTCCCGACCGCCGAACGGCCGCCCTCCCGCCAGGAGGGCGGCCGTTCGGCGGTCGCCACGAATGGGGCACGCGCGGCGGCCCGGCCCGGCGCGGTCCAACCGGCGGCCCTGTGAAGGGAGTACGGCGCCGACGCCCGGCGCTCCGCGCCGTCGATCGGTTGCGACGGGTAACACCGGCTTCCACGGTGGTTCAGCGACCTGACCCACAGCGAAAGGAACCCCATGCGCGGCCTGCCCGTTCGGCGTCTCGCTTCCCCCGCTCTCTGCGCCGCCCTCGTCCTCGGCGCCGCCGTCCCCACCGCCCTCGCGGTCGACGGCGACACGAGCCGTGAGCGCACCCACGCGGCCTCCCGGACGCCCGTCCCCGGCGCGGACGCGCTCCTCACCCAGCTCGACGGGCTGGGCGACCTCGGGGCCGTCCTCGCCCCGGTCACCGAACTCCTCGACACCGCGCTGAAGGCCGACGACGGCCAGCTGAGCGCCGCGCAGGCGCAGCAGCTCAGCGAGGCCGTCGAGGAAGCCGTCGCCCAACTCGTGCCGGCTGCCCCGGTGACCACGCCGGCCGCCCCCGTGACCCCGACCGACACGACGGCTTCGGACGCCGCCGCCCCGGACACGGCTGCGACGGACCCCGCCACGGCGGCCACCGGCACGGCGGTGTCGAACACGTCCGACGCGACGGTGACGAACACGTCGGTGACGACCACGACGGGCACCGGTGCGACCGCGACCGACACGGCCGTGGCGGCGACCGGCACCCTCCCCGCCGGCACGCTGCCCACGCTCACGCGCGACGGTGACGACGCCAAGAAGCCGACCCCGGTCGCCGACCTGCGGGCCGACGCGCTCACCGACCTGCGCGAGGCGCTCGACAAGCTGCTCGCGGCCGCCACCTCCGGCGGCGCCGACCAGGTCCTCCCGGCGGCCACGGCCGTGGTGACCGGCCTGGTCAACCTGCTCGCCGCGACGGTGCTGGACGGCGGCCTGCCCGCCCCGGACCTGCCCGGCCTGCCGAAGCTGCCCACCGCCCCGGTGGCGTCCGCGCAGCCGGTCACCCCGCCGCAGGCGCCGACCACCGCGGTCCCCGCCTCCTGACGGCCCGGTCCCTTTCCCCGGCCTCGGTTCCGCACTCCGGCGCACGCGCCCCCTCCCCCTCGTCCGGGGGCCTCGCCGGGGTGCGGGAATTTTCCGCCACGGGGTTTCCGCACCCGAGGGGGATCGTTAGGCACGGCGTCAGAAAGTCCAGGTGACCGGCGGCGCCGAGGCGCCGAGCCGCCCAGCCGCCGAGGAAAGGAACCCGATGAAGTCCCTGAAGGCCGCCGTCGTCGTCGCAGGATCCCTGGTGATCGCCGGTGCCGCCGCACCCGCGTTCGCCCACGACTCCGCCGACCTGACGCCCACCAGCCTCAACGGCGCCCTGAACAAGCTCACCGAGGGCGGCTACTCCCTCGAGGCGATGCCGCTGCAGCAGCAGTCGGACGCGCTCGACACCGAGAACGAGGACTCCGTGCTCAGCACCGTCAAGGAGACGACGGGCACGCTCAACGAGGCCCACGCCCCGTTGCTCGGCGGGCTGCCCCTGCAGGGCTGACGCCCCGTTCGAAGGCATTCCGCAGGGCCGGCTCCGTACCGAACGGACCGGCCCTCGGCGCTGTTCGAGGCGGTCCCACGGCGCGCGTCCCTCGTTCGTGTGGAGCACCCGCGGAGGGTCCTCCGCCCGGGTGAGAAGCCACCCGGACGGCTCCGCACACGCCGGTAAGGTCGCGCGGTGACCTCAACCTCAAGCGCAACCCGCCCCTTCGGCGTGTCCGACCTGGGCACACTCGTCGTGCTGCCGTGGAGCGGCGAGGCCTCCGACGGCGGCGACATGCCCTACCTCCTCGCCTACTCCCTCGGCGACGCGGCGGGCGGCCCCGAGGCCTCGGCGGCCGCCGTCGAGCGCCTGCTCCGCACGAACGGCCTGCCCGTCGGCGGCGACCTGATCGACGGCACCGAGCGGCCGAGCCTGCCGGTCGGCCTGCTCGTCGAGGCCGGCCGGGCCGTCCTGACCCTGCCGGGCCTCAGCGCCCAGTGCGCGCCGCCGCCCGAGTGGCTCGCCGCGGCTCGGCAGCGCGGCTACGCCTACCTCGTCTTCACCACCCGCCCGTGGCCCGAGGCCGCCCCCGGCGAGCCCGTCGCGCCGGAGGCCCTGGCCGCCTTCGCGGGCGCCGAGGAGACCCTCGCCGACGCCGCGCACGTCATCCTGCCCGCCCGCGGCCTGCGCGGCTGATGCGGCCGGCCGCGGGCGCCGGACGCGGACTCGCCCTGCTGCTCGTCCTCACGGGCGCGGCGGGGCTGCTGGCCTCCTGGGTCATCACCCTCGACAAGTTCAAGCTGCTGGAGGACCCCGGCTTCACCCCGGGATGCAGTCTGAACCCCGTGCTGTCCTGCGGCAGCGTCATGGAGAGCGACCAGGCCGCGGCATTCGGGTTCCCCAACCCGATGCTCGGCCTGGTGGCCTACGGAATCGTCGTCTGCGTCGGCGTCGACCTGCTGGCCGGCGCCGTCCTTCCCCGCTGGTACTGGCTGACCTTCACCGCCGGCTGTCTCTTCGGCGTCGGGTTCGTGTCCTGGCTGCAGTTCGAGTCGCTGTACCGGATCAACGCCCTGTGCCTGTGGTGCTGCCTGGCCTGGATCGCCACCACCGTCCTCTTCTGGTACGTCGTCTCCTTCGGCGTGCGCAACGGATTCCTGCCCGCGCCGCCGGGGCTGCGCGCCTTCCTCTCCGGGTTCACCTGGGTCCTCCCCGTGGCGCACCTCGGGGTCGTCGCCGTGCTGGTCCTGACCCGCTGGTGGGATTTCTGGACGAGCTGACCTTCATCGGTCGGACTACTGCTGCACCCGGGCGAATTGCGCGCCGACACGGTCTGATGGCGATTCCCGGCTCGTTACCCGGTACGCACGCACCGCATCCCTCCGCACCGAGAAAGGCCCGTACCGATGAAGCCGACCATCCGAGGAACCCTTGCCGCCGTGCTCACGTGTGTGGCGGCCGCGGCCGGCGCCGCCGTGGCGACCCCCGCCGCCGCGGTCGGCACGGTTCCCGTCCCCGTACCGCTGGACGCCGCCGAGAAGTCCCTCCACATGGAGCTGCCCGAGATCCGCGGTGAGATCCCGGTGCCGGCGCCGGGCACGTACGAGGGTCCGCGGTACGTCGAGGGCCGGCTCCTCCCGGAGCGCACCGTCCCGCAGCTCCCGCTCGAGGCGGGGCTGCCCGGCGCGACCGTGCGCGCGCCCGTGCCGGAGGTCCTCGGGGACGACCACGGCCACGTCGGCGTCAGCGCCCCCGCCTCCGACCTGCGCACCCTCGGTCCCGGCCTCGGGCCGGACGCCCCGCTCACGCCGCCCCACCCGGACAACTCCGGCCTGCCCGCCCTGAAACTGCCGCAGGCCGGCCTGGAGTCCCCGGCGGTCCAGGCGGTGCCGGGCGGAGTGAACGTCGTGAGGGGTCCGGGGCGGTAGTCAGGCCACGCACGGACGACACAGGCCCGGACGGCGGTCCGGGCCTGTCGCTTTCCGTGACCAGGGAGGCCGCCGGGCGGTTACCGCTGTGAAGATCCGAACCGGACGAGGAGACATCATGGTCGTGAGTGACGACGGAACAGCCGTGAACACCGTGCAGGTGAGCGTGGGGAGACGCAGAGGCCGCAGGGACGTGGTGAGGGGGCTGCTCGGCGCGGCCGCCGCGCTGGCGCTCGCCCCGGTCGTCGCCGCCTCCCGGCCCAGACCCACCCAGGGCGGCCGGGCCGACGCCGCCTTCGACGAGACCTACCGCGGCCGGCGCCTCCGCGGCGTCCTCCTCCCGTCGGTCCGCTCGGGCGACGGCGCCCGCTGGGAGGTCACGGTCGACGGCCGTCCGCTGCACCTCATGCGCCGCGCCGACGGCACCTGGCTGAGCATGGTCGACCACTACGCCTCCTACGCCACCCCGCTCGAGGCGACCCGCGCCGCCGTCGACGAGCTGGGCCCCGGGGAGATGCTGCGCGACCTCGGTTCCGCGGGCGGCCGCACGCACACGGGGGGACACCATGGTCTACACCCGTAAGAACGTCAGCACCCTCACCGAGGGCGAGCGGCGCCGGTTCGTGATGGCGATGCTGGAGGTCAAACGGCGTGGCGAGTACGACGAGTTCGTGCGCACGCACATCGACTACTACGTGTCCGACGGCGAGGGCCGCCTGCGCACGGCCCACATGGCGCCCTCCTTCCTGCCCTGGCACCGCCGCTTCCTGCTGGATCTGGAGAACGCGCTGCGGCGGGTCGACTCCTTGGTCACGTTGCCGTACTGGGACTGGACCAAGGACCGCACCACCACCTCGGCGCCCTGGACCGAGGACCTCCTCGGCGGCAACGGGCGGCGCTCCGACCGCCAGGTGACGACCGGGCCGTTCGCGTACGCCACCGGCAACTGGACGCTCAGGGAGGGCGTGACCGACACGGAGTTCCTCACCCGGGACCTGGGGCGTTCCCGTGGCCCCATCGACCTGCCCACGAGGGACGACCTGGAGTGGGCGATGAAGGACCCGGTCTACGACGTCTCGCCCTGGAACTCCACCTCGGCGCGGGGCTTCCGCAACAGGCTGGAGGGATGGGGGAGCGGACAGGGCAGCGCCGCGTGGCGCAACCACAACCGGGTGCACCGGTGGGTCGGCGGGGCCATGGTCGGCGGCGCCTCCGTCAACGACCCGGTGTTCTGGCTGCACCACGCCTTCATCGACATGCTCTGGTCGCGCTGGCAGCACCGCCACCGCGACCACCACTACCTGCCCGCCGAACCGCCGGACCCGGGCACCTCGCAGCACGGCCGGGTCGTCGCCCGGCACGAGAAGATGCCGCCGTGGGACGTGACACCGGACGAGATGCAGTACATCGGGCGGATCTACCGGTACGCCTGAGCCCTTGTGGCCCCGCTCCGGCGGTACGGCCGCCCGGGCGGGGCCGAACAGGGGAGAGCCCCGGCGCTCGAGGTGCCGGGGCTCTCCTCACAGGGTGTTCGCGTACGGACGTCAGCCGCCGTAGCCGCCGTCGCCCGAGTGGTCGCCGCCGTTCTTGTCCTCGCCGTCGCCCTTGTCGTGACCCTCGTCGTGGCCCTTGTCGTGCTTGTCGGCGTTGACGCAGGTGTTGCCGAAGGCGGGGTTCAGCAGACCGATGATGCTGACGGTGTTGCCGCAGATGTTGATCGGCGCGTGCACCGGCACCTGGACGACGTTGCCGGACACGGCGCCCGGCGACCCGACGGCCGCGCCCTGCGCGCCCGTGCCCGCCATGGCCACGCCGGCCCCGCTGACCACCACGGCGCCGGTTCCCATGGCGACGGCGGCTGCCTTCGCGATGCGAGACATCACGTTCTCCTTAGTGAATCGGTTCGCGCGGCGGCAGGGGGCGCCGCCGCACTTCCCGTTCAACGCCGCGTGTCCTGGCAGGTCACGGCGGTGCCGCGCGGATCACCCTCGGCGCACACGAGGAGCTGCGCCGCTGGTCAGCGGGCCGGGAGGTGCGCCGTGACGAAGTCGGTGAGGGTGGCGACGGACTGCAGGCTGTCCAGGCTCAGGTCCAGGGCGGCCACGTCGACGCCGTACCGCTTGTCGATCGTGCCGAGGAGGGTCACGCCGGCGAGCGAGGTGAGTCCGATCTCCGGGCCGAAGAGGTCGGTGTCGGCGGGGAGTTCCGCGACGACGACGGGATCCAGGCGCGCGGCCTCGGCGATCATCGCGCGGAGCTCCCGTTCCACCGATGCCCGGTCTGCGGAGGAGGGTGTGGGGGCGGGAGCCGGGAGGTCCGTCACGCTTCGGCGTCCTTTCGGGTGGAGACGTGCAGCCACGCGGGGGGCGTCGGCAGGTCGCCGTGGAGGCTCCGGCCGAGGACCGCCGGTCGCGCGGTGGGGGCGGGGGCGGCCGCGGCGGTGGTTCGGGTGGTGCCGCCGGGCTCCGGGGTGGTCGTGGCCTCCGGGCCCGCGGTGGCGTCCGTGCGGCGCAGGCCCGCCTGGCGCAGCAGGATCCGCATCTCCAGGTTGGCGTCGGTCGGGCGCAGGGTCACCCGGAACTCCTCGGCGCCCGCCTCGCGGGCCCGTCCCATCAGCCAGAAGAGGAACGCGGCGGCGGCCCCCCGCCCGGCGACCCGGCAGGACAGCGCCAGCAGCGGAACCGACCAGGTGCCCGGGGCGCCGCGGTCGACCAGCGCGGCCCCGATGATCCCGTACTCGCCGAAGCGGTCGGTCATCCGGGCGGTGTACAGCTCGTGTCCCTCCGAGGCGGCCAGCGCGCGCAGCCGCTCCGGGCTCAGGCCGGAGGAGTTCAGACGGTGGGTGCGGGCGGCCAGTTCGAGAGCGCGGGGGACCTCCCGCGCCGCCGCCGCGCCGACGGTGAGCCGCATCCCGCACCAGCGCAGGAACTCCTCCCGGGTGCCCCGGAACCGTTCGCCCTCGGCCCGGCGGGTCTCCTCGGTGCGGTAGCGGCGCACCCGCTCCCGCGACTCCGGGGTGACCTCCCGGCCCTCGAACGCGGACAGCAGCGCGGGCACGTCCTGCGGGTCCAGCGTGCGCACGCCCGGCAGCAGGGCCTCCACCTCGGCACGCTCGTACGGCGAGTCGTCGACCAGGACCAGTGCCTCCACCGCGATCCCGAGGTTCTCGGCGATCCGGCGCAGGGACTCGCTCTTGTCCTGCCAGGACACCTGCGGCGCGAGGAAGCGCTCGCGCAGCTCCGGTACGGCGTTCAGCCGGTCCAGGACCGCGGGCGCGCTGCGGCTCGCGAGGCTGCTGAGCACGCCGCGCGCCGCCAGCGCGTCGATCGCGGCCAGCATCGCGGGCCGGGGGACGGGCAGGTCGTCGGTGGGCGACTCCACCGCGATCTCGTCCCACAGCGTGCCGTCCAGATCCCAGACGACGCACTTGACCCGGTCGGGGTCGAACCCGCTCGCGCCCGTCACGGCCGTCTCCCCGGTGGTGCTCGTGCTGCCGGTCATCGGGTGCCCTCCTCCGGGAGGCGCAGCTTCATCGTCAGGGTGGCGGGGTCGAAGCCGAACTTGCGGTAGACCGTGCGCATCGGCACGTTCCCGACGTGGACGCGGCCGACCACCTCCGTGATGCCGTTCGCCATGCAGAACTCCAGGCCCGCGGTGAGCAGCAGTTCCGCCACGTCGCCGCGGTTGTCCAGCGGGGCGACGGCGAGGGAGCGGAAGTTGGCGTAGCGGTCGCCGGTCATCGCGTTCTGGTTGATGCTCACCCAGAGCCAGCCGACGGCCTCCTCGCCGGGGCGGTGGGCGACGATCATGCCCTCCTTCGACTTCTCCATGGCACGGCCCAGCCGGGACGCCCACCGCGCGGGGTCGTCGACGGCGTCCTCGCCGAAGGAGACACGGGCGATCTCGGCCTCGAACGCGCCGATGGCCGGCAGGTCCCGCTCGTCGGCCTGGCGGGTGCGGTAGGGCTCGGCCCGCTCCTCCAGGGCCGCGCGGTCCTCGGGCGTCGGGGGGTGCCAGCCGGGTCGCCGGGCGGACGGGGCGGCGGATGCGGCGGGCGTGGGCGCGGGGGACGCAGGCGCGGCCGGTGCGGACACGGCGGGTGCGGGGGCGGGCGCCTGCGCGGGTGCCGGTGCGGGAGCGGGCGCCGCGGGCGTCTGTGCGGATGCGGGTACCGGGGCGGCCGGTTCCTCGGCCGCGACCAGGCGGCCGGGACGGAAGGGGCCCTTGCCGCACCGGGGGCAGCCCTCCTCGCGCAGCGCGGCGACCGCGGTCCAGCGGGCGCCGGGGCCGACGCGGACCTGGGCGCCGCAGGCCACGCACTCGTACTCGCGCTGCCGGGTGCGCTTGTCGCCGGTGTAGAGGGGGCCGCCGTAGTCGCCCTGCCGGGAGGCGGTCGAGGTGGTGGTGAGGAGGTGCTGGAAGAAGCCGACCCCGCCCAGGATGCCGCTGCCCTCGTACTCGTTGAAGTTGCGGATGTAGCCGTTGGTGACCAGGCCGAGGGCCATGATCTCGCGCTGCACCTCGAGCATCTCGTCGGGGCTCTTGCCGCCGAAGGAGAAGAAGATGCTGTGCGCGGGTCCGGGCCGCAGCCCCTCCACGGCGCGTGACAGGAACAGCCGGGCGCCCTCGGGGGTGTAGGGCGGGTCCGTCATCGCCACGTCGAAGCCGCCGTGCAGCTCGGCGGGCAGCGGCCGGCGCAGATCGTGCTCGACCGTCTCGACGCGGGTGCCGAGTCCGGCCGACACCTTCCTGATGTAGGCGAGGATCTCGGGCGAGATGTCCACGACGGTCACCCGCTCGACGATCGGGGAGCCGAGGACGTCGCCCACGACGGCCACGGCCAGGGAGACGAGGTCGTCGTCCCCGACCAGCAGCAGGGAACCGCCCGGCAGCGCGCCCGCCGCGAGCAGCGCCAGGACCCGGCGCACCTTGGTCTCGGGCGTGCAGTGGGACTGGTCGATCGCCATGTCGGCGGCGGGACCGGACTCCATGACGGAACGCAGCCGGCGTACGGCCTCGTCCAGCACGGAGGGGATGACCAGCTCGCGGCCGTCGCAGGTGGTGCAGGTGGCGTCGAGGACCAGGTCCATGCCGAGCTGGGCCACGACGTCCAGCCCCGCCGGGGTCAGCCGGGAGGGGCGCTCCTTGGTGACCAGGTCCCGGCGGCGCAGCTCGTTGCCCACGGCGGCCACGATGGGGACGGGCAGGCCGGTGGCGCGGCTGAGGTCCTTCGTGGAGGCGGGAGCCAGGCGGCGCAGGGCGCGAAGGACGGACCGCACCCCGGGCGGGCCCTCCTGGAGCCGAACGGCGTCCGCGACGTCCGCGAGCACTTGATCGACGGTGGTACTCCTGCGGTGTCGAGGCGCGTTTTTCACAATGCTGCTCCGGGCGGGCTGTACGGAATCCAGGAGTATCGAGTATACGGGCTGGCGGTGGGTCGACCCGAATCGGTGCGGCGATGCGGAGTCCGGGAACGGCGGGAAGGAATGCGACGTGGTTTTTCGGGGAGTTTCCCGAAATTCCTTCAGGGGTCACGGCCGGGGAATTCCAGGAAATTCAGACCGGAAGTCGGGGAGACGCTCGCCGAACATTGAGGGTGCGGGTTCCGTCCCGCTTTGCCGTCGGCCCCGGAGCGGATCCCGACGCCCGGCCCCGACGCCGTGCGCGCGAGGGCCGGGGAGTGGCCCGGATGCTACCCTGGGCATCACCGAGCGCCGTTTGTCGGCCTCGCCACCTTCCGCTTCGGCCGCGCGGACCAGCGCACATCTATGTGAAAGGAGACGGGGGCAGCGGTTTGCGACCCCCGGTTCCCCATGACCAATCCCGCCAGCCTCGCCACCGAGGGCATAAACGTCGACGATTTGTGCTCCTACGCCGTCGACGTATGGGTGAGCGATCACAGCATCCTGACCGACGAACAGCGCCTCCTGCAGGTGCTGCGCACGGCCGCCGAAAAGGGAAACGCCCAGGTTCTCGGTGAAGCCTCGCACGTGTTCCCGAATGGCGCCGTCACCGCCATTCTGCTGCTTTCCGCTTCGCATCTCAGTATTCACACCTGGCCGGAATTCAGCCTGGCCAACGTCGACCTCCTCGCCTACGGCCGGCTGAACGGCGAGCGGATGATGCAGAGCGTGGAGCTCGGTCTGTCGCCGACGAAAATCAACGTGACGCGCATGCTGCGCGCCGTTCACTGACACCGGATCCACCGACGCGCGGTGCGCCGGCACGCCGTTCCGTCACAGCCACCCCGACAGGGACTCGACGAACGCGTCGAAACGGTCGCGGTGGATGGCGTGCGGCGCGTCGGGCACCGTGCGCACCTCGAAGCCGCGTCGCACCAGGTCCGCCCTCATCTCCGCGCTGACGAGCAGGCTCGGGTCGGACACCTGGACCAGGGACGGCACCAGGGCCGTGTCCGGGGTGTGGTCGACGAGCCGGTGGGAGGAGAGGGCGAGGGCGCTGGTCTCGTCCCAGCAGCCGAGAGCCTGTTGTTCCAGGGCGATGCGATCGGCTTCGCCGACCCGGCGGAAGACGCCGCCGCCCACACCGAGGACGCCGCCGTCGGCGCCGCCCTCCCCGCCGCCGATCACCGATCCGCCGTTCGCGCGTCCGCCGCTCGGCAGTGGGTCGTTCGCCGCCCGGTCGCTGATCCGCCGGGCGGTCACCGCCGGGCGGGCGAAGCTGGTGAGAAGCCGGGGAGAGCGTTTGAAGAGCGTGAAGAGGGCCGGGTCCAGCCGGCCGTCGGACCCGGCCAGCCGCCAGGCCGGCTCCGAGTAGACCGCACGGGCCGGCGCCAGTTCCTCCACCGCCAGCGCCAGGGCCAGCGCGCCCAGCGAATGGCCCAGCGCCAGTTCGGGACGGCGGGGGAGCGTGTCCAGCAGGTCCTCGGCGAAGAGCCGGGGAGCGTACGCCCCGCGGGCGCTGGCTCCGTGGCCGCGCAGATCCACGGCGAGCACGCGGTACCCCCGGTCCGTCAGGACCGGCACCAGGTCGTGCCAGGTGCGGTGGTCGGCCATGATGCCGTGGACGAGGACGGCGACGCGTTCACCCGTTCCCCACTCCCGTGTGTGCAGGCGCATCCGGCTTTCCCCTTTGTCTTGGTATGGGTGGTCGTCGTGCGGGGCGAGCAGGAGTGTAGGCCGTGACGGTGGGCCGCGGGCCGAACGACGACCAGGGCGAGGGCGTGTGACCGGACAGGCGGTACAGGTGTGGTGGGCGCGCCGGGACGACGGCCACCCCGGGCTCCTGACGCTGCTCGACCCCGTGGAGCGCGCCCGGTACGAGGCCACCGTCGCCCCCGCCGACAAGGAGCGGTTCCTGCTCGGCTGCGCGCTCAGCCGCCTCGCGCTGGGCGACCTGCTCGGGGTGCCGCCCGCCGACGTCCCCCTGCGCCGGGTCTGCCCGCGCTGCGGCGGCCCGCACGGCAAGGTCGCCCTGGCGGTGCCGCCGGCGTCCGCCTACGCCGACGTCGACTTCTCCGTCACCCACAGCGGTGACGTGATCGGGGTGGCCGTCTGCCGGGGCGCCTCGGTGGGCCTCGACGTCGAGGAGTACGCCGGCGGCCTCGACGTCGGCACGGCGGCGACGAGCGCCCTGACCCCCACGGAGCTGACGGCTCTGTACGCCCGTCCGTCCGCCGAACGGCACTCCGCCTTCCTGCGCACCTGGACACGGAAGGAAGCCGTACTGAAGGCGCTCGGTGTGGGTCTGCGCCTGCCGCTGCGCGAGCTCGAGGTGTCCGCTCCGCAGGCCCCGCCGGCCGTCCTCGCCTGGCCGGACCGGCTCGCCGCCCCCCGGCCGACAGCGGCCCTGGCGGACATGGTCGTCGACGGGGCGCACCCGGCGTCCGTCGCGGTGGTGGGGGCGCGGACGGTGCGGATCGACCGGATCGACCGGCGCGACGCGTCGGCGGCGGTGGCCGCCTACGGCGGGGGAGCCTGAGGCGGTGCGGCTCCCGCCCCACGCCTTTCCGCGCCTTTCCACGCCCAAGCGGACGCTTCCGTTATTCAACGGCATTCAGCGGCTGCACCGCAACCGGTGAACACAGGTGAACAGATCACTAGCGTCACTCGAGTTCAGCGCGACGCTGCCACGCTATTTTGCTGACTGCGTCGAGACGTAGTGAGGTGCATATGGACAAGGCAGTGGAAAGGGCGATCGAGTGCATCCGGAAGCGCTACGGAGAGCCCCTGACTCTCACCGACATCGCCGAAAGTGCTTCGCTCAGCCGTTTCTATTTCACACGGCTTTTCAAAGAGGAGACCGGCCTCACTCCCGGCAGATTCCTGTCCGCGATCCGCATTCACCAGGCCAAGCGGCTGATCGAGAGCACCTCGATGAGCATCACCGAGATATCCTTCGCGGTCGGATACAACAGCATGGGCTCGTTCACCAACACCTTCACGGCCAGTGTCGGAGTGTCCCCCAGCCGGTTCCGCCGGCTGTCACGGGACGGCGGGGACGGCCTGCCGGGACCGGAGCCGGAGCCGGACGCGGGGCCCGGACGGGGCACGGTCGCGGGGACGATCAGCCTGCCGGAGGGGCACGGGAACGCGCGCGTGTACCTGGGCGCCTTCCGCACGCCCGTCGTCCAGCATCCGTCCGCAGCCTCGGCCGTCGTCGACGTGCCGGGCGGCCGTCCGTCCTGCTACTCCCTGGAGAACGTTCCCGAGGGGACCTGGCACCTGCTCGCCGTGGCGGTGGCCGACGGCGTCGGGCCCGACCCGCGGGCGCGGCGAACCTCGCTCGTCGGGTCGAGGACCGTGACCGTGACCGCCGACGGCATCACGAGCGCGGCGGTGCGTCTGCGCCCGAGCGGACCGGCCGACCCGCCGGTCCTGCTCGCGCTGCCCGCGCTCGAACCCCCGGCCGACGTCAGGGCGCGCCCCGGGTGCGCCTCCGTCACCCCGCTTCCGGCTCCCGCCGGACGGCGCCAGGCCGCGGGCCACCTCCGGGTGGCGTCCGCGGCACCGGTGCCGTCACGGTCGTGAGCGCGAGGGATCACGGCGCGAGGTCCTGCCTGGTCCTCAGCCGCTCGGCGAGCAGGCTCCACTCCCTGCCGATGCGCTCGGCGATCGGGGCGACGACGCCGAGCCAGTGCGGCGGGACGGCGTCGACGAGCTCCCGCCAGTTCTCGTCGGGGTCGGTGGCGTGCTGCTGCATCCAGCGGAGGAAATCCCTGCCGCCCGAGGTGTAACGGATGGCGGGGTCGGCGGCCATCTTGGCCGCCACCGTCGCCCAGGTGGGCGGCGCGTCGGTGTGGTTCCTGCGGTGCGGCGCGGCGTCGGCGCTCGGGGCCACCCGCAACGGCACCCGGGCGGTGACGCCGCCGGGAACCGAGGCGGCGGGCCTCGCCGCCTCGTCGGCCTGCCCCGCCGCGGCCGGCACGGACTGCAACGACTGCACGGACTGCAGGGGCCGGACGTGCTGCGCCGCGGCCGTCCGGCGGCCGTCCCGCTCGGGGCTGTCGCCCCGCCGGAGCCGCGCGCTCACGTCGTGGACCGTGCCCAGCGACACGTCGGTCTCCTTGGCGACCTGACGGAGGGGGGCGTTCGGATGGGCGGCGATGTACTCGGCGGCGCGCCGCCTGCCCTCGCCCGGGTCCACCGGACGCCGCCGTCCGTCCCGGCCGATGCGCTTGCCGTCGAGCGGCGCCGCATCCGCCGACCGGACGCGCAGCGACGCGATCGTCTTCGCGCTCAGGCCCGTGATGCCGGCGATGGCGCGGTCGGACCAGTCGGGGTGGGAGCCGAGGACACGCCGGGCGCCGGACACGCGGTCGGCCTTCGACAGCGGCAGTCCGTGCGAGCCGTTCGCCTTCATGGCGATGACCAGCGCCTCGGAATTCGAGCAGTCGACGAAGCGCGCCTTGATGCTGTCGTCGCCCCGGAGCTTGGCGGCCTCCAGCCGGTGCAGTCCGTCGATGACGCGACATCCGTCCATCTGGACCAGAATGGGCGGCAATTCGGCCGAGCCCGCCGCGTCGACGAGAAGCTGGATGTGGGCGGCGTCCGTGCCGCCCTGGCGCAGGGACACCCCGGGCGACAGCGCGTTGATGGGGACATCGCGCGCCGGCAGTTTCTCGAAATTCTTCAGATCGAATTCACTGCGCGAAGATTCTGCGGTCTCCGTCCTGGCGGGGCTGAATGCACTCGTTATCAAGACGGCTTGCGCATTGCTCTGAGCCATTCCTTTACTCCCTCTCTGCTGCCGCTGTCGACGAGCGTCGCAGGGGGGTCTTTAGCTGTAGTCGAGGGCAGGTGGACGCCCCCTGGAAACACGACACCGCGGGTGTCCGCCGATCAGGCGGGCACCCGCGGTGGGCGGGGAGGGCCGTCAGGCGTCCCTGCGGCGCAGCAGCGCCGCCGCGACGACCAGCAGGACGGCCGTCCAGAGCGCGAGCACCCCGAGGCCCTGCCACGGCCCCAGCAGGTCGCCGGCCCGGGCGTGCTGCTGGGTGATCATGAACCCGGCCTCCGTGGGGAGGTAGGCGTGGACGTGCTTGCCCACGCTGCCGGGCAGAAGACCCGCCATCGGCGTGATCACCAGGACGAAGCCGATGACGACGGTGATGCTCGCGGCCGTGTGCCGGATGATCGCGCCGACGGCGAGCGCGAACAGGCCGAGCAGGGACAGGTAGAGACCGCAGCCGGCGACGGCCCGCAGGACGCCCGGGTCGCCGATCGCGACCGGCGCCTTGCTGTCGAGGATCGGCGCGCCGATGAAGAAGGAGGAGAACGCGGTCAGCTCGCCCACGGCCAGGACCAGCAGCCCGAAGACCGCGCCCTTGGCCGCCAGCACCGGCACCCGCCTGGGCACCGCGAGCAGGCTGGCGCGGATCATGCCGGTGGAGTACTCCGAGGCGATGGCCATCACGCCCAGCACGCAGACCGCGAGCTGGCTGAGCAGGATGCCGCTGCCCAGGATGGTGCCGGTCGGGTCGAGCCTCATCTCGGCCTGCTGGGACGGGCTGGACTTGTCCCAGTTCGCGACGCCCATCTGCATGAACAGCGCGGTGAAGACCAGGGTGAGCACGACCAGGACGGCGAGCGACCAGATCGTGGAGCGGACGGAACGGATCTTGGTCCACTCCGAGAGCATCAGCCGCCCGAAGCTCGGCCTGTGCCCCTCGGCGACGGCCACGGACGTGGGGGCGGACGCGGTCACGGTGGTCACTTCACACCTCCGGCGGTGGGCACGCCGGCGTCGTATTCGACGGCGTCCTTGGTCAGTTCCATGAAGGCGTCCTCGAGCGAACCGCGTCGGGTCGCGAGTTCGTGCAGGACCAGGCCGCTCGCCGCGGCGAGCTCGGCGATGCGCGGGGCCTCGAGCCCGGTGACCTCCAGGTCGCCGTCCTCGGCGCCGGTGACGGTGGCGCCCTCGGCCCTCAGCAGCTCGGCGAGCTGCTCCCGGTCGGGTGTCTTGACCAGCACGCACTGCTCGGTGCTGCGCTCGATGAACTCCTCGGTGGAGCAGTCGGCGACCAGTCGGCCGCGGCCGATGACGATGAGGTGGTCGGCGGTGACGGCCATCTCGTTCATCAGATGGCTGGAGACGAAGACGGCACGGCCCTCCGCCGCCAGCGACTTCATCAGGTTGCGGATCCAGAGGATGCCCTCGGGGTCCAGGCCGTTGACCGGTTCGTCCAGGATCAGCGCCGCGGGGTCGCCCAGCAGCGCGGCGGCGATGCCGAGCCGCTGCCCCATGCCGAGCGAGAAGCCGCCGGCCCGCTTGCGGGCCACCGACGCCAGTCCGACCTGCTCGATGACCTCCTCGACCCTGCGCTTGCCGTAGCCCTGGGTCTGGGCGAGACAGAGCAGGTGGTCGTAGGCGCTGCGGCCGGTGTGGACGGCGCGCGCCTCGAGCAGCGCGCCCACCACCCGCATGGGCTGCGCGAGATCGCGGTAGGGCACGCCGTCGATGGTGGCCTCGCCGCTGTCGGGCCGGTCGAGCCCCAGCAGCAGCCGCATGGTGGTGGACTTGCCCGCGCCGTTGGGGCCCAGGAAGCCGGTGACCCGGCCGGGGGCGACCGTGAACGACAGGTCGTTCACGGCGGTCTTGTCGCCGTAGCGTTTCGTGAGGTTCTTCGCCTCGATCATGGATACCTCGGTTGAATGGGCTGCGGGAGATTCACGGGGACAAAGCACTCCCCACCCGTCTGTGGTATCAGGAGTGGGATTCCGTTCAGTAGGGCAGGCAGGCCGGATATTGAACGATGGCCTCCGCTTCACGCACCTGACTATTTTGACGGCGATGGCTGTCCGCGGAAGCGGTTGTTTCATCTGCTCGTTTTCCTCAGTTGAACCCGGAACCCATGAGGGTGGTCATGAATGCAGTCGTGAACGGTCAGGCGATCGCCGGGCGGCCGGTGGTCGGGATCTGCGCGCGGACCGCGCCGGTCACGCTCCAGGGCAGCGACATGGTCGTCAGCCTCGCGCTCCAGTCGCACGTGGCCTTCCTGTCCGCGGCGGGCTGCACGCCCCTGCTGCTTCCGCTGCTGCCCGGTGTCGAGCACCTGGTCGGCCGGCTCGACGGCCTGCTGGTGCCGGGCGGCCCCGACCTGGATCCGGCGCTGTACGGCGAGGCCGCTCACCCGGTGACCCGGCCGATGAGCCCGGACGCCGACCGCGCCGAACTCGCCCTGGTCAGGGCGGCACTCGACGCCGAGCTGCCGGTTCTGGCCATCTGCCGCGGCATGCAGCTGCTCAACGTGCTGCACGGGGGCAGCCTCCACCAGCACCTGCCGGACGTCGTCGGCCACGACGGCCACCGCCCGCGGACGCCCTCCTTCACCCTCGGTGAGCACCGGCTGGAACTGCGGCCGGGCAGCCGGATCGCCGGCGTCCTCGACGAGGAGGCGCCCGTGTCGGCCTGCCACCACCACCAGGCCGTCCACCGGCTCGGCACCGGCCTCACCGCCACCGCCTGGGCGCAGGACGGCACCGTGGAGGCCGTGGAGGTCACGGACCACCCCTTCGCGATCGGTGTGCAATGGGAATCCGGGCAAACGGCCGACAAACGACTTCACCAAGCACTCGCCCAAGCCGCCGGACGCTCGAAAAGGCAGCCGGCCGCCGCAATTCTGGAAACTTGAGAAAAGGCGGCCCTGAAGGCAGGCTGTTATCCAGTCCCAATCCGAAGGAGAAATACAGATGTCGCCGCGGATGCCTAACCCGTCGTTGGTCGTTCCCGATGTTCTGCCGCCTATGCGCGGGCTGGTCAAGGCCATCAACAATGTTGGTGTGCCGTTGCAGACGCTTGTGCTCATCCATCTGCGGGTGAGCCAGATCAACGGCCGCCCGGTCCAGATCCCCGTGAAGAAGCGCGAGTTCGAGGAGGCGGGGGAAGAGGACTACCGCCTCCCCCTGGTGGCGACCTGGCGGGAGCAGACCTGCTTCACCGACGCCGAGCGCTCCGTGCTGGCGCTGGCCGAGGCCGCCACGCGCATCAACGACCGGGAGGACCCGGTGCCGGACGAGGTCTGGGACGAGGCGGCCAAGCACTTCAACCAGCAGGAACTCGGCGCCATAGTGCTCCACATCGGCCTGGTCAACCTCTGGAACCGCGTCAACGTCGCCACCAAGCAGGAGCCGGTGGACTGGCGCGTCAACCCCAAGAAGTGGACCCCCATGACCACGCGGCTCGCGGCGGCCAAGTAGTCCCTCTCGTTCTCAGGCCCTGTCCGGTGGAGGATCCACCGGACAGGGCCTTCTGTCGTGCACCGGGCTCCGAGCCCTGTGGTGGTCACGGACTCGGAGCCTGGTGCTGTACGGGGGGATCGTGCAAGGGCGCTGTGCGAGGACACGGTGCGGCGGCTCAGACGGACAGGTGGGTGCGGGCGGCCGCGCCGGTGTTGAGGACGGCGAGCAGGGTCCTGGCCTGCACGTTGACGTACCGGCTGTGCCCGGCGAGCCAGTTCAGCTGGCCGGGCGTGACCCAGTGGAACCCCGGGGGCGCCTGGGTGGGCGTCGTGGCCTCGTCGGTCTCGACGATCAGGTAGCGGCTCTCGGCGTTGAGGAACCGGCCGCCCTCCTCGGAGTGGACCGCCGAGTAGAGGACGCGGTCGGGGGACGCGTTCAGCATCAGGTCCAGGAACGGCGGCCGGTGCTCCGCCGCCAGATGGGCGTAGTTCTCCGGTGCGTACTGCACGGTCGGCGCGAGTTCGGCGGTGTCGAGGAAGCCGCCCTCCACGCGCGCGTGCACGAGGACGTGCGGGACGCCGTCGAAGACCCGATGGGCGAAGCCGACGATCCCGGGGCCCACCGGTTCGAGGATCGGCTGGGTCCAGCCGGCCACCTCACGGCCCGCGCCCTCCACGGACACCGCCACCACCCGGAAGAACCGGTCGTCGGCACGGCGGACGGAGTGCTCGTCGCGCCGCCACCCGGCGACCTCCCGCAGCGGGATGCGGCGGGTGCTGACGTCGTGACGGGCCCGCTCCCCGGTGAACCAGGCCAGCAGGTCGGAGTCGGACGACAGCGCCTCGCGCTCGGGAGGGGCCGTCGGCGCGCTCGCCAGCACGGTGCGCGCGTCCATGTTGACCACGTTGTCCCGGCGCAGCAGCGCCACGATCTGTCCGAGGGTGAGCCAGCGGAACGCGTCGTCCGCGGGTACGTCGCCGTCCACCTCGACGATCATGTTGCGGTTGCGCTTCTTGTAGAACCAGGCGCCGTGCTCGGACTGCAGGACGTCCGTGAGCACCCGCTCCCTGTCCGGGTCGAGGAAGTGCTCCAGGTACTTCACCGCCGCCCCGCCGTGGGCCTTCGTGTAGTTGCTGCGGGTGGCCTGCACGGTGGGGGAGAGCTGCACCAGGTTGGGGTTGCCGGGCTCCATCTTCGCCTGCATGAGGAAGTGGAGGACGCCGTCGAACTCCTTGGCGAGGATGCCGAGGATGCCGATCTCCGGCTGCACGATGATCGGCTGCTGCCACTCGGCCTCCGGACGGACGACGTGCAGGCCTTCGACGGTGAAGAACCGTCCGCTGCGGTGGCGCAGGTCGCCGGTCTCCGGCGCGAACGACCAGTGGTCGAGTTCGGCGAACGGGATCCGCCGGATCGCCGTCCCGCAGGACGACCGGTGGAAGTCCAGCCAGCCCGGGACGTCGGACGTCGCGATGTGGACGCCCTCGGCCGTGGCGGCGGACAGGGCGAGCCGCTCGGAGATCCCGGCCCGGGAACGCGGAACCAGTCGTGCCGGTGCGCTCACGGGCGACCACCGCTCTCCTTGACCGGCTTCCACCACTGCGGGTTGTCCCGGTACCACGCGACGGTCTCCGCCAGACCCTCCTCGAACGGGACGAGCGGCAGATGGCCGAGCTCCTTCTCGATCTTTGTCTGGTCCAGGGCGTAGCGCCGGTCGTGGCCCTTGCGGTCGGTGACGTGCCGGATCATGTCCGGACCCGCTCCGCACAGCTCGGCGAGCCGGTGGGCCAGCGTCAGGTTCGGCACGGCCGTGCCGGCGCCGATGTTGTAGGCCTCGCCCGCCCTGCCGCCGGTGAGCACCCGGTGCACGGCCCGGCAGTGGTCGTCCACGTGCAGCCACTCGCGGACCTGCCGGCCGTCGCCGTACACGGGGATGGGGCGTCCTTCGAGCAGGTGCGTGACGGCGAGCGGGATGAACTTCTCCGGGTGCTGGTAGGGGCCGTAGTTGTTGGAGCAGCGGGTGACCGAGACGTTCAGCCCGTGGGTGCGGACGTAGGCCAGCGCGATGAGATCGGACGAGGCCTTGGACGCGGCGTAGGGCGAGTTGGGCAGGAGGGGGGACTCCTCGGTCCAGGAGCCCTCCTCGATGGACCCGTACACCTCGTCCGTCGAGACGTGCACCATCCGCTCGACGCCGACCGCCAGGCAGGCCTCGAGCAGCGCCTGCGTGCCCTCCACGTTGGTCCGGACGAACGCCGCCCCGCTCGCGATCGAACGGTCCACATGGCTCTCGGCCGCGAAGTGCACCACCGCGTCCTGACCGTCCAGTACGGTCCGCAGCAGTTCCCGGTCGAGGATGTCGCCCCGTACGAAGGTGAGCCGCGGGTGGGAGGCGGGGAGGTTGTCACGGTTTCCCGCGTAGGTCAGCAGGTCCAGAACCGTGACGTGCGCGTCCTCGAAACCCGGATATCCGCCGTCGAGCATGGTCCGCACGTAATGCGAGCCGATGAATCCGGCTCCGCCGGTGACGAGGATTCTCATGAGATCACATCGCAGGTGGAATTCCACGCTCGGAACATGTGACTTTCCCTTTCGCGAGGGGGGATGGATACCGTGTGATTCACGCTAGGGAATCGCCTGATTCCGGGCATCTTTCAGATTGCCGGTTCAACCGCTGAAAAACGTCGGGGGTGGTGACGGGGCTCACCCCGCCACCACCCCCGGAAAAGGTCCTACCGGCCGACGTAGGCGGCGAGGTGTTCGCCGGTGCGGGTCGAACCGGCTTCGACGAGCTCGGCCGGAGTGCCCTCGAAGACGACCCGGCCGCCCTCGTGGCCGGCGCCCGGACCGAGGTCGATGATCCAGTCGGCGTGGGCCATCACGGCCTGGTGGTGCTCGACGACGATCACCGACGTGCCCCCGTCGACGAGACGGTCGAGCAGTCCGAGCAGCTTCTCGACGTCGGCGAGGTGGAGGCCGGTGGTGGGTTCGTCCAGTACGTAGACGCCGTCGCCGCCCTTGCCCGCCATGTGGGCGGCCAGCTTGAGCCGCTGGCGCTCGCCGCCCGACAGCGTGGTCAGGGGCCGCCCGATGTCGAGGTAGCCGAGGCCCACGTCGGAGAGGCGTTCGAGGATCCGGTGGGCGGCGGGGACGCGCGCCTCGCCGGCGCCGAAGAACTCCCTGGCCTCGTCGACCGGCATGGCGAGGACCTCGCTGATGTCGCGGCCGCCCAGCCGGTGGACCAGGACCGAGGGCTGGAAGCGCCTGCCCTCGCAGTCCTCGCAGGTGGTGGCGACGCCCGCCATCATCGCGAGGTCGGTGTAGAGGACGCCGACGCCGTTGCAGGTGGGGCAGGCGCCCTCGGAGTTGGCGCTGAACAGGGCGGGCTTCACGCCGTTGGCCTTGGCGAAGGCGTTGCGGACCGGGTCCAGCAGGCCGGTGTAGGTCGCCGGGGTGCTGCGGCGTGACCCCTTGATCGGCGACTGGTCGACGGCCACCACGCCGTCCCGGCGCGCCACCGAGCCGTGGATCAGCGAACTCTTGCCGGAGCCGGCCACCCCGGTGACGACGCACAGCACGCCGAGGGGGATGTCGACGTCGACGTCGCGGAGGTTATGCGTCGCGGCGCCGCGGATCTCCAGGTGTCCCCGGGGCCTGCGCACCGTCTTCTTCACGGCGGCCCGGTCGTCGAGGTGGCGGCCGGTGACGGTGCGGCTGGCCCGCAGTCCGTCGAGGGAACCCTCGAACATCACCTCGCCACCGCCGGAGCCGGCCTGCGGGCCGAGGTCGACGACGTGGTCGGCGATCGCGATGGCCTCCGGCTTGTGCTCCACGACGAGGACGGTGTTGCCCTTGTCGCGCAGCCGCAGCAGCAGGTCGTTCATCCGCTGGATGTCGTGGGGGTGCAGACCCGTGGTCGGCTCGTCGAAGACGTAGGTGGTGTCGGTGAGCGAGGAGCCGAGGTGGCGGATCATCTTCACGCGCTGTCCCTCACCGCCCGACAGGGTGCCCGCGGGGCGGTCGAGCGAGAGGTAGCCCAGCCCGATCTCCACGAACGCGTTCAGTGTGTGCCCCAGCTTGGCCAGCAGCGGCGCCACCGACGGCTCGTCCAGCTCGCGCACCCACGTGGCCAGGTCCCTGATCTCCATCGCGCAGGCGTCGGCGATGGAGAGCCCGCCGATCTTCGACGACCGGGCCTCCTCGCTGAGCCGGGTGCCGCCGCACTCGGGACACGAGGTGAAGGTCACCGCCCGGTCCACGAACGCCCGGACGTGCGGCTGGAGCGACTCCCTGTCCTTGGACAGCATCGACTTCTGGATCTTCGGGATCAGGCCCTCGTAGGTCAGGTTGACGCCGTCGACCTTCACCTTGGTCGGCTCCCCGTGGAGGAAGTCCCGCATCTCCTTCTCGGAGAAATCGCGGATCGGCTTCCTCGGGTCGAGGATGCCCGACTCGGCGTAGACCCGCGTGGTCCAGAAGCTGTCCTGCTTCCAGCCGGGGATGGTGAACGCGCCGTCGCCGATCGCCTTGGAGTCGTCGTAGAGCTGGGTGAGGTCGATGTCGGAGGTGGTGCCGCGGCCTTCGCAGCGCGGGCACATGCCGCCGTGGTAGACGGCCTTGCGCACCACGATCCGCTTGCCCTTGCCCTTGTCGACGTTCATGGCCCCGCTCGCCGTCCGCTTGGGGACGTTGAAGGCGAACGCGCTGGGCGGGCCGATGTACGGCTGCCCGAGCCGGCTGAACAGGATGCGCAGCATGGCGTTGGCGTCGGTGGCGGTGCCGACCGTGGAGCGGGGATCGGCGCCCAGCCGCTGCTGGTCGACGATGATCGCGGTGGTCAGTCCTTCCAGGACGTCGACCTCGGGACGTGCGAGCGTCGGCATGAAGCCCTGCACGAACGCGCTGTACGTCTCGTTGATCAGCCGCTGCGACTCCGCGGCGATCGTGCCGAAGACCAGAGAGCTCTTGCCCGAGCCGGACACCCCGGTGAACACCGTCAGCCGGCGCTTCGGGATCTCGACGCTGACGTCCTTGAGGTTGTTCACGCGGGCACCGTGCACGCGGATCACGTCGTGCCGGTCGGCGGCGTGCGGCTCGGGCGAGCGCGCGTCCGCCCTGGTGTCCTTGCTCATCCTGTCTCCATCCCTCCGGCGGGGACCACCCTCGCCCGGTCCCGTCCGGCGAGCGTGGGGCGCCGCCCTCGAATCCACCTCGATTCCCCCTCGAGAAGCACTCGAAGAGAACTCGAGGGGGGCTGAGGGGACTCGAGGCGGACTCGAGGGGGACGCGAGCGGGGCTCGAGCGGGGCTCGAGCGGGACGCGAGGGATGCTCCCGCCTCAGCGATCCTGCATCAGTCCGAGCACGTTGCCGTCGATGTCGGTGACGGTGGCCACCAGGCGGCCGCCGCCGACGTCGGCCGCGGGGCTCTGCACCGTGGCCCCCGCGGCGGTCACCTCCGCCAGCTTCGACTCGATGTCGGGCACGTGCCAGTAGGCGACCGGCGCGTCCATGCCCTGCGTCCCGGCTCCCGGCACCAGACCGATGTGCTGACCTGCGACATCGAAGCCGACGTAGAAGTCCCCCTCGGTCTGCGGTTCGATGCCGAGCAGGGCGCTGTAGACCTTCTTGGCCTTCGCCAGATCCGTCACGGGATGCAGCACCGTCTTGATTCCCTGGACGGCAGAGTCAGCCATGATCACTCCTGGGGTTGGGGTTGTTTTTTCATGCTAGGGAAATGCCCGGACGCGGCGCTTCTTCGTTCCTGCTCACTCCAGGGGGTTTCCAGCCATCGTTGACCGGAATTAAAGAGGACCTTGTCAGGGTGCGAGCGCGTTGTATTCAGATAGGGGAATCACGTGAAAAAGCTCGCATTGGTCACATCGGTGATCGTGGCCGGTCTGCTGGGATCGGCCGTCGCCCCGGCGACGGCCGAGGACGCGGCCGCGCGGCCCGTCGCCACGGTCGCCTGGTCACCGTGCCCGGACAACGACCCGGTCCTCGGCTCCATGCTCAAGGGCCTGGAGTGCGG
This sequence comes from Streptomyces sp. NPDC052016, assembly GCF_044548445.1. Lineage (NCBI taxonomy): Bacteria > Bacillati > Actinomycetota > Actinomycetes > Kitasatosporales > Streptomycetaceae > Streptomyces > Streptomyces sp. NPDC052016. The sequence continues at coordinate 81,816 of NZ_JBIUBX010000020.1, forward strand.
ATCCATACAGGTGCCGCTCGACTACGGCGATCCCGGCGGCCGGAAGATCACCCTGGCGATGACCAGGGCCCGGCACACCGTCCCGGACGCCGAGTACAAGGGCGTCGTGGTGCTGAACCGTGGCCAGTGGCCCGGCGGCATCGGTCGCGACCTGCCGACCCGGTACGCCAAGGGCACCACCGGACTGGCGCAGGACGTCGGCGCCGCCTACGACTGGATCGGCTTCGACCCGCGCGGCGTCGGCGCCAGCGAGCCGGCGGTCGTCTGCGACAGCGACTACGTCAGCCCGGGCCACGCGCAGCCGGACCCCGTGCCCGGCACGCCCGCCGCCGAGCAGGAGTGGGTCGACCGGGCCCGCGCGTACGCCGAGAGCTGCGGCGACCTGTACGGCGACGTGCTGGAGCACCTCAGCACCAAGGACGCGGCGCGCGACCTCGACCAGATGCGGATCGCGCTCGGCCAGCAGAAGATCACCTACTTCGGCACCGACTGGGGCACCTACCTCGGCTCGGTCTACGCCTCGATGTACCCGAACCGGGTGCAGCGGATGCTGCTGGACAGCGTCGTGCGGCCCAGCGGCGCGTGGTACCGGAACAACCTCGACAAGAACGTGACGTCCGAGCACAACGCCCGGATCTTCTTCGCGTGGGTCGCCCGGTACGACGACGTCTACCACCTGGGCACGACCGCGGCCGAGGTCGAGGCGAACTACTACAAGGGGCAGGACGCGCTGCGCGCGGCGCCGGTCGACGGCAGGATCGGTCCGGCCGAGTGGGCGGACGTCTTCGAGCCGGTCGTCTACCGCAGCTGGACCTGGCTCTCCCGCGCGCAGGTGCTCGCCGACTGGGTGGTGCGCGGTGACGCCACGTCGCTGCGGGCCAACTACTCCGACCCGGGCTTCCCGCACCAGAACCGGCACGCGATGACCAACGCGGTCCAGTGCCTCGACGCCCCCTGGCCGCGGGACTGGAACCGCTGGCACACGGACTACTCCGCCCAGTACGCCGCGGGGAACCGCTTCCTGACCTGGACCAACGCCTGGTACAGCGCGCCGTGCGCCTTCTGGCCGGTGCCCGCGCAGACGCCGCAGAAGATCGGCAAGGCCGGGGTGAACGTCCTGCTGGTGCAGCCGGAGTTCGACACCGCGCACGGCGTTTCCGGCGCCTACGAGACGCACCAGCTCTTCCCGAACTCCCGGCTCATCCTGGAGGAGGGCGGCCACAACGTCGGCGCCGCGCTGTCGGCGAACAACAACACCTGCCTCAACGCCTACGTCAGCGACTACCTGAGGGACGGCACCCGCCCCGCCTCCAGGGCGGGCGCCGACGCCACCTGCCAGGCGGCCGCGGACCCCGTGCCGGCGTCCTGATCCGCCACCGGGCGGGCCCCGCGCGAGCATCGCGCGGGGCCCGCCCGCTCCGCGTCAGCGGAGGGCGCCGACCGCTCCGGCCCGGTGGGCGACGACGAGTTCCTCCAGGGTCCGCGCCAGCTCGTTGGGCGTGGGCATGGCGAGCACCTCCTGGCGCAGCCGCCGGGCGTTCGCCCGGATGCCGTCGTCCTCCAGCAGACGGACGAGCGCGGCGCGGACGCCGGGCCCGTCCACCTCGGCGGGTCTCATGGAGAGCCCCGCACCCGTCCGGTCGAGGCACCGGAGCTTCAGCGGAACGTCGAAGGCCCTGCTGATGAGCAGTTGGGGGACGCCGTAGCGCAGAGCGCAGCCGAACGACCAGGTCCCGCCGTGGTGCACCATGGCCGCGCAGGTCCGCAGGACCTCGGAGAGGGGCACGGACTCCACGAGGCGCGTGTTGGCCGGCACCCGGCGCAGCCTTTCCCGGGAGTCCCTCGGCAGGGTGAGGACCAGCTCCATCTCCAGGTCGCCCACCGCGTCCAGGATCTCCTGGACGCGTTCGACGGGCAGCAGGTGCTGCACGGGCCCGTCGTTCACCGAGTCGCCGAACGTCATCAGGACCCGCGGCGCCCGCGGCGGCCGGGCGAGCCACCCGGGCACGAGGGCCGGCCCGTTGTAGGGGACGAACTGCATGGGAAGCGTGGTCGGCCGGGGATCGGGACGGAACGCCTCCGGGAGCGGGGCGATCGTGAACTGTCCGTTCACCAGGTCCTCGGAGAACTCCGCGCCGTACTTCCCGGCCCAGCCCGCCAGCCAGTCGCGCAGGCCGTCGACGCGTTCCTCCGGCGGCCGCAGGGCCTGGGCGTACAGGTAGTCCTCCCGCATGCGGGTGTAGACGTCGACCGAGTACAGCACCCGGGCGTGCACCGCGCCCACCGCGGCGGCGGCCACCGCTCCCGCGAACGCCTTCGCGCCCCAGAGCACGAGATCGGGCCGCCAATCGAGGGCCAGTCCGACCAGGTCCTCCATCACCGGGTCGTTGAACCGCCGGGCCTGCGGAAGCACCAGGGTGTCGAAGAGCCGGGAGACGTCCTCCCGGCTCAGCCGCTCGCGATCCGGCCGCAGGTCGAACAGCGGGCCGAGGTCCCCCTGTGCGGCAGGCCCGCCCGCGTCGGGCGCGCCCGACGCTCCGCGCCGGTCACGCCGCCCGCGTTCCTCGGCCGTCTCGCCGGGGCCGACGCCCATGCCCATCAGCCCGGCCCCGGCCACGGCGTCGAGGAGGTCCGGCCACCCGGCCACGCGGACCTCGTGCCCCGCCGTCTGCAGCGACCACGCCAGCGGAACCAGGTTGAACAGATGCGTCTTCCAGGGGAACGGCACGATGAGAACCCGCACGACGGACGTCCTTCGCTTCAGGGGCGGCGGTGTTCGGGGGCGAACGCCGCACTTTCCGGCCCCTGCCATCGTGATCACGCATCCCGTACAGGTCTTCTCCAGGCTTGCCCGGTCGTGCCGGTCGCGGCGGTGACGAGGAGGGTGACGGCGGCCACCACGAAAGCCGTGGGCAGAGGGCCCACCAGGTCGCAGAGCGCGCCCATGGCCAGGATGGAGACGGCCACACCCGAGGGCAGCAGCGTGGCCCGGAGCGTCACCACCGACGAGAGCTCCCCGGCGGAGGCCGTGGCCAGCAGCCGGTTGTTGTAGTGGACGTAGGCGACCTCGAAGAGGACCAGGAACAGCGCGTACAGCACGAGAGTCGGCACCGTGCGGCCGGCGAGCACCGCCGCCAGCAGGGGCGGCATGGGGAGCAGGGCCCACGCGGCCGAGGGGAGGCGGTCGAGGTACCGCTGGGCCGGCAGCGCGGCGAGCGAACCGGCGAAGAGGGCGACCGACGAGACCGCCACGAACACCCCCACAAGGCGGGTTCCGCCGCCCAGCACGTGGAGCGGGATCACGGTGACGGCCACGGTGTGGAAGCCCTGCCAGAAGGCCACCAGCAGGAAACGGGCGAACAGCCTGCGCAGCACCGGGTCGTCGACGCGCAGGCGCGTGCCGGCCGCGGAGCCCGCACCGTCCCGGGCGCCCGCGGGGGCGCCCTCGCCAGGCGACGGCAACGCCCAGGCGAGCAGCGCGGAGAGCACCAGCGTCGCCACGTTCACCGCGATCAGACCCCGGAGCGGCAGGACCGCCGCGGCCGGCCCGGCCAGCGCCGCGCCGACGCTGAGGCCGGTCAGCTTGCCGATCTCGGCGGCGGTGTTGGCCCGGTCCAGCCGTTCCGGCGGGACCGTCCCGCGCAGCACGACCGACGTGGCCGAACGGGTGACCGCCTCGAAGAACCCGCGGGCGAGGACGAGGGCGGTGGCGACCGCCGGCAGCGCGTGACCCGGCGCCACGAGGGCGGCCGCCGTCAGGATCAGGCTCGCCCCCTCGGCCAGCCGGACGAGCCGCTCCGGGGCGCCGCGGCCGAGCAGCCGGTTGAGCGGTGCGGCCAGCAGCAGCGCGGGCAGCCACGGCGCGCTCAGCACGGCCCCGGCCAGCAGCCCGGACCCGGTGACCGACCCCACGTGCGTGGACAGGCTCACAAGAACCAGAAAACTCCCGCACGCGTTGACGAACAGCAATACGGGAGTGAAATGCGGTGAGCGAAAATTCGCGGGAAACAAGGTCATCACGTACTCCTCCAGGGCTGGAGGATGGCAGAGGTGAACGCATTTCAGCGAGGGGAAAGTCTGTCTATCGTTGAACATATGACAGCAGCCATTCAGGGTAGCCCGTGCATCGTGATGGTCGATGCCTACGCCGCGGTCCGTTCACTCGTTCTGGAATTCCGGGAGCAAGGGTGCTCCGTCGTCCGTGTGCAGAGCACTCGGGACGTTCCGTTCGTCTACCGGTCGGCGCCTTTCGTTCCCGACGACTTCGTCGCCGACATCATTCACGACGGCGACCTGGCGGCCACGGCCGACGCGGTCGCGGCGTTCGCGCCGGTCGCGGTCGTCTCGGGGGGCGAGGTCGGGGTGGAGTTCGCGGACCTGCTCGCGGAGCGACTCGGCCTGCCCGGCAACGGAACCGCCCTCAGCGCCGCGCGGCGCGACAAACACCTCATGGTCGAGACCGTGCGCGCCGCCGGGCTGCGCGCGGCCCGGCAGTTGTGGGCCACCGACGCGGACGAGCTCGCCGCCTGGCACCGCGAACTGGGCGGACGCGTCGTCGTCAAGCCGCCGCGCAGCGCGGGCAGCCAGGGAGTCTCCTTCTGCGACACACCCGAGGAGTCGGTCGCGGCCTTCCGGTCGCTGGCCGATGCCGACGACGTCTTCTCCCAGCCCAACAACGGGGCCGTGGCGCAGGAGTACCTCCCCGGCACCGAGTACATGGTGAACACCGTCAGCCGGGACGGCCGCCACCACGTGTGCGACGTCTGGCGGACCAGCCGCGTCAGCGCCAACGGGATCGTCGACCTCTGCGACGCCCTCTCGCTGATCGACTCGGGGAGCCGGGTCGTGCGGCCCCTCACCGACTACGCGTTCCGGGTCCTGGACGCCCTGGGCATCCGGCACGGCCCGGCGCACCTGGAGATCCGGATGACCCCGGCCGGGCCGTGCCTGGTCGAGGTGGGCGCCCGGATCGCCGGCGGCGGCATCCCGGCCAGCGCCGGGCTCGGCATCGGCGAGTCCCAGCTGGAGTGGACCGTCGACGCCTACACACGTCCCGAGCGGTTCCACGCCCGCGCCGGCGTCCCGTACGAGGTGCGGCGGTACTGCGCCATCGCCGGCATGGTCTCGCCGGTGGAGGGCGTGCTCAGCGAGTACCGGGGCATCGAGGAGATCGAGGGGCTGGAGAGCTTCCACACCCTGGCGACCCTGGTGAAACCGGGCCAGGAGATCCGACGGACGGTCGACGACCTCACCTACCCGGTCATCGTGACGCTGCTGCACGACCTCGAGGAGGTCGTGCAGCGCGACCTGAACACGATCCGCCACCTCGACGGCACCGGCTTCTACGCCCTCGACCGCGGGGCCCGCTCCTGAACACGCCGTTCAACCGCCGACCTGCCGCGGTCGAACGTCACCGGCGGGCGGCGGCCGGCTCCCGCCGCGTCCAGGACGGCAGCGGCACCTTGTAGACGAAGCTGACGGCGGTGCGTGGCTCCGCCGCCGTCGTGTTGGGCGCCGAGCGGTGCAGCACCATGCCGTCGAACATGACGGCCGAACCGGCCTCGAGGGGCACCGCGACCGGTGCCGCCGCGCGCGGCAGGTCCTCGTCCGCGACGTGCGGCTCGACCGCCCGCTCCAGCGGCGGCTCGCCCGGAAGGCGCTCACGGTCCCCGGTGTGCGGGAACAGCCCGAGCAGGTGGGAGCCGGGGATGAACTCCAGGCAGCCGTTGCGCGGGGTGGCGGGCTCCAGCGCCACCCAGATCGTCACGATGCCGTGCTCCTCCGTGCCGAAGCCGGGGGGCGCGAAGGCCATGTCCTGATGCCAGGGCTTCGCCGAGCCCACCACGGGCGGCTTGGCCCACAGGAAGGCGTTGACCAGGGTGCCCGGTGCGCCGACGGCCCGGGCGACCGGCCCCTCGGCCAGGCCGAGCGCCCCCTGCACGGCGTCGAACTCGGGGACGTGCACGTGGATGCGCTCGGCCGACCGGAGCACCCCCGTCAGGGCGCCGGCCCCCTGCTGCCAGGCCGACCAGCCGCCGATTCCGGGCGCCTCCAGGACGAAGTCCCCGGTCGAGGCCGTACGGTCGCGGGCCAGCTCCTCCAGTCGGCCCACCGCCCTCCGGAGCCGGGCGAGCGTGTCGCCGGTCGCGAGCGCGGGGAGCCGCACGAACCCGTTCTCCCGCAGGGCGCGGGAATCGCTGTCAACCATTCTTTTCTCCCTCTCCCGATGGATCGCCGACGTCGGAACCAAGGGAACCTACCGGCACACGCCGCCGAATGCCCGTGTTCAACGTCCGCGATCCGTGGCCGTTGCCGCCTTTTCCGTGCCGTGCGTATGCTTCCGGACCGTGAGGCCATTCGGCCGCATAAAAAACAGATACGACGGAGGGAGTTACGAATGACCGACCGTGACTTTATCGAGACCCGTGACGCTCAGCAGGAGACCAGCAAGTGGTGATCCGCTGACCAGCGAAATGCGCCGCCCGTACGGAATCGCATTCCGTGCGGGCGGCTCGTCGTCCGAGAGAGGTTGAGATGGTAGGAAATCGCGTTTCACAAGTCATCGACATTCCCTCCGACATGCTGGTGATCGACGACTCCACCGACGACCGCTACTGGGCATCGGTGGAGCGCGTCGTCGGCCTGGCCGAGGAGAAGGGCCGCACCGCCGACGGGGTGCCGTTGCTGGCGAGCCTCGTGGTCGCGCATCCGGAGTGGCCGGTGCGCGCCGGCGCGGTACGGCTGCTGGCCGCCCGGCACGCGGGCGACCCCGCCGCCGACGCCGCCGTGGCCGCCGCGACGCACGACACGGTCGACTGGGTCGCGTTCACCGCGCTCAAGGTCATCGCGGAGCACCGGATCGCCGCCGCCGTGCCCGACCTCATCCGCATCTCCGGCTGGCCCAGCAACTTCACCCGGCCCGACTGGGCGCGCAAGCCCGTCGGCTGCGGCGCGGCGCTCACCAAGCGCGCCCTCATCGCCGTCTTCGGCACCCGCGACCCCGCCGAACTGCGCCGGCTCGAGGACGAGTACTTCACGGACATGCGGGCGCGGATCGAGACCGCGCGCAAGCGCCCCCGGCGCACCACCGACGTCGTCCTGGTGCCGGGCGGCCCCGCGATCATCGGCGCCGACGCGCAGCCCGACGCCTTCCGCATGGCGCAGGACGACACCACGCTGCGCGCCGTGGACGTGCCCGCGTTCCTCATCGACCGCACCACCGTGACCAACGCGCGCTACCGGGAGTTCCTCGACGAAGTCGGCGACTCCGGTGAGTTCGACCACCCCGACCAGCCGCTCGAGCGGTCGCACCGCCCCGCCCACTGGCACGACCCCCGCTTCAACGCACCCGACCTCCCGGTCGTCGGCGTCGACTGGTACGACGCCTACGCCTTCGCGAAGTGGGCCGGCGGCTCGCTGCCCAGCGAGGTCCAGTGGGAGAAGGCCGCGCGCGGCGTGGACGGCCGCCGCTACCCGTGGGGCGAGGACTGGGACCCCGATCGCGTGAACTACGTCGAGCGGTCGTTCGGCGAGTCCGTCGCCGACCTCGACTCCCTCGAGGCGCTGCTCGTCACCATCTCCCAGGGGGACAACCCCGCCCACCCCGTGCTGCCCGCGGACGCCCTCCCGCAGGGCGCCAGCCCGTACGGCGTCCTGCAGATGTCGGGGAACGTCTGGGAGCTGACCCGGACCAACTTCTACACCGGCGAGGACATGGACCCCTTCTTCAAGGGGCGCCACCCGCTGGACTTCATGAACCGCAAGGAGGCCTTCCACGTCCTGCGCGGGGGCACCTGGACGTCGCCGCCGACCTGCCTGACCACGTTCTACCGCGGCAAGGACCTGATCACCGACCGGCACAACGAGGTCGGTTTCCGCTGCGTGTACGAGGTGACCGACTGATGCGTCTGACATCGCTCGGCCACGCCGCGGTCCTCGTCGAGACGGGGACGGAGCGGATCCTCTTCGACCCGTGGCTCACCCAGCGCCTGGACCGCTTCTGGGAGCACCACCCGCCGCTGCCGGACGACCTGGTCCGGGAGGTGCTCGACGAGGGCGTCGACTACGTGGTGCTCAGCCACCACCACTTCGACCACCACCACTTCCCCTCGCTGCTGCGCCTCGTCGACGGCGCCGACGTGGACTTCGACGACAGCCCCCGCCAGAGCTCCGGGGTCACCTGCGTGTACCCCGCGGGCCCCGTGCCGCCGCAGCTGACCGCCTCCGGGCTCGGGCACCAGGCGATCGCCTGGACGCTCCGTCGCTTCGGCTTCGAGCGGCTGCACCCGGTGACGCCGGGCGACACGATCACCCTGGGCGGGGCGACCCTGCGGACGTTCCCCTCAGCCGTGTCGTTCCCCGAGATGAGCGTGCTGGTGGAGACGGCCGACGCGGCCGTCATGCTGTGCGGGGACGCGCTCCTGCACGAGGCGACCGTGGCCGCCTTCCGCCGCGACGACGCGCCACGGCTCGACGCCGTGTTCGTGCCCGCGCACAGCATCTCGCCGCCCGGCGTGCTCACCGAGCGCCGCCCGCTGACCGACCCGGACGCGGCCCGCGCCCGCGCCGTCGCGAACTTCGACCGGTACGTCGAGTCGATCCCCGCGGCCCTGACGGTTCCCTCCTCGTTCGGCTGGCGCATCAGCGGCGACGGCGAGCGCGACTACTCCTGGTGCAACCGGACGATCTTCCCCTTCACCCCGACCCAGGCCCTGCGGCGCCTGGACGAGCTGGGCCGCGACGGCCTGCTGTGGGGCCCCGGCCAGGTGATCGAGGTGGCGGACGGCAAGGCCGCCCTCGCCGACGGGCCGGTGCCGCCGGGCGCGTACGACTTCGACCAGGTCTACTCCGAGGTGACCCTCGACCCGGACACACCGGTCCCGCCGTTCGACGCCTCCCTCGACCGGTACGGCCGCCAGACCCGCGGCTGCGAGGACATGCTCCGCGAGCTGCTGGACCGGCTGGTCGCGACCGACTACTGGTACCGGGCCCTGGACGACGGCGCCGGACGGCACGTCGTCTCGCTGTACGAGGACGACGGGTCCGAGACCTCCTACCTGCTCGACCCGGTGGCGGCCCGCGTGACGCGGCTCGGCGCGGGGCCGGCCCGCAGCCACCTCGCCGGCGGCGAGGGCTGGACCGAGATGGCGGCGAGCACGCTGGAGGCCATGCTCGACGCCGACCTGCTGTTCGGCAGCAGCTTCGGCCTGTGGGCCAGCGACGGCGTCCTGCTCTCCGCGGTCTTCCACCACCCCTCGTTCTACACACGCCACGTGGAACGCGCCCTGCGGGAGGCGAGCGGACCGTGAACGACGCCCCCGCAGCGGTCCTGATCGACCACGACAGCGCCTGCCTGCGCGGCAACCCGCTGGGCGACCCGCACCACCGCCGCATCGAGGTGCACCTGCCACCGGGGTACGACGGCGTCCGCCGGTTCCCGGTCGTGTACTGGCTGCCGGGATTCGGCGCCCACCCCGGCCTCGCCGGCCGGGCCCTCGCCTTCGGCGGATCCGTCGCCGACCGCCTCCGCCGCGCGATGGCGGACGGCCGGGTGCCGCCCGCGCTGCTCGCCGTGCCGGACTGCACGACCGCCTACGGCGGCTCCCAGTACCTCGACTCCGCCGCCTCCGGCCGGTACGCCTCCTACCTCGCCGAGGTCGTCGCGGAGGTGGACCGGCGGTTCGCGACCCGGCCCGAACCGGCGTGGCGCGCCGTCGCCGGGAAGTCCAGCGGCGGCTACGGCGCACTGGTCGCGGGCATGACGTCCGAGCTGTTCGGGGCGGTGATCGCCTTCTCGCCCGACGCCGGGTTCGAGCACTGCTACCTGCCGCTGCTCCCCGCCGCGCTCGACACCGTCAGGGCGGCCGGCGGCGTCGAGGGGCTGCTGGCCCGCCGGGACAGCGGCCCGCACGACGTGCCCTTCATGGTGGCGATGAGCATCGTCGCCATGGGCATGTGCTACGCCGACGACCCCCGGACCACCCCGTCGGACGCGCTGCCGTGCGACCCGCGCACGGGTCTGTTCCGCGACGACGTGTGGCAGCGCTGGCTCACCCACGACCCGGTGCGGATGCTCCCCGCCCACGCCGGCCGGCTCGCCGGACTCGGCCTGCTCCACCTCAGCGTCGGCGAACGCGACGACTACGGCATGCACTGGGGCGTCCGCGCCCTGCACGCGGCCCTCGACGCGCACGGCGTCCCCCACCTCCACCGGGAGCACGAGGGCGGACACCACGGCATCGAGTACGTCTTCGCCGAGGCCCTCGCGGAGCTGTGGCGGGTGTGGAGGGAACCGGAGGCCGGCGCATGTGCGGCATAGCGGGCTTCATCAGCTTCGAGGGCCGGCGCGATCCCGACTGGATGGACGCGCTCGGCCGGACGATGACCGACGCCATGGCGCACCGGGGCGAGGGCGCCTGCGCCCCGTACGTCTCGCCGTGCGGCACCGTCATGCTGTGCGCGACGCGCCTTGCGATCCGCGACCGCACCGAGGCGGGCGACCAGCCGATGACCGACCCCACCGGGCGGGTCGTCCTGGTGCACAACGGCGAGGTCTACGGCTCGCGTTCGCCCAAGCCACCGCTGTGGCCCCGCCGCACGACCTGCGACACCGAGTTCGTGCTGCAGCAGGTCTGCCGCGAGGAGGACCCCGCGGACGCGCTGCGGCCCTTGTCCGGCATGTTCGCGCTCGCCTGGCACGACACCTGGACCGGCCGCGTGGTCCTCGCCCGCGACCACTTCGGCGTGAAGCCGCTGTTCTACGCCCACGCCCACGGCGGGCTCCTCTTCGCCTCGGAGGCGGGGGTGCTGCTGCGCACCGGCCTGGTGACGCCCGAGGTGGACCCCGAGGAGTACGTCCTGCGCTCCTGGATCCGGATGGACGCGGCCGACGACCGGACCTGGCTGCGCGGTGTCAGGGCGCTGCAGCCCGCCGAGTACCTGGTGATCGACCGGCCCCGTACGCGCGCCCACCGCTACTGGCAGCCCACGCCGGTCGACGGCGTGGTGGGCCCCGAGGAGATCAGGGCCGCCTTCGACCGGGCGATCGCCGAGCGGGCCGTGTCCGACGTCCCGCGGGCGGCGGTGCTCAGCGGCGGCGTGGACAGCACGGCGACCGTGGCGGGCCTGACCGCGGCGGGCGTGCCCGTCGAGGGGTACGTCCTGCGCTACCAGGACGGCATCGGCGGCTCGGGCGACGACGTCGTCCACGCCGCCGAGGCCGCCGACCGGCTCGGCGTGCCGCTGACCGTCTGCGACCTCGACCGCCACCGCGCCGCCGAACTCGTACCGGTCCTGCCCACCCGGCTGATGCGGCCGCTGCTGCACGGAGCCGAGCTGGCGATGCACCACCTCTACGGCGCCATCGCCCGCGACCGGAACGTGGTCGTCTACTCGGGCCACGGGGCCGACGAGCTCTGGGGATACCAGGCCGGCCGCTACTTCCCCGTCGTCGACCCCTTCGCCCCCACATACATCCACGGGCGCCACTACCTGACGAACCAGCTGTACTCCGACGAGCGGCCGGTCTGGGCGCGGCTCGTCACCTGGATGGCGCGCGAACTCGGCGTCGACATGACGGCGGTGACCGACCTGGTCTGGGAGCGCACCCTGGACGAGTACCGGGCGATCAAGACGGCGTCCCCGCTCAAACGCGGCAGGCACCACCTGCTGCGGCGCTTCCTGGTCTACGTCAACGACATGGTGGACGCCACGTCGGCGACCTTCACCCTGGAGGACCGGCCCGTCTTCCAGGACGTCGCCCTCGCCGAGCTGGCCTTCCGCTGCCCCGAGCACCTGAAGGACTCCGGCGAGCCCGGCACCAGCCACAAGGGGCTGCTCAAGGAGGCGCTCGCCGACCTGCTGCCCGACTCGGTGCGGCACCGCCCCAAACAGGGCTTCCCGACCCCCACCGACCCCGGATACGTCCGGCAGCTCGCGGAGCTCGCCGACGGGCTCGGCACCCCCTTCGGGCTGCCGCCGCTGCCGGCCGCGCTCCGGGCGGAACTGGGCGTCGGCGAATGGATGTTCCTTGCATCGACCTCCGCCTGGCTCGACCACCTCGCGGAGCTCAGAACCGACCCGAGGAGTCATGGTGAGCAGTTCCGTCCCCCGGTGGCGCTGGCAGATCCTGGACAGCGCGGCCGGCCTTGATCCGGTGCCCCCCGTGATCGCGGAGGAACCGGCCCAGGACTGGTGCAACTTCGTGGTGTGGCGGCCGTCCGAGCTGCCCGAGGGCTGCGACGCCGTCGTCGGCACGATCCGCCGCGAGGCTCCCCCCGGGCGCGTGGACGCCGTGGGCCGCAGCCCGTGGAGCGACGCCAATCCGTCCGGCTACCGCACCGAGATCTCCGGCGGCGGACGGCGGCTGCGCCTCAAGCAGTTCCTGTACGACTGGGCCTTCCCCGCCGCGGACCACCCCTGCCTGTGGGGCAGCGAGACCCGGCCGTACGAGATCGGCGAGGGCCGGGTGGTCTGGCTCGGGACCGACTACCTCGGCCACCGGGCCGGCAGCGCCCGGCTGGGCCGGACCACGGTCGAACTCTCGGTGCTGGAGGGGGAGTTCACCGGCGAGGAGATCGTCGCGCTCTTCGCCGCGCTGCGGCCGGCCGTGCCGGAGGCGCTGCCGAGGATCCTGGCCACCCCGTTCTCCGAACTGAGCTACTGGGCCAGGCACCCGGCCGAGATGGTGTCCGTGCCCACCGGCGTCTTCCGCTTCCACCGGCAGGGGCGGGAGCACGAGGGCGACTGGATCCCGTCGGGCGAGGTCACCGCCTTCCTCACCGGGCAGGGGGTGCCGGTGTCGGCCGGTGCGTTCCACGCCGACAGCGCCGCGACGTTCGGCGACGGCTCCGCCGTCCGCGAGCTGGACGTCGTCTACGCCTCCGCCGCGGGCGGCGAACTGCGCCTCACGGCGCAGCGCACCGGTGGCGGGCGCCTCGCGTTCCCGCCCGAGCGGGACAAGCACCCCGCCACCGAGGAACTCCACGACCTCGACGGCCGCCCGCTGCACCTCGGCCACCTCAGCGCCGAGTTCGGCGCCTGCGACGCCTGGTGGCAGCATCCCGACGGCTACGACCTCAGACTGCTCGGCAGCGCGGGAACGGGCATGGGCCGGGAGCACTTCCTCGCCCTGGTCGCCGAGATCGACGCCGGTCTCCGCCTCGCCGGCCACGCCGAGGTGCTGGGATGACCGCCCCGCACCGACCGCCCCTCACCCACACCCCCACCCACCTCCCGACCCCGACCGACGCGCCACCCCGGCCGACCACGGCCGGAACCGCCGGACGGCTGCCGGAGGCCGGCAACCCGGCGACCCCGGCACTCAGCGCCCCGTCCGCCGGACACGCCACCGGACACGCCGTCGGACCGCTGCCGGACCCGGCCGTCCCGCCGGGTCAGCCCGGCGTGGATGCGGCCGCCGGGCGTGCCGTCGGGCGGTTGCCGGGTGCGGAGGGTCCGGTGGATCGGCTGGTCCCGGGGCCGGGTGCCGGTGATGGTGTGGTGGGCCGGTCGGGGCTGGATCCGGCTCCCACCGGCGGTGCTGACAGGGGGTTGCCGGAGGCCGCAGGGTCGGCGGGGCGGGCGGTCAGCGGCCCGGCCGCCGGAGATGCCGTCGGGCGGCTGCCGGGCACGGCCGTCTCGCCGGGTCGGCCTGTCGTGGATGCGGTCGCGGACCGTGCCGTCGGGCGGCTGCCGGGGACGGCCGTCTCGCCCGCCGCGCATGCGGTCGCCGAGCGGGACCGTGGGTGGCTGTCGGAGGATGGGGGCTCGGTGGGGCGGACGGTTCTCGATCCGTCCACCGGTCGGGTCGTCACGCGTGTGCCGGACACCGACGAGGCCGGTGTCGCCGACGCCGTGGCCCGGGCGGACGAGGCGTTCCGGGAGGTCTGGGCCGGCACCTCGCCGGCCCACCGGGCCGGTCTCCTGCGCGAGCTCGCGAACCTGCTGCGCGACGACCGCGACGAGTTCGCGGCGCTGGAGCGGCGCAACGCGGGCAAGCCCACGGCACGCGCCCTCGGGGAGGTGGACTTCGCCGCCCAGGTGGTCGACTGGTTCGCGGCGTCGGCCCGGTACCCGGTGGGGGAGACCCATCCGGCCGCCCCCGGCATGCGCACCTACACCGACCGGGTGCCGGTCGGGGTGTGCGCGGCGATCGCCCCGAACAACTACCCGCTCCTGCTGGCCGTGTGGAAGATCGCCGCGGCGCTCGCGTACGGCAACACCGTCGTCGTCAAGCCGGCGCCCGAGACGCCGCTCTCGATCCGCCGCCTCGTCGGCCGCGCCGCCGAGGTCCTGCCCGGGGGCGTGCTCACCGCCGTGTACGGCGGCGCCGGGACCGGCCGGCTGCTCTGCGACCACCCGGCCGTCGGCATGGTGTCCTTCACCGGCTCGACGGCGGCGGGGCGCGAGGTCGCGCGGCGCTGCGCCGACGGCCTCAAGCCCGTCTCGCTGGAGCTGGGCGGCAAGAGCCCGGTGGTGGTCTTCCGCGACGCAGACCTCGACGCGGCCGCGCGGGCGGTCGTCACGGGCTTCACCGGCAACTCCGGCCAAATGTGCGTGGCCGGGACACGCCTGGTCGTGGACCGGGCCGTGCACGACGATTTCGTCGGCCGCGTGGCCGAACTGGCCGCCGCCCTGCGGGTCGGCCGGCCGCAGGACGCGGGCACCGATCTCGGCCCGCTGATCAGCCGGGCGGCCGCCGACCGCGCGGCCGCGGTGGTCGAGGAGGCGGCGGCGCGGGGCGCGGAGGTGATCCTGCCACCCGGCCGCTCCGCGGTACGGCACGACCTCGACGGCGGGTTCTTCGTCCACCCGGTCGTCGTGGACGGCGCGCCGGCCGACGGCCGGGCCTGGCGCGAGGAGATCTTCGCCCCGGTGCTGGCCGTCGCGTCGTTCGACACCGACGCCGAAGCCCTGGCGCTCGCCCACGACACCGCGTACGGCCTGTCCGCCTCGGTCTGGACGTCGGACGCCGACCGGGTCGAGCGCTTCAGCAGCGCCCTGCGCGCCGGCATGGTGTGGGTCAACACCTGGGGCGACACCGAGGAGACGGTCAGCGTCGGCGGCCTCGGCCGGTCCGGGTACGGCCGGGAGCTGGGAATCCACGCGGTGGAGGGCTACACCAGGCCCCGCGCCGTCTGGGTGGCCCACCGGCGGGGAAGGTAGGCGGCCATGGCACCGGCCGTTTCCCCCCGGCTCGACTTCCGCAGCGACACCCGCACGGTGCCGGACGCGCGGATGCGCGCGGCGGCGGCCGCGGCGGAGGTCGGCGACGACGTGTACGGCGACGACCCCACGGTCGCCCTCCTCGAGGAACGGGTCGCCGCGCTGCTCGGCACCGAGGCCGCGCTGCTCACCCCCACCGGCACGATGGCGAACCTGCTCGCGCCGCTCGCCGCGTCCGGTCCGCCGGGATCGCCCGCGCCGCGGCTGATCGCCGGCGCCGACACGCACATGGCGTTCCTCGAGGCCGAGGGCCTGCGCCGTTTCGGCGGGGTGCAGCTGCTGCCGGTGGAGCAGCGCCCCGACGGCCTGCCCGACCTCGACGCCCTGGCCGCGCTGCTCTCCACCGCGGCGGGCGCGCCGACCGTGGTCTGTCTCGAGAACACGAGCATGATGCGCTCCGGCAACGCCCTCGACGCCGCGGCGACGCGCGCCGTGGCCGCGCTGGCCCACCGGTACGGCGCGCACTTCCACCTCGACGGCGCCCGCCTCGCGAACGCGGCCGTGGCGCTCGGGGTGCCCCTCGCGGAGCTGGCGGAGCCCGCGGACACCGTGACCTTCTCGGTCTCCAAAGGGCTCGGCGCGCCGGTCGGCGGGCTGCTGTGCGGGTCACGCGACCACGTCGCGCGCGCCCGCGAGCTGAGGGGCCTGCTGGGCGGCTCCCTGCACCAGGCGGGAGTCGTCGCGGCGCCCGCGCTGGTCGCGCTGGACCGTCTGTCCGAGCTGGCCGCCGACCACGAGACGGCAGCGGCGCTCGCCTCCGGGTTCGCGTCGGTGCCCGGCGTCGAGCTGATGCGCCCGCCGCGGCCGACCAACATGGTCATGGCGCGGATCGCCGGGCTGACCCCGGGCGAGTGCGCCGACCGCCTCGCCGGCCAGGGGGTGCGCGCCCTGCCGCTGCCGAACGGACACGTGCGCTTCGTGACGCACCGCGCACACGACATGATCGGTGTGCGCGAGGCCGTCAGAGCGCTGGCGGCCGTGGCGGCCACGGTTTCCGTGGCCCGGCCGACAACCGACGGAGACGCCCCGGACGGGGACTCTCCCTGACATCGATGGAGGAACCGTGACGGACGTGCCACCGCGTGGACTGGAGGAGAGGCTGCGGGACACCCGCGCGAGGCTGGAGAACGACGTCGACCTCTGGGTCGCGACGTCGGGCGCCTCGGGCGGTGTCCACCTCATCCCGCTCTCGTACCTCTGGGACGGAGCCGCGATCGTCGTCTCGACGCCACGCGCCTCGGTCACCGGCCGCAATCTGCTGGCGGACGGCCGGGTGCGCCTCGGTCTCGGACCGACGCGCGACGTCGTGATGATCGACGGTGTCGCGGAGCCGGTGGACATCGACGAGCTCGGCCCGGAGGCCGGGGACGCCTTCGCGGCCAAGACCGGGTTCGACCCGCGCAAGCTCGACGAGGACTACCAGTACTTCCGGATCCGGCCCCGGCGGGTCCAGGCCTGGCGGGAGGCGAACGAGCTGGCGGGACGCGGCCTCATGCGCGACGGCGCCTGGCTCGGCTGACCCCCTCGGCACCGGGCCCGCACGGCCCGCGCCGGCCGGTCACCCGCGTGACCGGCCGGCGCGGGACGGAGTCCAGTCGTTCTTGACCGGCGCTGCAGAGCGCCTTGCCAGGCTGCGCGGGCAAGGCATCTGCCGATTCTGGAAGGGCGAACATGGGAGCAATCGAGGTTCCGGTCCTGATCGTGGGCGGCGGCGGATGCGGCCTGTCCGCCTCCGTCTTCCTGTCGGACCAGGGTGTCGATCATCTGCTGGTGGAGCGGCATCCGGACACGTCGAGAATTCCGAAGGCGCATTACCTCAACCAGCGCACGATGGAGATCTTCCGGCAGCACGGAGTCGCCGAGGACGTGCTCGCGGAGGCGGCGCCGCTGGAGATGTTCGGCAAGGTCCGCTGGCAGACCACGCTCGCGGGTGACGGGCCGCTGGACCGGCGCCTGATCCACGAGATGGACGCCTTCGGCGGCGGTGCGCTGCGGGAGAGCTACGAGGCGGTGGGGCCCGTCCTGCCCGCCAAGCTGCCGCAGATGTGGCTGGAGCCGATCCTGCGCCGCCACGCGGAACAGCGCAATCCCGGGCGGATCCTCTTCCACCACGAGGTGACCACCTTCTCCGACGAGGGCGACCACGTCGTCGCCGAGGTGCGGAACACCGAGACCGGTGAGCTCACCACGGTCCGGGCGCAGTACCTCATCGGCGCCGACGGCGGCCGCATGGTCGGACCCGCGGTCGGCATCGAGATGCAGGGCCCGCCCGGGCTGGTCAACACCACGACCGTGTACTTCTCCGCCGACCTGTCGCAGTGGTGGGAGGAGGGCACGCTCATCACGCACTTCCTCAGCCCGGAGGACCCCGACCTCTCCAGCAACCTCATCGAGATGGGACCGAGCTGGGGGAAGGCCTGCGAGCAGTGGGGTCTGCACTTCGCCCCCGGCCCGCCCGGCCGCTGGGACACCGAGACGGTCGTCCCCAGGATCCGTGAGCTGCTGCGCCTGCCGGACCTGGACGTGACCGTGCACAAGGTGACGGACTGGATCGTGCACGCCCACCTCGCCGACCGCTACCGGGTCGGCCGGGTCCTGATCGCCGGTGACGCCGCGCACCGTCAGCCGCCCGCCGTCGGACTCGGCCTCAACACCGGCATCCAGGACGCGCACAACCTCGCCTGGAAGCTGGCCGCGGTGCTGAGCGGCCGCGCGCCCGACAGCCTGATCGACACCTACGAGGCCGAGCGCCGTCCCGTGGGCCGGGAGAACGTCGACTGGGCGGTGTCCGCCGCCACCCACCACCAGGCGGTCATCGACGCCGTCGGCGCCGGCCACAACATCCCGGCGGGGCGCCGCAGGCAGCGGCTCGAGGCGTACTTCGACCCGTCCCCGCTCGGCGACACGGTGCGGGCGCGCGCCCTGGAGATCTTCCACACCCACCGCGGCGGATGCCAGTCGCTCGACATGGAGGTCGGCTTCCACTACGAGGCGGGCGCGCTCGTCCCCGACGGCAGCGAGCCGCCGGCCCGCGTCCCCATGCGCAACGAGCACCGGCCGACGTCCCGCCCCGGGCACCGGCTGCCGCACGCCTGGATCACCCGCGACGGCCGCCGCCTGTCCACGCTCGACCTCACCGGCACGACCGGCTTCGCGCTGATCACCGGACCGGAGGGGACGCCGTGGTGCGAGGCGGCCGCGCGGGTGGCGGACAAGTTCGCGGTCCCGATCGTCACGTCCCGCATCGGCGCCGGCGCCGAGTTCGCCGACGTGGACGGCGGGTGGGAGGCCGTCCGGGAGATCACGGACGCTGGCGCGCTCGTGGTGCGCCCCGACCAGCACGTCGCCTGGCGCAGCACGGACGGCAGCGAGGACCCCGAGCAGGTCCTGGCGGAGGTGTTCGCCGCCCTCCTGGAGCGCTGACCCCGCGACGGGGAACGAGAAGTGGGGGGGGGGCGGGGGGGGGGGGGGCCCCGCCCGGGGGGGGGGGGCCCCCACCCCCCCCCCCCCCCCCCCCCCCCCCCCCCCCGCCCGGCGGCCCCCGCCCCCCCCCCCCCCCCCCCCCCACTTCTCTGTGTCCGCGACGAAAGCCGCCCCGGCCGGGCCGCTCAGACCCCGACCGCGACCGAACGGGCGGCGGCGTCCTTCTTCAGCCAGGCGAGGACCTGGTCCGCGGCCTTGCGCGCGGTGGCCATGCAGACACCGACGCCCACGCCGTCGTACAGGGCGCCGCACACCGCGAGTCCGGGCTGGGACGCCACCGCCTCGCGGATCCGCCGCACCCGGTCCAGGTGGCCGACGGTGTACTGCGGCAGGGCGTCGTTCCAGCGGCTCACCCGGGTCGCCACCGGCCCGCCGGTCACCCCGGTGGCCTCGGCGAGTTCGGCCGCCGCCAGCGCGACGAGATCGGCGTCGTCGCGCCGCAGCAGGTGCTCCTCGCCGAACCGCCCGAGCGAGCAGCGGACGATCTCCACCTCGCCCGCCAGGTGCGGCCACTTCACGGTCGTGAACGTGACCTCCTTGACCGCCTTCCCCTCCACCGCGGGCACCCGGTAGGCGGCGTACCCCCGGCCGGAGAGCCCGCCGGGGAACGCCGCGCGGGGGTAGGCGAGCGTGACCATCGCCACGCTCGAGTACGGCACCTCGGCGAGCGCCGACACGGCGGAGGCGGTCCCGGGCACCCCGGCGAGCAGGCTGCTCGCGGGGCCGGCCGGAACGGCGACGACGACGGCGTCCGCGTCGATGTACTCCGGGTCGGTGACCGGGCCCACGGTCAGCCGCCAGCCGCCCGCGCCGCGCGCGAGCTCCCGGACGGGTGCCCCGGTGCGGATCGACGCGTCCGGAGCGGCGGCCAGAACCTCCCGCACGAGCACGGGAGGCAGCGAACCGAACCCGCCCTCGAGGGTCGCGACGCTCACGGGCGGCGGCTTCTCCCCCTCCGCGAGCCGCGGCGTCAGCGAGCCCGCCGCGTCCGCCAGCGAGACGTGGTCGCGGGACGCCATGGCCAGCGGGGTCAGCGTGGCCTC
This sequence comes from Streptomyces sp. NPDC052016, assembly GCF_044548445.1. Classification (NCBI taxonomy): domain Bacteria; kingdom Bacillati; phylum Actinomycetota; class Actinomycetes; order Kitasatosporales; family Streptomycetaceae; genus Streptomyces; species Streptomyces sp. NPDC052016. The sequence continues at coordinate 101,567 of NZ_JBIUBX010000020.1, forward strand.
GAACGACAGGTCCTCGGCGCGGCCGGAGAACACACCGGCGAGGAACGGGTCGACGAGGCGGTCCACGACCTCCTGGCCGAGCCGCCCTCCGACGTACGCCGCGACCGAGACGTCGCCGTCCCGGTCGAACGAGGGCAGCGTGAGGTCCTGCCGCGCCCGGTCGAGCCCTGCCGCGGACAGCACGCCGGACCTGGCGAGGTCGTCCATGTCGCAGGGCACGCCCATGAACTGGCGGTCGGGCTGCTGCCGGATCTCGGCCCTGGTCCAGATCGCCGACGCGGTGACGCCCGCCGGCATGATCCGGTCACCGAGCCCGGCGTCCTTGATCAGCCCGGTGGTCTTGCGGCGGTTGGCGTACAGCGACTCGGCGCCCTCGTCGACCGCGACACCCGCCACCTCGGAGACCGACAGCTTCCCGCCGACCCGGGACGATCCCTCCAGGAGCGTCACCCGGACCGGCTCGTTCCGCAGATGGAACGCCGCCGCCAGTCCCGCGACCCCGCCCCCGACGACGACCACATGGGGCTTGCCGCTCACCTGATCCCGTTCACTGCCAGCCATTCCACCAGCTCCTTCATGGTTACGGTGTCGTAGATCCCGCCCGGCGCCGGGTCGGCACGGGGACAGGCTCCGGCAGTCTGCCGGGGCGCCCCGGAACCCCGGTCGAGGGCGGCTGGATCTCAGGAGGGGCGGGCGTTCGCGGTGCCGAACCAGCGGTCGAGGGCTGTGGTGAGGTCGTCGGTGGTGCCGGGTGAGGTCCAGGCGACGTAGCCGTCGGGGCGGACGAGGACCGCGTGGAGTGCGGGGTCGGGGTCGGTGGTCCAGGTGCCGGTGGCGATGTGGAGGCGGTCGGTGAGGTCGTGGGCGGGGTGTGCGAGGGCGGGGTCGGTGGTGATGAGCAGGCCGTGTCCGGTGTGGAGGAGGTCGGCGACGCGGGTGCGGGTGCCGTCGGTGAGGGTGAGTTCGTGGTGGGGCGGCATGCGCAGACCGAGGAGCGGGTGGTCGCCCTTGCCGACGTCGTAGCGGATGCCGAGGCCGCTCAGCATGCCGGCCAGGTGCTCGGCGGCGTCCTGGTGGGAGACCAGCTCGGCCATGACGGCGCGGACCGGGTCCATGTCCTCGCCGGTGAGCCGCAGTTCGATCGCCGCGCGGGCGTTGCGCGCCAACTGCCTGCCGATGGGGTGGCGTTCGGCGTGGTAGGTGTCCAGCAAACCCTCGGGCGCCCACCCGTTGACCGTCGCGGCCAGCTTCCAGCCGAGGTTCACCGCGTCCTGGACGCCCACGCTCAGTCCCTGTGCCATGGCCGGGGGCTGCACGTGCGCGGCGTCGCCGGCCAGGAACACCCGGCCGCGCCGGTAGGCGGCTGCGGCCCGTGAGGCGTCGGTGAAACAGCTGATCCAGCGGCACTGCCCGTGGTGGATGGACTCGCCAGTGAGCCGCTGCCAGGCGTCGGCGAGGTCGGTGTAGGTGAGGGAGTCGCGGTCGCGCGGCGGGGTCCCGGCCTCGTGGACGACGACCCGGGTGACGCCGTTCTCCAGGTCCATCGCCATGACCATGCTGCCGCCCGGCAGGTTCTCGCCGATGCGCCGCTTACGGGTGTCGATCCCGGTGACGTCGGCGGTGAGGAAGCCGCGCCGGCCCTCGGAGCCGGGGAAGCCGATCCCGGCGAGTTTGCGGACGGAGCTGCGGCCGCCGTCGCAGCCGACCAGGTAGCCGGCGCTGTCCTCGCCGGGTCCGTCGGGTCCGTCGAGGGTCACCACGACGCCGTCGGGGCTCTCGTCGTAGCCGGTCACCTCGTAGCCGCGCAGGATCGGCACACCGAGTTCGGTCACCCAGCCCTCCAGCATCCGCTCGGTGCGGAACTGGGAGATCCCCCGGTGCCCGTAGTGGTTCTCCGCCAGCATGCCGAGATCGATCGGCACCCCGCCGAAGTGGCTGTCGGCGGGCTCGGTCTCACCGAGGCGTCCGAGCAGGCCCCGCTGGTCGAAGCACTCGGCGGTGCGTCGGGTGAAGCTGGCGCCGCGCGACTCCCGCGGCGGGGCGGGAAGCCGCTCGTAGACGACGACGTCCACGCCGCGGAGCTTGAGTTCGCCCGCCGTCATCAGGCCGACCGGGCCCGCGCCGACGACGATCACATCCCTGGCCATGTGCATGCTCCTCTTCCGATGGGTTCCGTCGATGTGGCCGGTCACCGGCCGGCGGGCTGGGGGGCGTTCGCGGTGCCGAACCAGCGGTCGAGGGCTGTGGTGAGGTCGTCGGTGGTGCCGGGTGAGGTCCAGGCGACGTAGCCGTCGGGGCGGACGAGGACCGCGTGGAGTGCGGGGTCGGGGTCGGTGGTCCAGGTGCCGGTGGCGATGTGGAGGCGGTCGGTGAGGTCGTGGGCGGGGTGTGCGAGGGCGGGGTCGGTGGTGATGAGCAGGCCGTGTCCGGTGTGGAGGAGGTCGGCGACGCGGGTGCGGGTGCCGTCGGTGAGGGTGAGTTCGTGGTGGGGCGGCATGCGCAGACCGAGGAGCGGGTGGTCGCCCTTGCCGACGTCGTAGCGGATGCCGAGGCCGCTCACGATCCCGGCGACCTGCTCCGCCGCCGCCTTGTGGGCCAGCAACTCGCCCATGACCTCGCGGACCGGGTCCATGGCCGCCTCGCCGAGGTAGATCTTCGCCGCCGCCCGGGCGTTGCGGATCAACGCGCGGCCGACCGGGTGGCGTTCGGCGTGGTACGTGTCCAGCAGGCCCTCCGGCGCCCACCCCTTGACGGTCGCCGCCAGCTTCCAGCCCAGGTTCGCGGCGTCCTGGAGCCCGGCGCTGAGCCCCCACGCCGCCAGCGGGGGTATCTCGTGCGCGGCGTCGCCGGCCAGGAGCACCCGGCCGCGCCGGTACTCCTCGGCCAGCGCGGCCGAGTTGCCGCAGGCCCACAGCCAGTGGGGCTCCGCCGTGTCGATGGACTCACCGGTCAACCGCCGCCACGCGGCGGCGACCTGATCGAACGTCAGGGACCCCGGGTCCGGGCGCGCGGGCAGGGCCGGGTCGTGGATGACGATGCGGAAGCGGCCGCCGCCCAGGGGCGTGCACACCACCATGCTGCCGCCGGGAAGGCGCTCCCCGATGGGCCGGGGCCGCGGGGCGACGCCGGTGATCTCCGCGGTGTACATGCCCCGGGTCGCCTCCCAGCCGGGAGCCGGTATGCCGGCCAGCGCGCGCACGGTGCTCCCCGCGCCGTCGCAGCCGACCACGTAGGCCGCGGTCTCCTCGCCGGGGCCGTCGGGGCCGGCGAAGGAGACCACGACGCCCTCGGGGGTCTCGCGCAGCGCGGTCACCTCGTGGCCGCGGCGCACCGGGACCCCGAGCCCGGCCAGCCAGCCGCTCAGCGCCTCCTCGGTCCTGGCCTGGGACAGGCCCAGCACGCCGCTGTGATCCTCGTCGAGCATGCCGAGGTCGAAGCGGATCCCGCCGAAGTGCCCCATCGGGCCCCACCGGAACTCGCCCAGCCGGGGGAGCAGCCCGCGCTGTCCCAGGGTCTCGGCGGCCCGTCTGTTGAAGCCGAGGGCACGGGATTCCCCGGTCGGTGCGGGCAGCCTGTCGTAGACGATCACGTCCACGCCGTGCAGGCGGAGTTCTCCGGCCAGCATCAGGCCGACGGGCCCGGCTCCGACCACTATGACGTCATTGGTTTTCATCATCAGGCCTCTGCGCTGTGGCAATGGTTGGCCGTTGTGAAGCTACCCAGCGCCATGTTCGACGGCAATGCGCGGGAATGCGCGCGCCGGTCGGGCGTTCAACTGTGGATCGAGCCCGCTTGAACGCGCATTTGAACGCTTGAACGCGGAGCAATGCACGGCAATGTAGGAGGTGCCTCCGGAGTTCGGGTCTTACTACTTTGAATACGTGAGTAATTCGTCGGCGCGCCGGAATCGGAACGCCCATGACGAAAGGAAAAGACGTGCCGATGGAGAGGATCGCGCTCGTCACGGGCGCCAACAAGGGCATCGGATTCGCCGTCGCGCGCCAGCTCGGCGAGCGGGGGATCGTCGTCCTCGTCGGCGCGCGGGACGAGGTCCTCGGCAAGCAGGCCGCCGACGCCCTGGCCGCCGGCGGCGTCACGGCGCTGCCGCTGCGGCTCGACGTGACCGACCCGGCCTGCGTCGCCGAGGCCGCCCGAGAGATCGAACGGCGCTACGGACGCCTGGACATCCTGGTGAACAACGCCGGCATCGCGGGCCGCTTCACCGGGGCGCCCGGTGAGGCGACCGCCGCCGACCTGCGGGAGGTCTACGAGACCAACGTCTTCGGCGTGGTCACCGTGACCCACGCGATGCTGCCGCTGCTGCGCCGCTCCCCGGCCGGCCGCGTCGTCAACCTGTCCAGCCACGTGGGCTCGCTGACCCTGAACTCGGATCCGGGCTCCCCGCTGGCGGGCGTCAACATGATCGCCTACCAGTCCTCGAAGACCGCCCTGAACGCGGTCACGGTCGCGTACGCGAAAGAGCTGCGCGGGACCCCCATCAAGGTCAACGCCGCCCTCCCCGGAGTGGTGGCCACGGACATCAACCACCACCGCGGTCACCGGACACCCGCCGAAGGAGCGGTGATCGCGGTCCGGCTCGCCCTGCTGGACGAGGCCGGCCCGTCGGGCGCGTGCCTGGCGGACGACGGACCCGTTCCGTGGTAGCGCGGAACGCCACAACAGAGGAAGAGGAACGGCCTTGTTGCAGATAACGATCAGCGACCTCCAGACCATCATGCGCCAGTGCGCGGGCGAGGCCGAGGACGCGCTGCCGCTCGAGCAGGCGCCCGACCGTCCCTTCGAGGAGCTGGGGTACGACTCCCTCGCGCTGCTCGAGACGCACAGCAGGATCGAGCGGGACTACGGCATCGAGCTCTGCGAGGAGGAGGTCGGCGGGATCAACACCGCCCGGGAGCTCGTCGACTTCGTCAACTCGCTGCTCCAGCTCAAGGTGATGACGGCGGCCTGACTCCGACGCGCACCGCGGCCGGTCGCGGCCATCACATCCGATCGCCGTGCCGGGCGGGAACCCGGCGGGCACAAGACAGGGAGACAGACAGTGGCGGTTGAAGGAACGATCCTGGTGCTGGGCGGCACCGGCCGGCAGGGCGGGGCGGTGGCCCGCGAACTGCTCAGGCGCGGGCGGACCGTGCACGCCCTGGTCCGCGACCCGGGCAAGGAGGAGGCGCGGGCGCTCGAGGAGGCGGGCGCGGTCCTGGTCCGCGGTGACATGGACGACGAGGCCTCGCTCCTGGCGGCGATGAAGGACGTCCACGGCGTGTTCAGCGTCCAGACGTTCCGGGGCCCCGGCGGGGTCGAGGCCGAGGAACGGCAGGGCAGGGCGGTGGCCGACGCCGCGGTCCGGGCCGGGGTGGGGCACTTCGTCTACAGCTCGGTCGGCGGCGCGGACCGGGACACCCGTGTCCCGCACTTCGAGAGCAAGCTGAGGGTCGAGCGGCATCTGCGGACGCTCGATCTGCCGACGACGGTGCTGCGGCCGGTCATGTTCCACGACATCCTCCTCGACATCGCCCCGCGCCCGGTGGAGGGCGAGCTCGTCCTGTCCATGTGGCTGGACCCTCGGACCTCGGTGCAGCTCATCGCGACCAGCGACATCGGCGCGTTCGCCGCGGACGCCTTCGACCACCCGGACGCCTGGATCGGCAGGGTGGTCGAGATCGCCGGCGACGACCTGACCGGACCGCAGATGGCCGCCGCGTTCGAGGCGGTGTCCGGCGTCCCGACCCGCTTCCAGCAACTGCCCATCGAGCCGCTGCGCGCGGCCCGTCCGGACCTCGCCAACATGTTCGACTGGTTCGAGCGGGACGGTTACCACGCCGACCTGCCGGAACTCCGCCGGAGCAGGCCGGACCTCGTCTCCCTGGAGACCTGGCTGAGCGACAACTGGACCGCCCCCGTGGTCGCGTCACGACGTTGACCGCGGATCTCAGGTGAAGAGCGGATCGCGGGTACGGGTGCGCTTGAGTTCGAAGAACCCGTCGGTCCCGGCCACGGCGAGAACACCGTCCCAGAGCCTCACCGCGGCCTCGCCGCGCGGGGTCGGTGTCACCACGGGACCGAAGAACGCGACGTCGCCCACCGCGAGGACGGGAGTGCCCACATCGGTGCCGACGCGGCCGATGCCGTCGTCGTGCGACGCGCGCACCGCGGCGTCGAACGCGTCGGACCCGGCCGCGTCGGCCAGGGCGGGATCGAGGCCCGAGGCGGCCAGGGCCGCCTCGTAGGTGGACCGCTCCTTGGGCGCCTTCCCGAGGTGGAACCGGGTGCCGAGCTCGGTGTAGAGCCGGCCCAGCACCCCGGATCCGTACGCCTCCTCGGCGGCGGCGCAGACCCGCACCGGCTCCAGACGCAGGGCCAGGTCCCGGTGCCAGCGCTCGGGCAGGTCGGCGCGCCCCTCGTTGAGCACGGTCAGGCTCATCAGATGCCAGCGGATCTCGAGGGGCCGTCGCCGCGCGACCTCGAGGATCCAGCGGGAGGTCAGCCACGCCCAGGGGCAGGTCGGGTCGAACCAGAAATCCACCGGGGCGGGGGTGTCGTGCGGCAACGTCGGTCTCCTCGCGTGTCCGTGGGGTGCGGTCAGTAGTTCCCGAGGCCACCGCAGACGTTGATCGCCTGCGCGGTCACGGGCGCCGCCGCGTCGGAGACCAGGTAGGCGACGAGGCCGGCCACCTCCTCGGGGGTGGAGTAGCGGCCGAGCGGGATCTTGGCCTCGAAACGCTCGAGGATCTCCGCCTCGGTCGTGTCGAAGTGGGCGGCGTAACCCTGCCGCACCCGCTGCGCCATCGGGGTCTCCACATAGCCGGGGCAGACGGCGTTGACCGTGACGCCCGTCTTCGCGAGCTCCAGCCCGAGCGCCTTGGTGAAGCCGACGACACCGTGCTTGGACGCCGAGTAGGGGGCGCCGAGCACCACGCCCTGCTTGCCGCCGGTGGAGGCGATGTTGATGATCCGGCCCCAGCCGCGCTCGACCGGCTTCCCCGCCCTGAGCACCGCGCGGGTCATCAGGAAGACGCTGTTGAGGTTGGTGTCGATCACGTCGTACCAGAGCTCGTCCGCGATCTCCGCGGTCGTACCGCCACCGCTGCGGCCGGCGTTGTTGACCAGAACGTCCACCCGCCCGTACCGCTCGACGACCGTGCCGACGAGGCGGTCGACGTCGTCCGGCTTCCGGACGTCGGCGGCCAGGCCGTCGACGTCGTGGCCGTCCGCCCGGAGCTTTTCGACCGTCTCCCGGACGGTCTCGGGGTTCCGCGCGCAGAGGAATACTCTGAGACCCTGGCCCGCGAGGTTCTCGGCGATGGCCAGGCCGATTCCGCTCGTTCCGCCGGTGATCAGCGCCACCTGCTGTCCCTTGTCCGCCATTCCGCCTGCTCCTTCTCGGGGTGTATCTGAGGCCGGAACAACCTGACAAGAGGGGCCGGATTCCCGGTCGAGCGCCGGTGGAGGTGCATCCGTTCAACCGCACCGATTCTTCGGTCGAACGTTCAGGTCAACAATTCCAAAAATTCGGGAGTTGCGGGTCCGAGAAGCGCCCACCTATCGTCTGGAATCCACGACAAAAGGCGCTCCGAGAGGAAAGTCATGTCCGCATTGCCCGAGGTCCGTGACCAGTCCGACGCATATGCGCTGCTCGATCTTATTCAGGGTGCCGTGATCACCCAGGCGATTTCCGTCGCGGCCAGGCTCGGCATCGCGGACGTCCTCGCCGGCGGCCCGCTGTCCGCGGAGGACATCGCCGAGCGGGTCGGATCCGACCCCAGGGCGACCCACCGGATCCTGCGCCTGCTCTGCGGCCACGGGGTGTTCGCGGTCCGCCCGGACGGCCGGTACGAGCACACGCCGCTGTCCGACAAGCTCCGCGACGACGCGCCGGACTCGATGCGCGGCTTCGCCCTGCTGATGAGCCACCCCCTGCTGCACGAGGAGTGGGGCCACCTGCTCACCACCGTGGAGACCGGCGAGCCCAACCTGCCGAAGCTGCGCGGCATGGGCGCGCTGGACTTCTTCCACGCCAACCCCGAGTACGCGGCCGTGTTCTTCCACGCGTTCGGCAAGATCTCCGAGTCGGAGACCGACCCGATCCTGGCCGCCTACGACTTCTCCGGGTTCCAGACGGTCGTGGACGTCGTCGCCGGCCGCGGCCATCTCCTCGCGGGCATCCTCAAGCAGTCGCCGAACGTCAAGGGCGTGCTGTACGACTCCGAGGTCGCGACCGTGGACTCGCCCGCGCTCTTCGAGGCGGCCGGCGTCGCGGACCGGCTCACGATCGAGCACGGCGGCTACCTCGACAAGCTGCCCTCGGGCGGTGACGCCTACCTGTTCAAGCACATCATCCACGACTTCTCCGAGGCCGACGCCGTGACGGCCCTGCGCAACGCGCGCGAGGCGATCAGCCCCGACGGCAAGCTGCTCGTCATCGAATACGTGCTGCCCGAGAACAACGAGCGCCACCTCGGCCACACCATCGACCTCTGGCTGATGCTCATGCTCGGCGCCCAGGACCGCACGCTGGCTGAGTACACCGAGCTGTTCGCCAAGGCCGGCTTCAAGGTCACCAGGGCCGTCCCCACCAGCGCGCCGATCTCGATCATCGAGGCGATCCCGGTCTGATCCGGCGGAGCCGGTCCGCTTCCCGGCGGCGGTGCCGCCGGTGCCTTGTCCGGCGCACGACGCCGGTCCGATTCCCGGCGGGTGCCGCCGGTCCGATTCCCGGCGGGGTGCCGCCGGTCCCCACGCAGAAGTCGAGGCTCAGGACAGGAAACACATGGATACCGATGTCATTGTTATCGGGGCGGGTCCCGCGGGACTGACGCTCGCGGCCGAGCTCCGCCTCGGCGGCGCCGACGTCATCGTCTTCGAGCAGCGGGCGGAGCGGAGCTGGGAGTCGCGCGGCATCGGCTTCACCGCGCGCGCCACCGAGATGTTCCACCAGCGCGGGATCCTCGACCGCCTGCACAACATCGAGGTCACCCGGCAGGGGCACTTCGGCGGCATCCCCATCGACTACGGGGTGCTGGAGGGTTCGCACTTCGGAGTGCGCGGCGCCCCCCAGTACAAGATCGAGGAAATGCTCGAGGACTGGGCGCTGGAGCTGGGCGTGTCCGTGCGCCGCGGCTACGAGCTCACCGGCCTGACCGACACCGGGGACCAGGTCACCGCGATCGTGCGGGGACCGGAAGGCCCCGAGGAGTGCTCCGCCCGCTACCTGGTGGGCTGCGACGGCGGGCGGAGCACCGTCCGGCCCCTGGCGGGCTTCGAGTTCGCCGGCTCCGACGCCACCCGCGAGATGTACCTCGCGGACGTCAGGGGCTGCGACATCAAGCCGCGGATGATCGGTGAACTGCTGCCGAACGGCATGGTCATGGCGGCGCCGCTGGAGCAGGGGTACACCCGCATCATCGTCTGCGAGAACGGGACGCCGCCGGACCGCGGCCGCGAGGTGACGTTCGCTCAGGTCGCCGACGCCTGGCAGCGGTTGACCGGCGACTCGATCCACGACGGCGAGGCGCGCTGGGTGAGCGCGTTCACCGACGCCACCCGCCAGGCCACGGAGTACCGGCGCGGCCGGGTGCTGCTGGCCGGGGACGCCGCGCACATCCACCTCCCCGCCGGCGGGCAGGGGCTGAGCGTCGGCGTGCAGGACGCCTTCAACCTCGGCTGGAAGCTGGCGGCGACGGTGAAGGGCCGGGCCCCCGAGGGCCTGCTCGACACCTACCACGCCGAGCGCCACCCGGTGGGGGCGCGCGTCCTGCGCAACACGCTCGCCCAGGGGACGCTCAACCTCACCGGCAGGTCGGTCGAGCCGCTGCGGACCGTCATGGCGGAGCTCATCGCGATCCCGGCGGTGGCACGGCACCTGTCCGGCATGGTGAGCGGCTTCGACATCCGCTACGACCTGGGCGGTCCCGACCCGGACGGGCCGGCGCACCCCCTGCTCGGCACCCGGATGGCCGACCGCGAGCTGGAACTCGCCGACGGCGGCCACGACCGGATCGCGCGGCTGCTGCACGCGGCACGGGGCGTCCTGATCACCGCCGACGCCTCCGACGCGACGAGCCGGACGGCCGCAGGCTGGTCCGACCGCGTCGACCTCGTCCGGGTCAGGGACTTCCCCGCCGGACCGGAGGAGGGCGGCGCCGCGACGGAGTCCGTGCTCGTCCGCCCCGACGGCTACGTCGCCTGGGTGGCGCCGCACGGCGGCGACCTGGTCGACGCGCTGCGGCGCTGGTTCGGCGAGGAACGCTAGGCGCTCTGCCTGGCGCCGATGGGTTGTCGTTCGGCCGCGGCGCCGTCGTGGCTGGTCGCGCAGTTCCCCGCGCCCCTGCGGGCCGTGGTCCCCTGCGGGGCCTGGTCCTCTGTGGGGCCTGGTTCCTGTGGGCTCCGGCCCCCTGCGGGGCCTGGTTCCTGTGGGCTCCGGCCCCCTGCGGGCCCTGGTTCCTGTGGGCTCCGGCCCCTGTGGGCTCCGGCCCCCTGTGGGCTCCGGCCCCTGTGGGCTCCGGCCCCCTGCGGGCTCCGGCCCCTGTGGGCTCCGGCCCCTGTGGGCTCCGGCCCCTGTGGGCTCCGGCCCCCTGCGGGCTCCGGCCCCCTGCGGGCCCTGCCCCCTGCGGGCCCTGCCCCCTGCGGGCTCCGTCCCCTGGCACGCACCGGTGCTGCCGTATTCGAGAGGAGAAGAACGTGACCGACAACGCGGTCCGTGAAACCGAACACGAGATCGATGTCTCCGCCCCCGCCGAGCTGGTGTACGCGCTGATCACGGACGTCACCAGATGGCCGGAGATCTTCCCGCCGACCGTGCACGCCGAGGTCGTCGAGGAGGACGGCGACACGGAGGTGATCCGGCTCTGGGCCACCGCGAACGGCACCGCCAAGACCTGGACCTCCCGGCGCAGGCACGAACCGGAGCGCATGAGCGTCACGTTCCGCCAGGAGCGGTCGCAGCACCCGGTCGGCGGCATGTGGGGCGCGTGGGTGGTGGAGCCCGTCTCCGCGACCTCGTGCCGGGTGCGGCTGCTGCACGAGTTCCACGCGGCCACCGGCGACCCCGCCGACCTCGACTGGATCAGCGAGGCGGTCGACCGCAACAGCACGTCCGAGCTCCGGGCGCTGAAGACGAGCGCCGAGGCGTCCGGCCCCGACGAGCTCATCACCTTCGAGGACACGGTGACGGTCGACGGAAGCGGCAAGGACGTCTACGACTTCCTCAACGAGGCGCACCTCTGGCAGGAGCGGCTGCCGCACGTCGCCCGGGTGTCGCTGGAGGAGGACGAGCCCGGTCTCCAGATCCTGGAGATGGACACCCGCACGAAGGACGGCAGCACCCACACCACACGGTCCGTGCGCGTGTGCCGGTCGGCGTCGGCCATCGTCTACAAGCAGATCGTCCTGCCCGCGCTGATGACGCTGCACACCGGACGCTGGCTCATCGAGGACCGCGAGGGCGGCGGGGTGTCGGTGACGTCGCGGCACACGGTGCGGATCAACACCGAGAACATCGCCAAGGTGCTCGGCGAGGACGCGACGGTGCGGACCGCGCAGGACTTCGTCCGCACCGCCCTGAGCGGCAACAGCCTGGCCACCCTGGGCCTCGCCAAGGCCTACGCCGAGCGTGCCGCCGGCGGGCGCACGGAGCCGTGAACCCGTCCCCGGCGGCGGCGCCGGTCGTCATCGCCGGCGCGGGCCCCGTCGGGCTCCTGCTGGCCTGCGAGCTGAGGCGGGCCCGGGTCCCGGTGGTCGTCGTGGAGCGTCTGGCCGGTCCGATGACCGAGTCGCGGGCCGGCCAGCTGAGCACGAGGACCGCCGAACTGCTGCACGAGCGCGGGTTCGACGCGCTGCTCGCCGGGGCCGCGCACGAGCCGCGGACGCACTTCGGCGGGCTCGGGTTCGCACTGTCCGCGGTGGACAGCCCCTACTGGGGCCACTGGAAGGTGCCCCAGTACCGCACCGAGGCCGCCCTCGGCGCGCGCGCCCTGGAGCTGGGCGCGACCGTGCTGCGCGCGCACGAGCTGACCGAGGTCACCGAGCGGCCGGACCACGTCGACTGCGGGATCCAGGGTCCCGAGGGCCGCGTGCTGATCCGGGCGCAGTACCTGGTGGGCTGCGACGGGGCCGACAGCACGGTGCGCCGGCTGGCCGGGTTCCCCGTGACGGCCACGGCGGCGACGAAGGAACTCCTGCGGGCCGACCTCACGGGACTCCGCATCCGCGACCGCCGCTTCGAACGTCTCGCCGGCGGGTTCGCGGTGGCGGCGACCCGCGACGGCGTCACACGGGTGATGGTCCACGTGTTCGGCACGGGAGTGACCGAACGCTCCGGGCCGCCCGCCTTCGGGGAGGTCGTCCGGGCCTGGGAGCGGGTGACCGGAGAGGACGTCTCCGGCGCGACCCCGCTCTGGCTGGACGCCTTCGACAACGCCAGGGGACAGGCCGACTCCTACCGGCGCGGCCGGATCCTGCTGGCCGGCGACGCCGCCCACTGGCATCCGCCGGTCGGCGGCCAGGCGCTCAACACCGGGCTCCAGGACGCGGTCGACCTGGGGTGGAAACTCGCCGAGACCGCACACGGCCGGGCCGCGCCCGGACTCCTCGACACCTACCACGACACCCGGCATCCCGTCGCGGCCCGGGTGCTCGACCACGTCGCGGCCCAGGAGCAGCTGATGCTCGGCGGCCCCGAGGCCGAGCCGCTGCGCGCCGTTCTCTCCGAGCTGATCGGCCTCGACCGGGTCCGCGCCCACCTGACGGCGATGGCGAGCAACCTCGACCACCGGTTCGACCAACGGATACCCACGGAAGGCAGGACATGACAGTGCAGGACTTCGACACAGACGTGATCATCGTGGGGGCCGGCCCCACCGGGCTCATGCTCGCGGGCGAACTCCGCCTGGCGGGCGTCGAGGCCGTCGTACTGGAGCGGCTGACCGAGCCGATGCGGCAGTCGCGCGCGCTCGGCTTCTCGGCCAGGACCATGGAGGAGTTCGGTCAGCGCGGGCTGCTGGAGCAGTTCGGCGACATGGGCGTCATCCCGTTCGGTCACTTCGGCGGCATGCCCCTCGACTACACCGTCGTGCCGGGCGGCAACTTCGGTGTGCGGGGCGTCCCGCAGGCCTTCACCGAGGCGATCCTGAACAAGTGGGCGACCGGCCTCGGGGCCGAGATACGCCGCGGCTGGGCGCTCACCGGGCTGACCACCGGGGACGACGGCGTCGAGGTGACGGCGGACACGCCCGACGGCCCGCGCATCCTGCGCGCCGCCTACGTGGTGGGCTGCGACGGCGCGCGCAGCGCCGTGCGCACCCTGTCCGGCATCGACTTCCCCGGCTACGAGGCCACCCTCGAGATGCTGATGGCCGACGTCGAGGGCGTCCAGGTGCGGCTGCGCCCCACCGGCGAGCTCGGCGACGCGGGCATGGTCGTCGTGCTGCCCGTCGGCCCGAACACCACGCGCGTCGTCGTCTTCGAGCGGGGCGCGGGCGTGCGGCCGACGTCGGAGCCGCCCACCTTCGCGGAGGTCGCCGACGCCTTCAAGCGGGTGACGGGCGACGACATCAGCGCCGGCACCCCGCGGTGGCTCAGCTACTTCACCGACTCCAGCCGCCAGGCCGCCGAGTACCGCAAGGGCCGGGTCTTCCTGGCGGGGGACGCGGCGCACATCCACATGCCGATCGGCGCGCAGGGCATCAGCGCGGGCCTGGGCGACGCCGTCAACCTCGGCTGGAAGCTCGCCGCCGAGATCCACGGCCACGCCCCGGACGGGCTGCTCGACACCTACCACACCGAGCGGCACCCCGTCGCGGCCCGCATCCTCGCCAACACCCTCACCCAGCGCAGCCTGTACCTCGGCGGCCCCGAGATGGAACCGATGCGGGCGGTCTTCGCGGAACTGCTGGCCTACGAGGACGTCCGCAAGCACCTGGTCGGCATGGTCACGGGTCTCGACATCACCTACGACGCGGGCTCCGGCGACCACCCGCTGCTCGGCCGGCGGCTGCCGGACTTCGAGCTCACCGGCGGCCCGCACGGCGCGGCGACCGCCTACGGGCTCCTGCACGGCGGACGCGGCTTCGTCCTGGACCTGCGCGGCGACGACGGCCTGAGCGCCGCCGCACAGCCGTGGACGGACCGGGTCGACGTCGTCACCACGGCGTCCCGGCCGCAGGGCGCGCTCGCGGACGTCGAGGCGCTGCTGGTCCGCCCGGACGGCTACATCGCCTGGATCGGCTCGGGCGGATCCGGGGCGGCCGGCCTGACGGACGCCCTCGGCCGCTGGTTCGGCGCCCCCCGCGACGGCGAGTAGGACCCGACGCCCCGCCACGGCGGGGGCGTCTCACCACGAACATACGTATGAACAAGGAGAAACCATGCCGTTCATCAACCCCGAGGACGGGCACCTGACCGTTCTCAACCTGTTCAAGACCGACACCCGCGACCGCGTGGACACGCTCGTCAAGGAGATGAAGGCGATCGTCGACACCGCGGCGTTCCCCGGCTGGATCTCCAGCACGGTGCACCGCGGCGAGCAGAACCCGGGCACCGCCAACTTCATCCAGTGGCGCGGTATGCAGGACCTGGAGTCGCGCTACAACGACAGCGAGTTCAAGCACCACACCGTGCCGGTCTTCCGGGAGATCACCACCTACGTCCGCCTGATGCAGACCGAGGTCGAACTGAGTCAGCGTCACCCCGCGCTGGGCGACGTCACCGAGGTCTCGCCCGAGCGCGACGACTACACGGTCATCGAGATCCTCGGCGTGAAGCCGGCCGACCAGGGCGCCCTGGTCGACGCGCTGGGCACCGCCCACTCCTTCCTGGTGGACGTCCCCGGTTACCGTTCGCAGAGCGTGCTGCGCGGCATCCGCTCCCGCAACCTCGACGGCGGCCGGGGCACCCTGGCGGCCGTGGGCACCGACAACGACTTCGTCGTCGTCTACTCGCAGTGGGACGGCAAGGAGTCCTACGACGCGTTCCGCAACCAGGCCGACGCCGAGTGGTCCTCCGCCCGCAGCGCCTTCGACACCAAGCGGTACTCCCTGATCACCAGCGTGGACTGGAACAGCTACCGCGCCGTTCACACCCGCTCCGCCGCGCAGCCCGTGGCGGCCTGACCTCCCGGACACCGGCAACACGTGGGGCCCCTGGCGGACAGCCAGGGGCCCCACGTGTTGTCCGCTACGCGGCGATGCTGTCCCAGTGCCACCGGGAGTCGAACGAGGTGACCTCGATGCGCGCGCCGCCGGCGACCAGCGCGGCCGCCAGGCTCGTCGCCTTCGCGACGAACGCGGAGACGCGGTGCGCCGCCAGCAGGTCCTGCTCGTCGAACGGCAGTCCCTCGCAGCGCAGCAGCCGCAGGTCCATGAACCCGTTGAACCTGCGGCCCAGCACCTCCACCGCCTGCGGGCTGCGGACGGTGAAGCGCACCCTGGCGGCGACATGGCCGTTGTGGTGCTGGTCGGAGTAGTACGCGATGTCCGGGATCACCGGCGGGACGAAGTGGTCGCGCGCCGCGATCTCGGGGACCTTCGGCAGGTTCCCGACCAGGAAGTGCCACGAGTTGTACTGCATCCGCGACGAGATGGCCCACGAGGTGTCGGCCAGACGCGCGGCGGAACCGCCGAACAGCCGGCGGGCCTCCGGCGACGGCACGACACAGCAGAAGAAGTGCGGGATCTCCCAGCCGGCGATCTCGGCGTACGCCTCCGAGCGCAGCGCCTCGATCAGCGCGGGCAGCGACCGCATCCCGCGGCTCATCGCGAAGTCGGCGTCGAACACCGCCGTCGCCGCGCGCACGGTCTCGTACACGAGGGACTCCAGGCCCGTGCCGAACCCGCCGTGCGGTTCGGCCAGCAGACCGGGCGACGCCTCCAGGTGCGCGGCCAGGTCGGCGAGGGTGTCGCCGGTGAGCGGGAGCCGCTCGCGCAGGCGTGCGCAGAGCTCGGCCTCCAGCCGCCGTGCGTCGTCCTTGACGGGCCCGGCGACCCGCTCGATCTTGTGCATCAGCGGGCCGTAGATCTCCCGGTAGAGCTGCACGCTCCCCATGAGCTCCCGCCGCCGTCCGGCCAGTGCCCGCGCGAGCCCGTCGAGATCGGCCACCGTGTGCGAGGCGGCGGCCGGCACCGGGGGCAGCGCGCCGGAGGCCGCGTTGTAGGCCGTACGCGTCCGCTCGAGGAGGAGGGCCACGTGGTCCAGCGTGAGCTGGGTCCCGTTGGCCTCCTCGATCCGGGCGTACCCGGCCGACCGCACCAGCAGCGTGAGGCAGACCACCAGGAGCACGTCGCTGTCCGACCACAGCTCGAGCGGCACCGCGGCCAGGCTGCTCAGCGCGCAGTCGGGGTGCCCCGGCCGCAGCGTCTTGCCCGTCAGGGTGTTCCGGTCGCGGAAGTTGGTGTACTGGCGTTCGCCGGCGTAGAGGATGAACGGCGCGGTCCTGATCGCCGCCTCCGTCAGGTCCCCCAACAGCTCACGGCGGCCGTCGGCGCCGGCCGCCATCAGCCACTGGCGGCAGTCGGCGACCGACGCGTGCCACCGGTCGGCGGCCAGGGCCAGCTCGACCTGGTAGTCCGCGAGGTCCTCGGCGGACCACGGCACCCGCAGCACCCCGTCGACCAGGTCGGCGTCGCCGCTCAGCGGGCCCTTCGACGGGACGCGGACGACGAGCCGGCCGCTCCGGTCCAGCCCGATCTCGCCGAGGAAGGCGGTGGGGGCGCCGTCGGCCCGGTCGGTGGTCCGGCCGTCGTCCCGCCAGGACCTGCCGACCAGCACCTTCAGCGCGGTCTCGTCCTCGAGGGGCAGCGCCCGCAACTGGATGTCGGCCGGCACGTGCCCGGCGAGCGTGAGCAGCGTGTCCACGGCCGTCGCCAGGTCCGGTGCGGCGGTCGCCCGCTGCCAGGTCTGCTGGAGCAGCTCCGGGAACCCGGCGTCCTTGGCGGTCAGGTAGTCGGGTTCCCTCGTGGCGCCGGCCGGCCGGCCGAGCCTGCTCGGCCTGCGGCTCTGCCGTGCCTTCGCCAGGGCGGCCCTGCGCGGGAGCGTCCTGTCCGGCTCGGTGGGGAGGGTCATGTGGTTCCCCTGGTGGTCAGGTCGATGTGCTCCCACATCCGGGCCTCGGTGGCGCTCCACTCCTCGTCCACGTAGATGCAGTCGACGGGGCAGACCATCACGCACTTCGGGCAGCCGGAGCAGAGTTCGGGCACGATCACGACGTTGAGTCCGTCGTCGAAGATCGCCCCGAACTCGGGCGGGCAGCTGCGCAGGCAGGTGTCACAGGTGATGCATTCCGACGTCTCGATGCGACGCGGCGGTTTCTTCCAGTTCTCGTCGCGGGACCGGCGCGCGATCCGCTCGGTGCGTCCGCCGGTGGCCACGGACGGCGTGTCTTTCACCCCTGGCATGGTGTGCTCCCCTCACGCGTGGTGGGCCGTCAGCGGGCGGTTTCGGCGATCGCGCTCGAGATGCCGTCCCACAGCCTCGTCCGGGCCGCGAGCGCGCGGTCGACGGTCTCCCGGCACTCGGCCCACTTGGCCTCGTCGTCGCCGCACAGGTCGGCGAGCATCTGCATCGCCATCGGCGTGTGCTCCTCGGCGTCCACCTGAATGTGCCGCCGGAGGTAGTCGACGAACGTGGACAGCGAGCCGTGGCCGGCGTCGAGCGCGGCGACCTGGTCGAACATGTCGGGGATCAGGTCCTCGCGGCCGAAGGCGAACGCCGCGGCCTGGCAGTGCACGGGCGAGTGGTCGATGAAGTCCCAGGTCGTGTTCACGAACTCGGCCACCGGCTGCGGCACGCCCGCCTCCTCCAGCGCGGCGGGGACCGGACGCCCCTCGCGCAGCAGGGCGATGAAGGCGTCGATGCGCGAGGTGTCGGCGCCCGACTGGCGCATGCCGTCCAGGTAGAGCTCGAAGTGGCTGATGAAGCCGTCGCCGAGCTCGTCGCTCTCCTCGACGAGGACGATGTCGTTGATGAGCCTGCGGCTTCCGGTGGAGGCGGACGGAACCCACGGCACCTCGACGCAGGTCAGCCGGCGCTGCAGGGACTTGAGCAGGGACATGAAGTCCCACACGGCGAACACGTGGTGCTCCATGAACGTGACGACGGCGTCGACGGTGTTCAACTGCTGGTAGACCGGGTGGCTGAGGACCTTCTGACGGGAGGGCTCGACGGCCTCCTTGAGCGTCTCGATGGCGGGGCTGGTTCCATCCCATTCGTACCGTGACATGGCGGTTCTCTCCTTGTGGCGGGCTTGTGCTGACTGATGGGGGTGGCTCAGAAGGCGCCGAAGTACTCGCGGTGCTCCCACGCGGTGACCTCGCCCGGATCGCTCCCGGGCGGCTCGGCCGCGCACCAGGCGTCGAACCTGGCGGCCTCGCTCTCCTTGAGCTTCGCCAGGCAGGACGCGAGGGGCGCGCCGAGCAGTCGCCCGGCGCTGTCGCTCGCGCGGAACGCTGCCAGCGCCTCGCGCAGGGTCTTCGGCAGAGGCGGGTGGGGGCCGCTCCGCGACGGAACGCCGGAGAGCAGCCCGTCGAGGCCCGCGTGCAGCTGGGAGGCGATGGCGAGGTAGGGGTTGGCGCACGGCTCCCCGATCCGGTTCTCGACGTGGGTCGAGCTGCCACCGCTGAGCACCCGGACCAGGGCGCTGCGGTTCTCGTACTGCCAGTCCACGGAGGTCGGGGCGAGCGTGAACTCCGGGGCCAGCCGCCGGTAGCCGTTCACGGTCGGAACGGACAGCAGGCAGAACTCCCGCGCGTGGGAGAGCAGGCCCTCGATGTAGGCCTCGCCCTCAGGGGAGATGGCGTCCTGCAGGCCGTCGCCGGCGGCGAACAGGTTGAGGCCGGTCTTCGTGGCGGTGACGGACTGGTGGAGGTGCCAGCCGCTGGCGTCGAAGCTCGCCAGGCGCGGCAGGGTCATGAAGGACGCGTGGTAGCCGCGGCGCCTGCACTCCTGCTTGAGCTGGGTGCGGAACAGCAGCATCGCGTCGGCGGCGTCCAGCGCCAGCATGGGGTCGAAGGTCGTCTCGAGCTGTCCGGGACCCGACTCGTGCTCGAACGAGCGCAGGGGCAGGCCGAGCTTCATCAGCATCGCGGCCAGCGGGTCGGCGACGTCGGCCACCGAGTCGTAGTAGCTGTCGAGGTTGAACTG
The DNA here is from genome assembly GCF_044548445.1 of Streptomyces sp. NPDC052016. Classification (NCBI taxonomy): domain Bacteria; kingdom Bacillati; phylum Actinomycetota; class Actinomycetes; order Kitasatosporales; family Streptomycetaceae; genus Streptomyces; species Streptomyces sp. NPDC052016. The sequence goes on from NZ_JBIUBX010000020.1 coordinate 120,713, forward strand.
GTAGCCGGGGTTCACGGCCTCCACCTCGGGGGCGGGCCCCTGGAGGCCGAAACCGTTGCCCGCGTTGCCCACCGGGCCGCCGGTCAGCCGGGTGAGGTACCACTCGACCTCGAGGCCGATGACCGGGGACAGCTCGTGCCTGGCGTACTCGGCGCAGACCCGGCGCAGCACGCCGCGGGTGGAGAGCGGGTGCGGCGTGCCGTCGCGCAGGTACTCGTCGCCGAGCACCCAGGCGGTCCTCGGCTCGCTCCTGGGCAGCACCTGGAACGTGCGCGGATCGGGGACGAGCACGAAGTCGCCCGCGCCGAGCAGTTCGCCGACCCCCACACCGGCGTCCTCGAGGAAGTCGACGGCGACGGCGTGGCCGGTGTCGAAGAGGAACGGCCCGGCGCTGAAGTCCATGCCGTTGCGCAGCACCGAGCGGAACACGTTCGCGGGCACCGTCTTGGACCGGGCGAGCCCGTGCGGGTCGCAGAAGACGACCCGGACCAGGTCGACCTCGCGCAGCTGCAGTTCGACCTGCTCGGCCGCGGCGGCCTGCCGGTCGTCCCAGAGCCCGAACTCGGCGACGAACCCGGGGCGTCCGACGCCGCTGTCGTCGCCGTGCAGGGCCCATGACCTGGCAACCATGGTCACTGCCCCTTCCGGGTGACGCCGGGGCGGGCCAGCGTGAGGTTGAGCGCCGTCTCGAGGAGTTCGGCCGCCGAGAAGGCGAAGTCGTCCTCGACGGCCCGGCGCACGGGCTCGGTGACGATCGAGGGGCGCCCGAAGCCGCTCTCGTCGGAGTGCAGGAACCACGACCTGGAAACCATGATCATCTTCCTTCCGTTGTGATGCCGGGGGGAGTCAGGGTGAGACCGAGCGCCGTCTCGAGGAGTTCGGCGGCCGAGAGCACGAGGTCGTCGTCGCCGACCCGGCCCACGAGTTGGAGACCGACCGGGAGCCCGGCCGGCGTGAGGCCGACGGGCAGCGACAGGGCGGGCTGGCCGGTCAGGTTGAACGGGTAGGTCGCGGGGGACCACGCGAGCCAGCGCAGGTCCCCGGGGTCCGCCGCCCAGGGCGGGCCGATCGCGTCGGCGGCGAAGGGCTCGATCGGGACGGTCGCCATGGCCAGCAGGTCGTAGGTCTCCATCACCGAGGCGAGCCTCGTCCGCAGGGCGAGCCGCCCCTCCTCGGCGCGGGCCACCGCGGCGCCGCTCAGGGAGCGCCCGTACCGCACGATCGCGAGCCGGCCCTCGTCGCACCAGGGCTCGTCCCGCGGCGCGGTGCCGTGCGCGTCGGCCGCGGCGAGGATGTCCACCAGGGCGCCGTACGGGTCGGGGAACGGGGCCTCGATGCGGTCGACGCGATGTCCCAGCGCGGCCAGCACCGGCAGGACGCCCTCGGTGACGTCGCGGACCGCGCCGGACGTCCCGCGGAACTCGATCCAGCCGATGCGCAGCGGGGTGCGCGCCGCGGCGGGCGCGGGCGGAGCGGTCACCGAGTCGGGGTCGCGGTGGTCGGGGCCCGCCAGCACCGGCATGAGCGCGGCGACGTCCGCCACACTCCGCGCGAGCGGCCCGACGTGGGACAGCCGTTCGGGGCAGGGCGGCACGTAGGGGATCCGCCCGTAGGAGGGCTTGAACCCGACCACGCCGCAGAACGCCGCGGGGATGCGGACCGAGCCGGCTCCGTCGGTGCCGAGCGACGCGGTGCACAGTCCCGCCGCCACGGCGGCCGCCGACCCGCCGCTGGAGCCGCCGGCGGTCCGGTCGCGTGCCCACGGATTGCGGGTGGGGGAGGACACCCGGCCGACGGTGCTCGCACTCCATCCGTACTCCGACGTCGTCGTCTTCCCCACGACGATCGCGCCCGCGGCCCGCAGCCGCGCCACGGAGGGCGCGTCGGCGGCGGTGCGACGGTTCGGCAGCAGCGACCCCCGCCTGGTGGGGAGGTCCTGCGTCTGGATGAGGTCCTTCACCGACACCGTGACGCCGAGCAGCGGCCGGTCGCGGAAGGCGGCCTCGCCGAGGGCGGCGATGCGGCGGTCGGCCGCCTCGGCCTCGCGCAGCGCACGGTCCCCGGCGACCTCGACGTACGCGCCGAGCTCCGCATCCGTCTCACGGATGGCGGTGAGCACGTCCCGCACATGCGCGGCGACCGTGGAATGACCTTCGAGAAGAAATAGCCGAGTTTCCTGAATGCCGCGGCAGATAGGCTGCCTACTCTTCGTTGCGGTGGAGTCTGACACGAGACCACTACAAGTCATCGTCCGAATTCCCTGCAACTTACGGATTGCGGGGCGTTGCATCTGCGCGCATTCCGCAGTTGAACGGGATTCCTTGCCGAATGGGACGGGCGGAGAGCAGCATGCTTCCGAGGTAATTCACACGTTCTTATCGCACAGGAGAAGACCCGATGACTCCACGGATGGACAACCCTTCCCTGGTCGTTCCCGGCGCCCTGCAGCCCCTGCTCGACCTGACCGAGGTCATCGGCAAGGTCGGCGTGCCGCAGACGACCCTCGACCTCGTCCGGCTGCGTGTCAGCGAGATCAACGGCCGTGTCTACACGCTCCCGGACGAGCCCGGCGAGGCGGAGAAGGCGGACGAGCGCCTCCCGCTGGTGGCCACCTGGCGGACCGAGTCCTGCTTCACCGACGCCGAGCGCTCGGCGCTGGAGATGGCCGAGGCCGTCACCCTGATGACCGACCCGCAGGACATGGCGTCCGACGAGGTCTGGGAGGACTCCGCCCGGTACTACAACGACGAGCAACTCGGCGCGCTGGTCATGCACATCGGCCTGGTCAACTTCTGGAACCGCGTGAACGTCGCCACCCGGCAGGAACCCGCGGCCTGGCGCTGAGGAAGGGGACTCATCACCGTGCTGAAGCTCATCAACGCCGGCCTGGGCAGGACCGGCACGACGTCACTGCAGGTGGCCCTGGACCGGCTCGGTCTCGGCCCCTGCTTCCACATGTTCGACATCGTCGGGGACGAGGAGCGCCTCGCGCAGTGGGAGCGGATCGTCTGCGACGGCGAGCGCCCCGACTGGGCGGCGGTGTTCGACGGTTACACCTCCGCGGTGGACGGTCCCTGCGCGGTCTACTACCGGCAGATCAGCGAGGCGTTCCCCGACGCCAAGGTGATCCTCACGGTGCGCGAGGCCGAGGGCTGGTACCGGAGCACCTACGACACGCTGTACCAGTTCGCCCTGCGGAGCATGGAGAACCCGCCGGAGCCCGGTTCCCGTCAGGCCCGGCTGTTCCGCGTCGTCAGCACCATGGTCTGGGACGGCCTCTTCGACGGCCGGTTCTCCGACAAGGACCACGCCATCGAGGCCTACCACCGGCACAACGAGGAGGTCGTGCGCGCCCTCGGCGCGGACAACGTCCTCGTCTACGACGTGCGGCAGGGGTGGGAGCCGCTGTGCGCCTTCCTCGGTCTCGAGGTCCCGCAGGAGGAGTTCCCGCGCGCCAACGACTCCGCGTCCATGCGCCGGCGGATCGCCGAGGCGGCCGGAGCCGGCCCGGCCTCCACCGGCTGAGCCGGCGAGGAGCGTTCCGTGCTGATCTCGGAAATGACGGTCCCCGGCGCCTACCGCGTCGAGCCCGAACCCCTGAGCGACCGGCGGGGATACTTCTTCGAGTCGGTGAAGGCCAGCGCCCTGCTGGCCGGCAGCGGCTGGGAGTTCGCGGTCCGCCAGGTCAACTACTCGGTGTCCAGGCGGAACACCCTCCGGGGCATCCACGGCACCAAGGTCCCGCCCGGCCAGGCGAAGTTCGTCACGTGCGTGCGCGGCAGCGCGCTCGACATCGCCGTCGACATCCGCGTGGGCTCGCCGACGTTCGGCCACTACGACGTCACCTACCAGAGCCCGGAGACGGGGACGGCCGTGTACCTGCCCGACGGTGTCGGCCACGCGTTCCTCGCCCTCACCGACGACACGTGCATGAGCTACCTCTGCTCGCAGGAGTACGAGCCGGGAACCATGATCGACATCGACGCGCTCGATCCGGCCCTGGCGCTGCCGTGGGATCTGAGGGAACCACCGATCCGCTCGGACAAGGACGCCGCGGCCCCCACCCTGGCCGAGGCGGCGGCCGCCGGCCTCCTGCCGACGTACGACCAGTGCCTGCCGCGCCCTTTTCCCGCTCTGCCGAACGGATCGCGGTAGCGGGCGCGACGGATGAGCGCACCGGAATTCCGACGCGTCGGTTCTGAATTCGACATCGCGCCCGCGGGGTGCGGGAATCGACTCGAGGTGGCCGATGGCGGAGGCCGGACGAAAGCCGGGCACGCCCGGGGCGTTCTCCCGGTGGACGCAGAAGAAGATGAACGCCCGGATGATCCGCAAGGTCCGCGGCGGAAAGGCCCGGTTCATGGGAATGGACGTGCTGGTCCTGCACACCGTGGGCAGCCGGAGCGGGCAGCCGCGGGAGACGCCCGTCGCCTGGTTCGGCGACGGGGACGCCTGGCTGAGCATCACCTCGGGCGGCGGAAGCCGGAACCCGGACCTGTACGCCAACCTGATGGCGCACCCGGAGAAGGCGACGATCGAGCTGTTCGGGCGCGGCCCGGTGAAGGTCGAGCCGCACCGGCTCGACGGCGCCGAGCACGCGCAGGCGTGGAGGCTCATCTCGACCGCCCAGCCCCGTATCGCCAAGTACCAGAGCACGTCCGAACGGCTGTACCCGATCGTCGGGTTCACCGCTCGCTAGCACGAGAGGAACGGCAGCCGGCGTCCGCGACGACGCCGGCTGCCGTTGCGTGTTTTCCGGCGGGGCCCTCACCGCTTCCCGCTCACCGGGTCCCCCCGTCGAGGGCGTGCGCGCGGATCCGGGCCATCAACTCGGCCTGCCGGACCAGCTCGTGATGGTGCGCCGGACGCGCGGCCGGATCACGCAGGGCGTCGTGGAAGGCGGTGAACACGCCGAGGAACTGGTCCGACGCCGGAGCGAGGATCCTGGTCTCGCGGTCCTTCTGCTGGAGGCGCAGCACCGGACGGGCGTCCCGCGAGGGGGTGAACGCCCACTCCAGGGTCAGACGTCCCTCGCTGCCCCAGAGGTCGTACGTCGACCGGTAGCTGTGGGACAGGCCGAAGGAGCAGTTCGCGGTGACGCCGTCGCCGTCACTCAGCAGCGCCACTCCGGAGACGTCCACGCCCAGTGCCGGATCGAACGTCAGCCCGGCGCCCAGGACCCGCGGCGAGGACCCCAGGTACTCCTGGGCCGCGCGCACCGGATAGCAGCCGACCTCCCACAGCGCCCCGCCGCCGAGGTCCGCCTGGTACTTGATCCCGCGCGGGTCGGTCGGCGGAATGCCGAACACCCCGTTGTAGGCGCGCAGTTCCCCAATGGCTCCGTCGGCGAGGAGGGACCGCGCCTGCTCGTGCTGGGGATGCCGCAGGAACGCGAAGTTCTCCATGACGAGCAGTCCGCGCTCCTCGGCGAGCGCGACGAGGGCCCGCGCGGTCTCCTCACCGGGCACCGCCGGCTTCTCGATCAGCACGTGCTTCCCCGCGCTCAGCGCCCGGCGCGCCCACTCGGCGTGCTCGCTGTTCGGCAGCGGGATGTAGACCGCGTCGACGTCGGGCAGTTCGAGGAGCCGGTCGTAACCCGCGACGGCCTCGCAGTCGTACGCGGCCGCGACGCCCTTGGCCTTCTCCTGGGAACGGCTCGCGACCGCCACCAGGTGGAACGGCGACTCCCGGATCGCCGGGAGGGCTCGCCGTACCGCGATGTCGGCGCACCCGATGATGCCGATGCCGACCCGGCGCTCGGTTGCCTGAACGGGTGTCAGATCTTCGATTCTCACAGGTCCACCTAAACACAATAGGAAATTCGCGTGCCTGAACCGGGATGATGTCCAGCTTGGCGAGGTGGCGCTTTGTTCGTCAATACCCGCCGCTATTCGCAGCACTTGTGACATCGAGACGGAACTTCCGGCCGCGCGTACTCCCGATATAAAGTGCGGGCATCCCTGATCGGCGCGAATATACGGAGGAGGCGCCACGATGAAGGGCATCATCCTGGCCGGCGGCAATGGTACGAGACTCCATCCGATCACGCTCGGTGTCTCGAAGCAAATGCTCCCGGTCTACGACAAGCCGATGATTTACTACCCGCTGTCGGCTCTCATGCTGGCCGGGATCACCGAAATCGAGATCATCACCACCCCCGAGGACCAGGAGATGTTCCGCCGGCTGCTGGGCGACGGCTCCTGGCTCGGAATCCGGCTGACCTACGCGGAGCAGGACAAGCCCCGCGGCCTCGCCGACGCGTTCCTGGTCTCCGCGGACCACATCGGCGACGACTCCGTGGCCCTGGTGCTGGGCGACAACATCTTCCACGGCTACGAGTTCGGGCCGATGCTCCAGCGGGCCGCCCAGGACCTCCAGGGCTGCGTCCTCTTCGGCTACCCGGTGCGCGACCCCGAGCGCTACGGCGTCGGCACCCTCGACGAGCAGGGGAGACTCGTCGCGATCGAGGAGAAGCCCGCCAAACCGCAGACCAACATGGCGATCACCGGCCTGTACCTCTACGACAACAAGGTCGTGGACTTCGCCCGCGCACTACGGCCCTCGGAGCGCGGAGAGCTGGAGATCACCGACCTCAACCGCGTCTACCTGGAGCGGGGCGAGGCCACGTTGATCCCGCTGGGCCGTGGTTTCGTCTGGCTGGACACCGGAACCCACGACGCGCTCATGGAGGCGGGGGACTACGTCCAGGTCCTGGAACACCGCCAGGGCGTGCGCATCGCCTGTCTCGAGGAGATCGCCTGGCGTATGGGATACATCGACCGGGAGACGTGTTACCGGCTCGGAAGCCGCCTCGCGAAATCGGCCTACGGCCAATACATCATGGAAATGGCCGAGGCGGGCTGAGTCCAAAACGACGCCCGGAAACAGCGCATCCACCTTCTCAGCGGAGGAAGTTCAATCGCCATGAAATTACTGTTCACCGTCGGTGGCAGCCAGGCAGCCGTTTTCGGCGTCGCCCCCCTCGCCGCGGCCGCGCGGAACGCCGGCCACGAGATCCTGCTGGCCGCCGACGAACCGCTGATCGCGGCCGCGGCGTCCGTCGGTCTTCCCGCGGTCTGCATCACTCCCGAACGCATGCGGTACGGCCAGGACTCCATGACGGCCGCCGTCCGGCTCGACGCACTGCTGGAGCTGACGCGGACCTGGACCCCCAACCTGGTCGTCGGCGGACTGTCGCACGTCCCGAGGGTGCTCGCCGCCCGCCTCAAGGTCCCCTACGTCCGGCACATATGGCACATCGCCCCGATGGCGCGCCGCGACCGCAAGGCGGTGGAGGAGCTCCAGCCGGAACTGGAGCGCCTGGGCCTGACCGAGTTGCCGGCCCCCGACCTCTTCATCGACCTCTGCCCGCCGTCCCTCCGCCCGCCGGGCGCCCCCGCCGCGCGGTCGATGCGCTGGGTCCCCCGGGTGAGCCAGCGCCGGCTCGAGCCCTGGATGTACACCCGCCCCGAGGGACGCGACCGGGTGCTGATCACCGCCGGGACCCGCAACCTCATGCTCGACACCCCCGGCAGCTCGCTGCGGAAGCTGGTGGACGAGCTGACCGCGACGGGAGCCGAGGTGCTGATCGCGGCGCTCCCCGAGGCCGCCGAGCGGTACGGCCCGGAACTGGGCGACGTCCGCATCGGCTGGATCCCCCTGGACGTCGTCGCGCCCACCTGTGACCTGGCCGTCCACCACGGCGGCGCGACCACCGCCATGACGCTGGTCAACGCGGGCGTGCCCCAGCTGATCATGCCCGACAACGGCTACGGCAAGGCCGTCGCGGAGGCCGTGGCCGGCTTCGGCGCCGCGCTGATGGTGGACCGGCACCGGCCGGAGGAGGGCAGCACCCCCGACGAGGTGATCGCCGCGGGCTGTCGGGAGATCCTGTCGAACCCCCGGTACGCCGAGCGGACGCGGACGCTCGCCGCGGAGACCGCGTCGCTGCCGACGCCCGCGGAGGTGCTGCGCGAGCTGGAAGCCCTCGCCGCCGCCTGACCGCGCGATCCGCCGGCCGGCATCCACGCCGGCCGGCATCCGCGTCGGCTGCCACGCCGGGTCGGCTGTGCCGTCGGGCGGCTGTCACGCTGGGTTGGCTGTCAGGCCGGGTGGGTTGTGCCGTCGGGCGGCTGTCACGCTGGGTTGGCTGTCAGGCCGGGTGGGTTGTGCCGTCGGGCGGCTGTCACGCTGGGTTGGCTGTCAGGCCGGGACG